>DASQUP010000069.1:0-8170 GCA_035641235.1 Actinomycetota bacterium
CGTACGGCAAGCTCACCCCCGGTGCCCTCAAAACCCTCCTTCATTGCCTCGACCACTTCGGGGCCGGTGAGGATGTTCCCCTGGCAGCAGAATCCGTCGCCCGCTAAACCGCCGGCCCAGTCGAAACACTCCGTTCCGGTAAAGGTTTCGGCGCCGCCCCGAGCATCCACGATCCCCAGCTGCCGGTGCTGGGCGTGGGGATCGTCAACCGTGAGCGCGGCCACTACCGAACGTGCGGCGGCCCCAGCTGCGAGTCGCCGCAGTCCGTGGGGGCCGTACGCGAGATTGGCCATGGCCTGAGTGGCGATTGCTCCGGCGTTCGCCTCGACCCACGGAACGGCCGCGCCTACGGACAGGAACTTTGATGCCACCGCTACGCCCCATTCGGGCCCCGATTCTGGAGTCGGATCCCACGCGGCAATGGAGAACGTCATGCTAGACGTGGGCGGCGCGGTGCAGACGTTCGCCTTCCTTGACCGGATGCCAGCAAGCAGCCAGGTGGTTGGTAGAAACCTCACCCAAAGGCGGCGTCTCTCCTACACAATCGGCCGGCAGACCGTCTTCGGGACCCCCTACCTGTTTTGCCTTTGGACATCGGGGATGGAACGGGCATCCGGATGGTGGATCGATGGGCGAAGGTACGTCCCCCTCGAGAACGACGCGGGCCGATGTGTCCACCGAAGAATGGCCCTTAGGGACCGCCGACAGGAGGGCAGCGGTGTACGGATGGTGGGGCGAATCGTAAAGCTTGTCTGCCTCAGCAATCTCGACAACACGCCCCAGATACATGACGGCGATGCGGTCGGAGATATGCCGAACGACTCCGAGGTCGTGAGAAATGAAGAGGTACGTGAGGTGGAACTCGTCCTGAAGATCTTCTAGGAGATTGAGGATCTGTGCCTGGATCGAGACATCGAGGGCGGAGACGGGTTCGTCGCAGATGATCACTTTCGGGCGCAGAGCGAGGGCCCGAGCCACACCGATGCGCTGTCTCTGCCCGCCCGAGAACTCGTGTGGGTATCGGTTGTAGTGCTCCGGATTGAGACCGACACGGTCCATCAATCCTTGGACACTCGACTTGACTTCGCGCTCGGTCTTGTGAATCCGATATGGCGCGCCGATGATGGAACCCACCGTCTGCCTCGGATTCAGTGACGCGTACGGGTCCTGAAAGATCATCTGCATCTCGCGGCGCAGCGGCCTCATTTGCTTGCGGCTGTACCCGCTGATCTCTTTGCCCTCGAAGAAGATTCTTCCTTCGGTGGGCTCCAGGAGCTTTGTTATGAGCCGCGCCGTCGTGGATTTGCCGCATCCCGACTCACCGACAAGTCCGAGCGTCTCTCCCGGATAGATCGTGAACGTAACGTCCTCAACGGCGTGGACGCGCGCAACTTCCTTCTGAAGGATGATGCCCTTTGTGATTGGGAAGTACTTGGTGAGATTCTCAACTGCGACCAGAGGCTCGCCGACCGTCTTGCCCGATCTGACCCGTGCGGTGGGAGGCGTCCGAAGATCACTCATACGGCGGCCCTCGTCCTCCGGGCCTCACGTTCTGACCACAGCCGCTTCTTGTCATCCGCACCCAGGTAGCAGGCATCTGGGTGCCCACCGCCTCGTTCCTTGAGCTCAGGCACTTCCTTGTTGCATTGTCCGAAACGGTGCGGGCATCGCGGGTGAAACGCACAACCCGCAGGTCGGTTGATGAGAGACGGGGGCGAACCCTCGATGGGAATCAACCGCGTGCCCTTCTGATCCACGTGAGGAATCGATTCGAGGAGTCCCCAGGTGTACGGGTGCTGCGGATTCCGGAACAGCTCATCGCGAGCACCAACCTCAACTGCTCTGCCGGCGTACATCACCATCACCGTCTGCGCGACGTCCGCGATGACTCCAAGGTCGTGGGTGATGAGGATCACGCCGATGTTGAACTCATCCTTGATGCGATCAATCAATTCAAGGATCTGTGCCTGCACCGTTACATCCAGCGCAGTCGTTGGCTCGTCGGCAATCAGTAGATCCGGATTGTGAGCCAAGGCCATCGCGATCATCGCGCGCTGCCTCATACCACCTGAGTATTGATGCGGGAAGTCGCGAAAACGATCCCTGGGGCGGGGAATGCCGACCGCCGCGAGCAGCTCGATGGTCCTGTCCTGGGCCTGCTTCTTGGGCACCTTGTCGTGACACAGGATCGCTTCCACGATCTGGTCGCCCACCCTGTAGAACGGATGCAGGCATGCGAAGGGATCCTGGAAGACCATAGCTAGTTCCTTGCCGCGGACCTTCCTGATCTGCTCGTGACTGAGTTTGAGGAGGTCGTGGCCCTTGAATAGGACTTCACCCGAAACGATCGCACTCTTGCGATCGATCAGACCGAGCGCCGTCAACTGAGTGACGCTCTTACCCGATCCGGACTCGCCGACGACGCCGAAGGTCTCCCGCCGGTGGACGGAGTATGTGACCCCGTCTACAGCCTTGACGAGCCCATCGGGAGTAGGGAAGTGGACGTGAAGATCCTTGATTTCGAGCAGGGTCTCGGTTGTCATCTAGCTGCTGAGCATAAGTCCTGGAACGGGAAGATGTTGCTCGATCAGGAGTACCTAACCCTGGGGTCCAGCCCTGCGTAGACGATGTCGACAAGCAGGTTGGCAATAATGACGAAGAACGCCGCCACGATCGTGATTCCGAGCACGATCGGGAGATCGGAATTCTGGATTGAGTTGACGGCCTGTGACCCGATTCCGGGAATGTTGAAGATCCGCTCTGTGATGACGGCACCCCCAAGAAGGATCCCCAGGTCGAGCCCATACATCGTCACGACCGGCGTCAACGCGCTCCGAAGAGCATGGCGGACGACCGAGCGCTCCTTCAGGCCCTTCGCCCGGGCGGTGCGGATGTAATCCTCCCCCTGGACCTCGAGCAGGTTTCCTCGAACCATTCTGGTGTAGAACGCCGCCGACACTACGGCCAGAACGAGCCACGGCAGCCACATCGACGAAAGCCACTTACCGAAGTCCTCAGTAATGGGCGCGTACTCACCCACGGAATAGACCCCGAGACGCGAGTCGAAGTAGAAGACGGCCATCAGGCCCAGCCAGAAGGTTGGAAGGGACACGCCTATCAGAGCCAGCAGCATGGACCCGCGGTCCCAAATTGATCGGCGTTTTAGCGCAGACACAACGCCGAGCGCCACCCCCACTACCAACCACACAATCGATGCACCCGCCGCAAGACTGATCGTCGCAGGGAGCCGGTGCAGGACCGCTGCTCTAACCGGTTGGTTGGAATGGTAGGAATACCCGAAGTCGAGTTGCGCCGCGTTTGCGATATAACGCGCGAACTGCACATAGACGGGTCTGTCCAGCCCGAGACGCCGTTCGATGTGCCGGACGAGCTCGGGTCGAGGATTCCTCCCCGCCATCTTGACGGCTACGGGACTGAGTCTGCCCTCCTCCCGGCGCGCCGTTCCGCCGGGCAGCACAAAGAAGATCGTGAAGATGACGGCAATGACGAGGCACAACATCACGACCGCCCAGAGCAACCGCCGGATGATGTATTGAAGCATTCCTTCGCCTTTCCGCCGTTACCGTCTCTTGATTCCTTGCCCGGCTCCGGGCCGGTGCGACTTACCGCACCGGCCCGATTACCGGACTACCAATGCGCCTCTAGTTGCCGGCCTCCTCCAACGCCACGCTTGGCCAGTCGATGTGTGAGCAACAGGCCTGGTTGTAGAAGACGTTCTGAATGCCCTCGGAGTAGATGATGATCTCGTCGTCCCAAGTCCACGGGATCCACGACGCGTTCTCCGTGGCCATCCGGTTGACCTCTTCCCACGCCGCGTCCCGGTCGGGACCGGGCTCCGTCGCGGCGGCCTCATCTATTGCCGCGTTGAGGTCGGGATCGTCTACCTCCGCGTAGACCTGGTTCGAACCCTCGGTCGAGATGTTCTTACCGTTCCACAGCGGGTCGAAGTAGGTAAACGCGTCCGGGTAGTCCTTACACCAACCGGCTGAGGTTCCGATTGCCGTCTCCGAATCAGTCACCTGGTAGAACTGCGTGTACTGGTTCGGGAACGCCGGGGTCTTCACCTTGAGGTTGGTGAACCCGAGCTCCTCGAGGTCCGCCCGCACCGACTCCGCGTAGCGGTCGTGCGGCGGGTCGGATGCTCCGACGAAGTTCAGCGGTTCATCGAATCCGTCCGGGTACCCTGCCGCGGCCATGAGTTCCTTGGCCTTCTCAATGTCACCCGACAGGTTCGGCGTATCGAACGGGTTGTACTCCTCCGTGGGGAGGTGGCCACCCATGCCCGGAGGAACGATGCTCGTGGCAATAGGACCGGTGGTTGGTCCACCCTGCAGCCGCTTGAGGTTGGCGCGGTCGATCGCGAAGTTCACGGCCTCGCGCACCTGCTGGTTGTCGAACGGCTCGATCGTCGTGTTCAGGAACACGTAGCGTGTGCACTGGCTCGGCTTGTTCAGCAGCCGCTGGCTCAGCTCCGGATCCTGGGTCCACTGCTCCAGAGCCGGACCCTGCGGGTTGACGTCCAAGCCGATGTGGTAGTCGCCGTCCTGGACCTGCTGGACGCCGACGTCGTTCTCGAATCCCAGCTTCCACTCGACGGCGTCCACGTACGCGGGACGCACCTCGTCGGTTCCCGAATCCCAGTGCGGGTTGCGCTCGAGCTCGATCAGCTCCTCCGGCTCCCAATTCGCTACGAAGTAGGGACCGCTGGCCACGACGTGGTTGTCGTAGTCGGAGTCCTTTTTCTTGTCGAACTGCTCGGCGTACTCGCGCGGAACCGGAGTGACCGCCGGCATAGCGACGCGGTAAGGCCAGTCACCCGTCGGCTCGGTCAGGTTGAACTCGATGGTCTTCCCATCCGGACCATCGGGGCAAACGATGCCGGTGATCTCATCGGCGTCACCGCCGGCGAACTCCTGCGATCCTTCCAGCACGTCGTAGAAGAACGGGTAACCGCCACCCACGGATGGGATGTAGATACGCTCGAGACCGTACTTGATGTCGTCGCAGACGATCTCCTCGCCGGTAACCCCGTCGATCTCCTCGCCACCAAGGGCGGGGCCGAACTTCACGCCGTCTTTGAGCGTGTAGGTCCATACAGTGTTGTCGTCGTTGGGCGTGCCTGCATCGGTGGCTAGGTCACCCACTAGCTCGTTCTGGGCCTCGAGGTCTTCCACGTTTGGATACGTGTTGAGCTGACGCATCGTGCCCCGCATCAGAGTCGAAGACAACGTGTAGTACGCCGCCGCCGGGTCCATGAAGTCGACGTCCGACGTCCCTGCGATCCTCAGAGTGCCTCCGGACTGAAGATCCTCTGTTTCCTCCTCGCCACCGGGGGCCGCGTCGCCGTCGTCATCATCGCCGCCACCACACGCAGCAGCAACGAGCATAACGGCCACGACCGCGGCGAATACCCGGTACCAGGCTTTCTTCTTACTCAAACTGACTCCCTCCTGTTTCTATCCAACACGAACTACTACTGGTGTTACACCGCAAAACGTTTCTGGTGTTACTCGTTAACCGGAACCCCCTCTCTCATCCTTTGGTCTTTGGGTCGAGAGCGTCGCGAAGACCGTCGCCGAGCAAGTTGAATCCCAACACCGTGACGAACAGAGCTGCTCCCGGGAAGACCATGTACCACCATGCCGCCCCGAAAGAGACGTAGCGTGTGGCGCTGTCGAGCATCTTTCCCCACGATGCCGTCGGCTCCTGAACCCCGACTCCGAGGAAAGACAGCGCCGATTCCGCGACGATGTTCGTGGGGATGATCAGCGTTGCGTACACGATGATGGGAGCAACGAGGTTGGGGAGTATCTCCCGGAACATGATCCAGCGAGAAGATGCTCCGAGTGAATGAGCGGCCTCGATGAATTGAGACTCGCGCAACGACAGTGTCTGGCCGCGCACAATCCGGGCGATGTAGGGCCATCCGAAGAACGCGATGAGGAAGATGACCATGGTCTCGCCGCCGCCCGTCGCAACTCCAAGAGAGATACCGAGAAGCAGGAGCGGAATGGAAAGGACGAGGTCGACAAGTCTTGAGACGATTGTGTCGACCCAACCCCGACGGAAGCCCGCGAGCATTCCGAGAAACACACCGATGGCGAGTTCAATGCCGGTTGCGATGATTGCAATCTTCAATGAAGTGCGCGCGCCGTAGAGGACTCGCACGAAGAGATCGCGGCCGAGGTCGTCCGCTCCGAACCAGAAGTTGCTGTTGGGCCCGAGTGGGCTGCCGAAGTCGTTCAGCATCAGAGTCTCGCCGAGAATCCCGCCGGTCTCCTTGAACTGCTGGGCGGGACCGTGACCGGAAATAGTCTCCGACAGGCCCGCGCCGAGCGCGAGCAGGATCATCAGGATCACCATGATGCCGCCGGCGATGGCAAGCTTGTCTTGTCTAAAACGCGCCCAGAAGATCTGGCGAGGTGACCTCGCTACAACTGGAACACCTTCCGGAGTTTCTCCGCCAACTCCAATTGGAGCCGGCGCACCAGACTGCTGAAACTCCGTAGCACTCTGCGCCAAGCTACGACTCCCCGATTTCAGTCCCCCGACGGACCTATGGCCAAGCCCAGGATCCGAGCAGACGAAGGCTACTACATCGGTCGTACGTCGTCTACAACAAATCTTCGCTGGACCAGGGCGAAATTGCCGCGGGCCCGCCGGCCGCCCCTCGACGGGCCGAACTATAGCGGCGACTTGGGGTCCTGCTGAACCAGCGCGACGAAGTCCAGAAATGGCTTGGTTTGCGGAGCACCCCTTGCCCCAAGCTCCAGCAGCTACCGCCCACCCGAAATCATTACGCCATGGGACTACAACTCGCGACCTTGAACTGGTAACTTTTGGTCTACCAAAGGGGCCAGGTAGCATGAGACGGACGCAGCTTGGGCGTGAATCACCGGGAGGCCGTGGATGTTCCCGTATTTGAGTTTCAGTGTCGTCGCCTTTGTCCTATTCGCCGGTTTTGGTTTGGGCGTGATACTCGGATGGGGATTGCGTGACGGACGATTCCGCTTTTTCGATGGCGACGGCGGGGAGCTCATACCGCTCCCGTTCCGGGACGGCGACGGCCGCATCCGGTGGGCGCGCAAGCGCTACCGCGTGGCCGCCCGGGAGGAAAACGTCATCCCCTTCCCCAAGCGCAAAGCCTCCTAGAGACCTACGACCCAGGGTTTCTCGTCCCATTCGGCGGCGCTACCGACGGGTTCCTCCAGCGGCCGATCCGGACGGCAGTTCGGGGCTCCTCACACTGTTAGCCTCTAGTGCCGGTCTGCGCCACTTGGCGCGCCGGTCCCCATGGGCGAGTGGTGGAATGGCAGACACGCTGGCTTCAGGTGCCAGTGCGCGATAAGCGCGTGGGGGTTCAAATCCCCCCTCGCCCACCAATTATTGGGTGTGGCTTATCTCGTTCAGGGCTGCGATGGCAATCAACCGCGTTATACGCGGCTAGCTGCCATTTCGGCCGATGCGAGGGGGCGGCCGGGACCCGGGAACGTGCACGCAGCCCAAGACGGTGATAATCGAGGGCTATGGGCGTCGCCAAGAGCATCGAACAGCGCCTCGAAAACCTCGTCGAGGGATTCTTCACCAAAGTCTTCCGCTCCGGCCTCCAGCCGGTCGAGGTCGGCCGGCGCATCCTGAGGGAGATGGCGGAGAACAAGACGGTCTCCGTGAACCGTATCTACGCGCCGAACGAATTCAGGATCCTCATGGGGAGCGACGACTATTCGCGGTTTGGACCCATGGCTTCGGGACTTGAACGAGAGTTTTCAGAGCTCGTCATCGACTCGGCCAAGGAGAACAGATGGAACCTAATGGGAATCCCGCGCATCACCTTCGTCGAAGACGAGGACTACAAGAAGGGAGAGTTTCGGGTCGAAGCGTCGCTCAAGGCGGACCCCGAGGCTGTGTCCCCGAGAGTCTCCACCAGAGCTCCTGATGCGAAAGACGCATCTTCTACGAGAGCGATCTCCGTTGATAGCGCCGAGCGAATGGGTATCTCCACGTCGGGCGCACAGTTCGTCGTGCTCGACGAGAACGGTCAGGAGAAAGAGCGCATTTCGATCACAAGTGGACCGGTCAACATCGGGCGATTGTCGACCAATGATGTGGTTCTTTCCGACTCGAATGTCAGTCGCAGGCATGCCGAACT
>DASQUP010000070.1:0-13097 GCA_035641235.1 Actinomycetota bacterium
ATGAAAGCTGCCACCGACAACGCCGAGGAGCTCATCGAGCGGCTCACACGGAACTACAACCAGGCACGTCAGGCGGAGATCACGACCGAGATCATGGAGGTCGTCGGCGGTGCGGAGGCGCTGACCTCGGCAGCCGAAAAACAGTGATTGGGTCCAAGGAGGACTAGATGGCAGTAACCGAGCAGCCCACGGTAACGGAAGAGAAGCGCGCAACGAGCGAAGGCCGCGTTCTCCGGATCACAGGACCGGTGGTCGAGGCGGAATTCCCGCCGGAGAGCATGCCGGAAATCGGTTTTGCACTGACGGTGGAGCGGACGCTCGAGGGAAAGACCGACACGATCACGGCAGAGGTCTCCCAGCACGTCGGAGAGAGCATCGTCAAGGCTGTGTGCATGAAGCCGACGGACGGGCTGGTGCGCGGCGCAAAGGTGACCAACACTGGTGCGCCCATTTCCGTTCCGGTTGGTCCCGAGGTGCTCGGCCACGTGCTGAATGTCCTCGGCGATCCTCTCGACGGACACGAGTTCACGTCCGACATAAAGCGCTGGCCCATCCACCGCCCGCCACCGAAGTTCGAAGACCTCGAGCCCAAGACGCAGATGTTCGAGACGGGCATCAAGGTGATCGATCTGCTGGAGCCCTACGTCCAGGGTGGAAAGATCGGAATGTTCGGCGGCGCCGGCGTCGGCAAGACCGTGATCATCCAGGAGATGATCCACCGGGTTGCCGAACAGCACGGTGGTGTCTCAATGTTCGCCGGCGTCGGAGAGCGGACGCGCGAAGGCAACGACCTCTGGCTCGAGATGAAGGAGTCCGGGGTACTCGACAAGACCGCCCTCGTCTTCGGCCAGATGGACGAGCCGCCGGGAGTGCGGCTCCGTGTCGCCCTGAGTGCCCTCACCATCGCCGAGTACTTCCGCGACGTCGAACACCAGGACGTGCTGCTGTTCGTCGACAACATCTTCCGCTTCGTCCAGGCGGGTTCCGAGGTCTCCACGCTTCTCGGTCGAATGCCTTCTGCGGTGGGATACCAGCCGACGCTGTCAGAGGAGATGGGGGAGCTTCAGGAGCGCATTACCTCCACCAAGGGCCGTTCGATCACGTCACTGCAGGCGATCTACGTCCCGGCAGACGACATCACGGACCCGGCTCCGCACACGACGTTCGCGCACCTGGACGCAACGACCGTGCTATCGCGCGAGATCTCGCAGCTCGGCATCTACCCCGCGGTCGACCCGCTTGACTCTACGTCTCGTATCCTCGATCCCCGCTCCGTCGGCGAAGAGCACTACAACGTCGCACGAATCGTGCAGCGGATCCTTCAGCGCTACAAGGACCTGCAGGACATCATCGCCATCCTCGGTGTCGACGAGCTCTCCGAGGAGGACAAGGTGATCGTGGGCCGCGCCCGCAAGATCCAGCGTTTCCTCTCGCAGCCGTTCTTCGTCGCCGAGCAGTTCACCGGGATTCCGGGCAAGTTCGTCCCGGTGGAGGAGACCATCCAGAGCTTCAAGGCTCTTACGGAGGGCGAATACGACCACCTTCCTGAGCAAGCGTTCTTCATGGTCGGTGGCATCGAAGAGGCCGAGGCTCAGGCGAAGGAGATATCGCGGTGATCACCGGGACTCCGCCGTCCCAGCGGTCGAAGGGTTAACAGATGCACGTGTCGATCGTTTCGCCGGAGAAGAAGGTCTGGGAGGGCGAGGCAGACATGGTCGTCGCCCGTTCCCCGGAGGGGGAGTTCGCGATCCTCCGCGGCCACATCCCGTTTCTTGCGGCGCTTGTCCCCGCGTCCGTCAGAGTCACGTCGGGCTCTTCGCGCGACGCGTTTTTCGTCTCTGGAGGTGTGCTCGAAGCGTCCGGCTCCATGGACGACTACCACGTGATCGTCCTTGCTGACGATGCCGAAACTGCGGACGACATCACCCTTGAAGAGGCCCGGCAGCGGGTTGAGGAGGCCCGTCGTCGGGCCGATGACAGGGACGAAAGAGCCGAGGCAGAACTGCGTGTCGCTCTGGCGCGTGCGGGCTTCGCGGAACAAGAGTCGAGGTAGTTGGGTAATTGGCCCGCCCCGAGCACCTGCGGAACAGGGTGTTCTGTTCGTCCTGCGGATCATCCGAGATGCGCCGTGGCGGTCTTCTCCCGCTGGGCTGGGAGGAGATGGTCGGCGCGGACAAACGTCCCCTTGCCCTGTGCCCGCAGTGCGTGCGAAACAACTTGTGGCTGATCGAGGCCCGTCTCGAGATCGATCCGGGCTCCGGCTTCTGACCAACCCGTTCTTATCTTCTCCATGAGCCTGGTAGACGCTCCAGGAAGAAAAGAACGGTTTTCACCTGGAAGAACCCGGGCAAGTACCCCATGGCGCTCATAGCACCGTGAACGTGCGACCATTGTTTACACGACCCTGATCCGGGAGAAGCAGCCATGAGAACTGGCAAGGAAGATCCGGCCATCGTCATCGAGCCGATCGAAGAGCCCGTCCCTCAGCCGGTGGAAGAGCCAGTACCGGTACGCGAAGTCCCAAGCGAGCCGGTTCCGGCGAACGGTTGATGTGATCCAACCTTCCTTCTCCGAAAACCCAGTCGATCGAGAACCGGTCGTCCCCGATGGGGTTGATCCCATCGTCGCGTGGCGCTACTGGCGCGTGGACGGCAAAACCGGACGGCTCCGGTCGCTGGCTCGGGATCGGACGGAGTGGATACCACACACTCCCTTTTCAGCTCGCTGCAGATACGAACGCCTCGACCACACAGACGCACGATGGCGGCTTGTGGACGGTTCGTTGTGGAAGCCTCATGAGTCCCCGGGAGAGGACTGCCGGTGTGGTATTTACGGCGCCCGCGATCTAAGGGCTCTGAGGAGTCATCCGCTGGTCGGCTATCGCTTCACGGTTGCCGGTGAGGTCCTTTTGTGGGGCAAACTGATCCGCGGCGAGCTTGGCTACCGTGCTCAGTACGCATATCCGAAGAGCCTGTATGTGGCTCTCCGCTCCCCACAGCGCCGGGCCAGGGCCATTGATGCCCTAACGGCCTACGGCGTGCCGGTGGAGGCGATGCACCACGAAGATCTCTCGTTCAGTCCGACGATCGCTGTCGTGGACGCTCTCAAACGCGTAGCTACAAAGTTCACCGGCTGATTCCGCGTCTCAGGGCTTTTGCATTTCGCTGTTCTCTGGTATTCCCTTAGTGCAGGAGTGCTTTGGATCGGGGTTGTCGAAGACGGGAGGCCATCTATGTCCGAAGAAGAAAAGGGGCTTCTGGAAAAGGCACGTGAGGCGGCTGCCGGTGTCGGCGACAGCGCCTCCGATGTCGTTTCACCCCCCGAGAGAGAGGGTGGTCCGGCTGCCGCAGTGAGAAGGACGGCGGCGGGTGCAGCAACAACCGGCGCGGACGTAGTTCGTCCGGCCCCAGAACCATCGCCTGCAGCGCCGGAGACGCCATCCCCCGCACCCGCAGCTCCCGAGACTCCGTCAACGCCGGCACAGACCCAGCCCCCCGCGCGCAAGAGTCCGGCTCGAAAGAAGCCCACCGCCCGCAAGAAGAGCACTGCGCGTAAGAAATCGACTGCGCGCAAGAGTCCGGCGCGCAAGAAGTCGACGGCGCGCAAGAAGTCGACCCGCCGTCCGGCAACCCGCAAGTCCACTGCCCGCAAGAAGACTGCTGCACGTAAGTCGACCGGCCGCAAGAAGACCACAGCCCGGCGGAAGTCGACCGCTAGGAAGAAGACGGCGGCTCGGCGTAAGTCCACGGCCCGCAAGCGGACCGCCGCCCGGAAGTCGACGGGCCGCAAGAAGACGACCGCCCGGAAGAAGTCCACGGCGCGCAAAGCCACGGGCCGGAAGAAGTCCACGGCGCGCAGGAAGTCGACCGCGCGCAAGCGGACGGGGGCCCGGAAGTCCACCGGACGCAAGAAGACAACCGCCCGAAAGAAGTCGACGGCGCGTAAATCGGCACGGCGGCGTTAGCCCGGAAACAACCAGTCCGAGCCGTCTGGGCAGCGGAGCGCCCTCGTAATCTCAGCGCGCGGTCGCTCCTAGACTGTCGGGATGGCGTCATACCGAATACGAGGTGGGTGCCCCCTTGAGGGGGAAGTCGTCGTCGGGGGCGCGAAGAACTCCACGCTCAAGCTGATGGCGGCATCACTCATGGTGCCCGGCGAAGTCGTGTTGGAGGGCGTTCCTCGCATCACCGATGTGTCACTGATGGGGGACGTCCTCGAACGCCTCGGAGCTCGTGTAACGAGGACCGGCGACTCGCTCGTCATCGACAGCTCCGCCGAGCCCTCTGATGAGACTCCCTACGAGCTGGTCACGAAGATGCGCGCATCGATTCAGGTCCTGGGGCCGCTCCTAGCCCGACTCGGCCGTGCCCGGGTTGCAATGCCGGGAGGAGATGCCATCGGCTCGCGACCGATCGACCTCCACGTCGGTGGCCTCGAACGAATGGGAGCCAAGTTCACGTCGGAGCATGGTTACGTCGAGGGAGTGGCCGATCGTCTCCACGGAACGAGCATCTTGCTGGAGTTCCCCTCCGTGGGGGCAACTGAGAACCTACTCATGGCGGCGGCCACTGCTCAAGGAAAAACGACGATCGAGAACGCGGCGAGGGAGCCCGAGATCCAGGATCTCGCCGCCTTTCTCAATGCTGCGGGCGCGCGCATCTCAGGCGCCGGAACGAACTTGATAACGATCGATGGTGTGGAGTCCCTGGCTCCCGGGTTCCGGCACCGCGTGGTGCCCGACCGGATCGAGGCCGGCACATTCGCGATCGGAGCGGCAGCGACGAGTGGTTCGGTTCGGATCGGAGGGATTCGTCCCGTTCTACTAGAGCTTCCATTGCAGAAGCTCGAAGCCGCCGGCGCAGAGGTCCACCGTGACGACCACGAAGTTACCGTATCGATGTCCCGCCGCCCGCAGTCCATAGATTTGGTCACGCTGCCCTATCCGGGTTTTCCCACGGATTTGCAGCCACCGATGATGGTTCTGCTGTCGCAAGCGAACGGCTCCTCGATTCTTACCGAGAACGTCTTCGAGGCCCGCTTCTTGTTCGTAGCGGAGTTGAATCGTATGGGCTCCCACATCAGGGTCGAGGGCCACCACGCGGTTATCCGAGGTGTGGAGAACCTGTCGGGCGCGCCGGTTCGAGTCCCAGACATCCGGGCCGGCGCCGCGTTGATTCTCGGCGGTTTATGTGCGGAGGGGGAGACGATCGTCTACGACGACGGCCACATCGAGCGGGGCTACGAACGATTTCATGAGAAGCTGCAATCGCTTGGGGCGGATATAACTCTTGGATCCGATTCGCAGGCAATCGGCGGTCTCGGGTTCGGGAAGGAATGATTCGCGCCGGCCTGCTGCCGGCGATCCGTATGGACGATCGACCCGCCTTGCTTCCCAAGCGCCGCCAGGTCATCCGTGGCTTCTGGATTCCCCTGACGGCGATCCTGGTCGTCCTGCCGGCTTTTGCGCGTTCTCCCGCAACGGCGCCGGCCGTCGCACAGCGCAAGGTGCCCGGCGCGCTCGTCGCCCCCGTGAAACTGATCCCCACCACGCGTGAACCTCTGACGACCGGAGGTCACGGTTACTGGGGCAGCCTCCAACTGCGCGCCGCGGGCGATGGCCTGGTCGTAGTCAACCGGCTGTCGTTCGAGCGCTATCTTCTCGGCCTGCAGGAGGTTCCGGTGACCTGGCCGGAGGAGGCGCTCAAGGCGCAGGCCGTGGCCGCTCGGACCTATGCCCTCAATACGTTGTCCAGATCGCGCGCAGGTGCCGCGTCGACCTATGGGTTCGACATCTGCGCGTCGGTCGAATGTCAGGTGTATTCGGGGGCCGACGTGCTCGGGTCGCTGGGAGGAGCGCGGTGGCTTCAAGCGGTCAGGGATACGGCCGGCCAAACGATTCTGTACGGGGGGGAGCCGATCCTGGCGCGCTACCACTCGACATCCGGTGGAGCCACGTTCGACAACGCCCAGGTGTTTGTCGGCGAGCCCAACCACCCCTACCTGAGGGGTGTCGCAAGCACCACCGAGGAGGGGTCGCCTCTGTATCGATGGCGCGTTCGGTTTACGCTCCGTCAGGTTGAAACCATGCTGCGGAGCGCCGGATGGTGGACAACTCAGCGGCGCCTTAAAAAGGTGCGCTCCGTCGAGTCGAGCGCCGGCCGCCACTATCCCGATCTGGTGTTTCGTGGCGGCGCGACAAGGCTGGTTCGTAGCGCGGAGGAGTTCCGGGACATCGCCCGGTCCCTCGCACCCGCGCTGTGGCCCAATCGGTATCCATCCGCCTGGACGACGCGGAGCGGCCGGTTACCCGAGACGCTGCCTTCGAACCGCATCGATGTGCGAACTCGGAGGAATGCGGTTCTTGTCCTCGGACGAGGGTGGGGACACGGAGTGGGGATGTCTCAGTGGGGCGCGGAGGGTATGGCGCGCCGAGGGGCGTCGTTCGAAGAGATCTTGAAGCACTACTACACAGGCGTTGAAGTCGCCGCGTACGAGAGGCCCGGCCGGATCTCCGTGGGACTCGACTGGGCCGAGTCCCGAGTCGATGTGAGCGGCGCGTTCACGATCGTTGATGGGCGAGGTCGAACGATCGTGGACGAAGCCCTCGGGGAATGGACCTTCAGCCACACGGGTGAGGGCGCCGTGGCGATCGATCCTCCGAAGGGTTTCGGACTGCCGCTGCGAGTGGGGATCGTTGCCGCCCCCGAGACCGTCTCCCCTGGAGCGGTCACCTCGGTGACGGTCGCCCTGTCCCGCCCGGCCAAAGTTCGGGCGGTCACGGATGGGGCCGCCGATGACCGTCGTCCCTCGGTGGCGGAAGCGGGACGTCAGGAAGTCGAGTGGCAGGCCCCGGAGGAACCGGGGAGCTACCGCGTGCGTGTGGAGGCCGCCGCAGGGCAAGCGTCGCGACGCAGCGAGGTCGTCGAGATAACCGTCGGCGAAACGTCGCCGAGTGCGAGTCCGCCGGCCGCCGCGTCCGAAAGGCAGGCGCCGGAACGGTCGCCGGACCGCACTCTCCTCTACGTACTTGTGCTGGTACTCGTGCTGATCGCCCTGGCTGGGAGGTGGCTGAAAGGTAGAATTGGGCGGTGAACGCGACGGCGGTCGAGGACCGCGTTAGGGAGGCTCTCGAACTGATCCGGCCCGCCATTCAGATGGACGGGGGAGACATTCGGCTCGAGAGCGTTGTGGACGGCACCGTCACCGTTCAACTCCTCGGCGTATGTGAGTCGTGCCCAATCTCCCCAGTCACTCTCAAGAGTGGCGTCGAGCGCATCCTTCGCGCCCGGGTCCCGGAAGTTACCGAAGTCGTCGCCATCGAAGCCTAGGGCCGCTTTGGATATCGACGGCCTGATCCATCGCGCCCTCGAAGGTGAGCGCGTGGCGATCGCGCGGCTCATTTCGCTCGTTGAAGACGGAGGCGCCGATCTCGGCCGGGTTATGAAGGAGCTCTATCCGCACACCGGGCGCGCCTACACGGTCGGTATCACTGGATCTCCGGGCGCAGGCAAGTCGACCCTCACGGAGCGTCTGGTCGGTCGAGCTAGGGCCGAAGGGCACCGGGTTGGGGTGCTTGCCGTCGACCCATCGAGCCCCTTTTCGGGCGGTGCCCTTCTGGGTGACAGAGTCCGAATGCAGAGCCATGCGACCGATCCGGACGTGTTCATTCGATCGATGGCGACGCGCGGTCACCTCGGCGGGATTGCGCTCGCCACCCCAGAGGCAGTTCGGGTTCTGGATGCTGCCGGCAAGGACATCGTGATCATCGAAACCGTCGGAGTCGGTCAGGCGGAAGTCGAGATTACAGACGCGTGCGATTCGACAGTCGTGGTGGTGAACCCGGGCTGGGGGGATGCGGTGCAGGCGGCCAAGGCCGGGCTCATGGAGATTGCCGACGTATTCGTGGTCAACAAGGCGGACCGCCAGGGGAAGCGCGATACGTTGAGGGAGCTGCGGGCGATGCTCCAACTCTCGGATGCGGCCTGGAAGCCGGAGATCGTGACATCGATTGCCATCAAAGGCGAGGGCATCGACGAGCTGTGGGCCGCAATCGGCCGGCACCACAGCTATCAGGAGGACAACGGTTTGCTTGCCACGAGGAGGAAAAGGCGCATCGGTCGTGAAATCAAGTCCATCGTCGTGGCCTCGTACCGGCAGCGGGTGGACGAGCAGGCCGCGGCCGAGTTGGATGGCTTGGTGGAAGAGGTTGCGGCGCGCCGCATCGATCCCTATGAGGCGGCCGCCCGATTGAGAGATTCGATTTGAGCGGTGGGGGGTTCGATTCACCGGCGCGCACGCGATGCTTGTGTTAGCTGCACCTAATGAAGTTGGTTCAAAGTTCGGGGAGGGACGTATGAATACTGGGGATGCCGCCGCCGTGAGGGCGTCGATCGATTCAGAGGTGGCGGGGAAAACACTCTGTCACGTCCTCGATCGCAACGTTCAGGAACACGGCGACAGGCCGGCCCTATCCTGGAGGGAGGGCGGCTCGTGGCGTTCGATGACCTGGCGCGAGTACAGGGACCGCGTTGCTGAGGTGACCATGGGTCTCAAGTCTCTCGGGCTGGAGCGCGGAGCCTTCGGGGCGATCATGGCCCGGAACCGCCCCGAACACCTCATCTCGGACCTGGCCCTGGTGCATGCAGGCGCGACTCCCGTGTCCCTTTACAACACCCTCGCTCCGGAGCAGATCCACTACATCGCGGACCACTGCGGGGCGAAGCTGGCCATAGTCGAGGACCGCGATTTCATGGAGCGGTGGGAGAAGGTCAAGCCGGAACTCCCGGCTCTCGAATACGTTGTGATGCTGGAGGACGCGGGAGAATTCGCCGATTACGAATGGGTTCTGTCGTGGGACGAGATCGTCGACCGGGGCCGGAAAGCCCTTGCCGATGGCGGGCGCGCCGAGTTCGAAGAATCGTGGAAACAAGTGCAGCCGGACGATCCCGCAACCTTGATCTACACGTCCGGGACCACGGGACCTCCGAAGGGTACGGTCACGACCAACTACAACGTGTTGTGGACCGCCGCTTCACTCAATCGCCTGCTCGAGTACGAGCCGAGCATGAAGTACGTGTCGTACCTACCGCTTGCACACAGCGCAGAGCGCACCGCGACCCACTACGTTGGGATGTGGGTCAAGTCGTGGGTCCACTTCTGGGCCGATCTGCGCACGGTATTCGACGGGGTGGCTGAAGTGCGCCCGGCATCCTTCCTGGGTGTCCCGCGTGTGTGGGAGAAACTCCAGGCCGGGATCGTTGCCAAACTCTCGGCCGAGACCGACGACCGCAAGCGCAAGATTGCCTTGCGCGCGCTCGAGGCAGGGCGCAGCGCCGAGCGGTTCGAGGCCGAACGTGGGTCCGCCCCGCTCAGCCTCAGGCTGCAGCGCTCGCTGTTCGAGAAACTCGTCTATTCGAAGATCCGCCACACCGTGGGACTGGACCAGTGCCGGCTCCCCGTGACCGGAGCAGCTCCCATTGCGCGTGAGACGCATGAGTTCTTTTCCGCGATCGGCCTACCCCTTATCGAGATGTACGGGCTGACGGAATCCACCGCCCCGGCCATCATCAACACGCCGGCGATCCGTAAGGTCGGAACCGTCGGCAAGGCCATGCCCGGAGTAGAGCTCAAACTCCTCGACGATGGCGAGCTGCTGATGCGCGGCGGCAACATAACGACGACGGGTTATTACAAGGAGCCGGCCCAGAGCACCGAGACATTCGATGATGAGGGGTGGCTGCACACCGGGGACGTTGCGATCATCGACGACGAAGGATTCGTCAAGATCATCGACCGGAAGAAGGAACTAATAATTACGGCTGGGGGCAAGAACGTGGCGCCGTCCAACCTCGAAGGGTTGCTCAAGCAACATCCGCTGGTGGATCAGGCCTGTGTGATCGGGGATCGGAAGCCCTACATCTCCGCACTCATGGTCCTGGACGCCGAGGTGGCTCCTGTATGGGCGGCGGACAACGGCATCGAGTTCACGACCGTCGAGGAGTTCTCCCGCAACGAGAGGGTTGTGGCGGCGGTGCAGGAGGCCGTCGACAATGCCAACCAGCACGTGAGCAACGTCGAGCAGGTAAAACGATTCACGATCCTGCCGACGGAATGGACACCCGACAGCGATGAGCTGACGCCCTCGCTGAAACTCAAGCGCCGGGTGATCCACGAGAAGTACGAACGCGAGATCGACAACCTGTACGAGCCGATTACCTGACTCGCCGGGGCCGAACCGTCTGCCATGACCTTCGGAATCCGAAGGTGAGAGCAGACGTTAAGCATTTCGGTCCCCGGTAGACTTCATATATGTCTGACTTCGAGCAATGGCGCAAGAAGTACGAGGGTGCACGGCTCCGTGACGACGTCGATTTCGACACCCTATCGAGCGAGACCCTTGATCCCCTATACGGTCCCGAGGACGTCGATCCGAGGCTCGGCGTGCCGGGCGACTATCCGTTCACGCGAGGGATCTACACCACCGGCTACCGCGGCCGCCTGTGGACGATGCGGCAGTTCGCCGGCTTCGGCACCGCCAAGCAGACGAACGAACGCTACAAGTTCCTGACCGAGCACGGCCAGACGGGCCTGTCGGTTGCGTTCGATATGCCCACCCTGATGGGGCGTGATTCCGACGACCCCCTGTCTGCGGGGGAGGTTGGGCGGTGCGGCGTGGCCGTCGATTCGCTCGCCGACATGGAGACCCTTTTCACCGACATCGATCTCGCCGAGATAACAACTTCGATGACCATCTCCGGGCCGGCTCCCATGCTGTTCGCGATGTATATCGCGGCGGCTGAGAAGCAGGGGACCGACGTGGCCAAGCTCGACGGCACATGTCAGACGGACATCCTCAAGGAGTACATCGCTCAGAAGGAATGGCTGTTTCCTCCGGAGCCGCATCTTCGGCTGACGGCGGACATGATGGAGTTCTGCGCCGCCAACGCTCGTAGTTACCATCCGCTGTCGATCTCCGGATATCACATCCGGGAAGCGGGCTCCACGGCGATTCAGGAACTTGCATTCACTATTGCGTCCGGCTTCGCACACGTCGAGCTGGGCCTCCGGCGCGGCCTGGACATCGACGACTTCGCTCCCGGTTTGTCGTTCTTCTTCAATTCCCACATCGACTTCTTCGAGGAGATCGCCAAGTTCCGCGCGGCCCGGCGCATATGGGCGCGCTGGCTGAAAGAGCGCTACGGCGCGGAGAAAGAGCGTTCCTGGATGCTCAAGTTCCACACGCAGACCGCCGGTGTCTCATTGACCGGTCAGCAGCCCTACAACAACGTGATCCGGACGACGACGGAGGCCCTCGCTGCGGTGCTCGGTGGGACGCAATCGCTGCACACCAATTCCCTGGACGAAGTGCTGGCGCTGCCCACGGAGGAGGCCGTCGAGATCGCACTCCGAACCCAACAGATCATTGCTTACGAAACCGGCGTGACCAACGTCGCCGACCCGCTGGGGGGTTCATGGTTCGTCGAGGCTCTTACCGACCGCATGGAGACCGCGGCCGAGGAATACTTCGGCGTCATCGAGGAGATGGGGAAGGGTTCGATCCTCGACGGAATGCTGCAAGGGATCGAGCAGGGGTACTTCCAGAAAGAGATCGCGGACGCAGCATTCACATACCAGCAGCTCCTGGAAAAGAAGCGGAAGGTGATGGTGGGCGTCAACCGGTTCACGCGCACCGCTCAGGAGCCTCCGAACATCCTCTTGATCGGGCCCGAGATTGAGGAACTCCAGACGAAAGCCGTTGCTGCGGTGCGCGCCGATCGCGACGTCAAACGAGCCGAAGACGCCATACAGGCGCTGCGGGACATGGCCCACGACGAGTCGCAGAACTCGGTGCCGGTCCTGATCGAAGCGGCAAAGTCGTACGTCACACTCGGCGAGATGGTGGAGACCCTTAAGCAGGAGTGGGGCAGCTACACCGAGCCGCCCATGTTCTAGCGCTCGGAAAGTCGGCCACAGGCGATGTAGTTGCAATATACAACTAGATAGTTGTAGCATCGAACTATGCAGACCGTGGCGAGCGCCGCCCTCCAGGAGCAGATCGTCGCCTTCATCCGGGCATTCGGTCTCCACCGACCCGATCACACCGCCTGCGGGCAGCCCGTATCTGTCTCCGAGGCCCACGCTCTCATGGAGCTTGCGGCGGCGGAATCGCTTCGCCCGGCCTCGCTGGCACAGCGGCTCCGGCTCGAAAAGAGCACGGTCAGCCGCCTGGTCCGCCAGCTCGAGAAGCGCAGCTGGGTGACGAGGGCCCCGGACCCCGAGGATGGGAGGGCGGTGCAGCTTCGCTTGACGGATGCCGGCCGAGACGCCGCGGACAAACTGGCGAGGTCCCGCGCCGACAAGTTCGACGCCCTAATGAGGGCGCTGCCGGAGGAGCAGCGCGGCCAGATCATCAACAGCTTCAGGACTCTCGTGGAGGTCCTCGATGGCTGACCGTAGGTTCCGGCGGCCTGCAGTGTTGGCCGGCGCGCTGGCGATCGTCTTGGCAACCGCAGTGACCGTGTGGATCGCAAGCCGCTTGTTGGACGGCGGTGATCGGCTAGAGGAGGTCGCGACCAGGGGCGCCCAGGTGATGCCCTTCGATCTCGAGCGGACCACGCACAGGTTCGAGCCGCGCTCCAACGGAGGCGTGCAAACCGTAGTCGCGGACGATCCGGGCGATTCAGAGCAGGTCGACTGGATACGCGGGCATCTTGCCCGGGAGGCAGAGCGATTCAGTGCCGGTGATTTCGGGGATCCCGCGACCATCCACGGTGGGGAGATGCCCGGCCTGGCAGAACTGAGAGTTGGTGTGGACCGAATCGAGCTTCGCTACGAGGACGTGCGGGCCGGCGCTCGGATCCTGTATAAGACGGATGATCCGCTTCTGGTTCAGGCAATCCACGATTGGTTCGACGCGCAGGTCACGGACCACGGCCCCCATGCCGAGAGGTCCGGTTCCTGAATTGACCTCCTATGTTGTCAAGCGGCCTTTGGGATGTCCCGGCAGTCGTCCATGAGGCACCGGTAGACGACGTTTGAGAGGTGGCGCTTGAGGGCGCGGATCGCCTCGCGTTTGCTCTTGCCCTCCGCCCGGCGGC
>DASQUP010000071.1:0-3897 GCA_035641235.1 Actinomycetota bacterium
GGGGAGTGGTTTCGTGGCCAAGAGGGTGGATGGAATCCGAGCAGTCACATACGACTGCTGGGGCACTTTGCTCAAGGACCGTGATTGGGAGGGCGCTATGGCCATCAGGCAGAGCGCCCTTCGTCGTTTCCTGGACATCGAAGAGGCGGACGCCGCGGCCTTGTTGCAGGAAGCATGGTTGCGTCACGACGATGCTTGGAAGCAGATCGAGACCTTCGGGCCCGGCCGGATGGCGGCCTATTGCCTGGAGTCGCGGGGGATCTTCGACGACGACGCGATCAACGAACTCACCCAGGAATTCGAGGAAGCGAGCATCCAAACCGGTGTGTGTGCCGTTGACGGTGCGCTCGACACCCTCAAGGCGCTGCGCAGCTCCGGAATCGGGCTCGGCCTAATCTGTGACACTGGCTTCACCCCGTCGCGGGTGGTGCGCCAGTTCTTGGAGGATGCTGAACTGCTCGACTTTCTCGAGGTCCAGTGCTTCTCCGACGAGGTCGGCGTTCCGAAGCCCGGCAACGAGATCTTCGCCAAGGCACTCGCCGGACTCGGCGTGCGGCCGCCCGAGGCAATGCACATCGGCGACCTTCGGCGCACCGACATCGCCGGCGCGCACGACGTCGGAATGCACGCTGCACGATTCAGGGGAATCCACGACGACAAGTCCGGCGGAGCGGAGGCAGAGATGGTCTTCGACCGCCACGAACAAGTTTTGGAGGCCATCGGCCTCGACTGAGTTCCACCCCGAACGTCTGCTCTCAGTCACGTAAACCGTGACTCACGGCAGACAGATCGGTGCTAGCCAGTAAATCCGGCGTCCCTCTGGCGCGCGCGTACGTAGTTCACTATGAGCTGGATGTCCTCCCGACTGACGGTCGGGACCGGGGGCATCGCTCCGAAGTCCCAGTGGTGCGGCTGCACGCCCTGCTCGGCGGCCTGGTAGAAGGCTATGTCCCCGTGGTGACTCGGCACGTAGACCTCGTGCAGGAACGGCGGTCCGCTGTCGGTCCCTTCTAGATCAACGCCGTGGCACGCGGCGCAATTCGCTTCAAAGAGCTCCTGGCCGCGCGCGAGATCGGGATCGTCGTAGGGCTCTAGCGCACCGGCAGCGGTGCCGTTATCTCCGGATCCGGCGCCGTTCGCCGAGCCGTCGTCGTCGTCGCCACAAGCAGCGGCCAGGACTCCGGCGAGTGCCAGGACACCGACCAGTGATCTCCAGTTCATCTCCGGAAACCTACCCGCAACACCGAACCGTTCGCGCTCAATTACGGATTCCGATGTATGAGAGCGAACGGTTCGGGCTGTGACGATCAATAAGCGCGCGCCCAGGTGGCGCGCTCTACGCCGGGGCGGCCGCAGATGACGCACGGCGCGCCGGGATCCTGCTGTTGGAGGGGCAGCGTGCGGATGGTCGCCTTCGTCTCGCCCTTGACCTTCTCCTCACAGACGAGGTCGCCGCACCACGCGCCGATCCAGAAACCGCCCTCGGCTTCGACGCCGTCCCGGAAATCGTCATAGGACGAGATCTCGTGCGTGTTGGCGTCCCTGAACGAAAGTGCATCCTCGTACAGATCACGCTGAACGTCCTCGAGCAGGCCCGGTATCCCACTGAGCGCGTCTGCCGTTGAACGCTGTTGTTTCTCGCCCGTCACACGGCTGACGATCACGACTTGATCGGCGGCCACGTCGCGGGGCCCCAACTCGATGCGAAGCGGGACCCCCTTGAGCTCCCATTCGCTGAACTTGAATCCGGGTCGATGCTGATCGCGGTCGTCCAAGCGCACACGAACACCGTTGCCGGCCAGTTGGTCGCGCATCCGGGCGGCGACCTCCAGCACAGTTGCTCGCTCCTCGTCTGTGCGGTAGATGGGCACAATCGCAACCTGGACGGGCGCCACTGCCGGCGGCAGCCGGAGGCCGGAATCGTCCCCGTGAGTCATGATCGTTCCGCCGACCATCCGGGAGGAGAAGCCCCACGACGTTCCCCACACATGGTCGAGTTCGCCGTCCCGATTGAGGAACGTCACGTCGTAGGCGTGGGCGAAGTTCTGCCCAAGGAAGTGTGAGGTGCCGCACTGCAGGGCTTTTCGGTCACGCATCAACCCCTCGAGAGTGAAGGTCTCGTCCGCACCGGGGAAACGCTCGGATTCCGACTTTCGTCCCGTATAGACAGGAACGGCGAGGACGTCCTCGATGACCTCGCGGTACACCTCGAGCATCCGGAGGGCTTCCTCGAAGGCCTCTTCCTTCGTCGCATGAGCCGTGTGCCCTTCCTGCCACAGGAACTCCGTCGTCCGCAGGAACAGACGCGTGCGCATCTCCCACCGCACGACGTTGCACCACTGGTTATAGAGAAGCGGAAGATCGCGGTAGCTCTGAATCCAGTCGCCGTACGTTCCCCAGATCACCGCCTCGGACGTCGGTCGTACAACCAGGGGTTCCTCGAGTTTTTCGCCGCCTCCGTGGGTGATGACCGCGACTTCGGGAGCGAAACCTTCGACGTGATCGGCCTCTTTGGCTAGAATCTTCTCGGGAAAGAACAGAGGGAAATACACGTTCTGGTGGCCTGTCGCCTTGAAACGATCGTCCAGGGCGCGCTGAATCGCCTCCCATACCGCGAAGCCGTGCGGCTTGATGACCATTGTTCCCTTGGCCATCCCGTGTTCGGCCATCTCCGCTTGCTTGACGACCTCGACATACCAGCCGGGGAAGTCTTCGCTCTGCTTCGGAAGTCTGCTTGGGGCCAACGCTCACTCACCCACCATTTGAAGGGTCACCTTCCTCATGCCCGGCTCGTCCAGCTCGACTAGAAGGACGCGCTGCCAGCTCCCCAGATGCAGTCGCCCGTCGACCACCGGCAGCACCACCGACGACGACCCGAGGAGCGCCTTGCGGTCTCGGGCGGTCGCCGTCTCCAGCCGCTCGAGCGTGACTCGGATGTCTTCCAGCAGTCCGGTCTCACGTTCGTTGACGAGCAGCGCACACGATGGACTTTCGGTGAACACGGTCATCTGGCCGCGGCCGAGCCCGCACCCGTCCAAGGCCGACTGCACCTGGTCCGTGATGTCGACGAAGTCCAGCGCGGCGCGAGTCTGCGTTTGGCAATCCTCTTGGTGCGTTCGCATCGCGGCTCATGGTACTTCGACCCGCCGCGCATCCGGCATCGTGGACAACTCCGGTGATTACCTGAGGACAGCTTGTGGGGTTCTTGGGGAAAACAAGAAAATTTCGCGGTTCGTTCACTTCTTGCTGGATTCGCATTGACGGGCGACCCGGGTTCGCCCTATGTTCTCCCTCGTCCCAAGCAGCTAACCGGCTGGCCGCAACGCCGGAGGGTCGTCGAAAGATGGCCCTTGCCAGTTCGGAAGCCGAGCCGCTTCGGCGGAACGGATAGGGATGTCGGTGGCCTAGGCCGGTGACATTCCGAAGAACCGAACTGGGTCGGATCTCTACGGGCAAAGCTCTCCGGAGCGGAGCCGGTAGGGGACCGGCGCCGGAGCGGTCCGACGGACGGGAGATAAGGTGGCGGGAACCGGGTTCGCTCGGATCAAGTCTCCGGCTCCGAGGGAGGCAACTCCCAAGGAGGTAGCCCATCCGGATCCGATGGCACGGGGCCCGGTTCGCCGGGTGCTGAGCGCATCGGGGAGCCAAGGAGACACCGGTTCGCCGGTGTAAGACCAGGCTCAGACCGCACGGACGAGGCGGAGCCTACCGAGCGGTTGCTTGGGACATTTGATCTCGGAAGACCCGAGTGGCCAGAGGACAACGCTCCAATAACCGGCTCCGGCCGGCCACCGAGCGGCCCCAAAGGTTACTCGGGTCTTCCGCTTTTCTGGTGCCCCTACCTGCGGAAATGGACCAGTGTCACATCGAACACCGCCCTTCCCTCATGCCGACGGT
>DASQUP010000072.1:0-3985 GCA_035641235.1 Actinomycetota bacterium
TGGACGCGACACCGGAGCTGCGCCGGGTCTGTTTGGACAAGCGGAGGCAGTGGCGAAACTGGAAGAACGTCTGGCACAACGCATTCATCCGGTCGGCCATCTATTCGCTCGGCGTCCCGGTTCGGTGGGTAAGGAAAAGGATCAGCGACCAGAAAGAACGGGGTGGGTAACGCACCCTGTCGTACAGCCGGACAGGCTCTTTGGCACTCTAGAGGGCCCCGGGCGCTGCTGGTGATCCGGAGATTGCACAGGAAATCGAAAATGCTACAGGTCCGCGGGTGGCGTCCGCCGGCTGTGACGCATGACAAAGAAGCCCCGCACCGCTCGGTCGGCCCTCCCGGGAACGCGCTGAACGCAACGCAAACCGTAGACGTTCCGCCACCAGAAGATCACGCGAACGCGGGCAACGCGTACGCGTTCACAGGAGATCGTTACATCGTCGCGTTGTGGCAGGTTCGGGTCGTACACCCGCAGCGCAAATGAAGTCCGAGGTTCGGCTGGCTCACCGATGGAGTAGGCGACGACCTGGTGGTTCTCCCACACTTGTAGCGACTCTCTGGAGTTGATATAGACGAGCCCGATCACCACTGGACGGCCCTGATCGAGCTCCCGACGAACCGCCGGAAACTCCTCGTGATAAGTGAGGCTGCGCGTCCCATGCACGTTGTCGTCGGGGAGAGCCATCCATGCGAGGAACTTCAGCATGTAGGCCCCGGACTCACCAAGAGTGGCGAGCTGACGCTGATATAGGTAGTCATAGAGTGGCGTGTCTTTGGTGGGGACTGTGTCCGTCGCAGGAATCGCCCTCCCGGCGGCATAGAAATCGCACGCAGCCGCAGACATCCCGCCACAAAGGCCGTAGGACGCCGACGCTTGCGCTAGATACGGGATCTCGAATGGAAGCGGATACCCCGAAAAGCTGTTGCGGAAGTTAAACCCATGCACGGTGGGCTGAAAGGCGCCACGCATTGATGACTCTCCTTCATCGATGAAAGACATGGCCAAGCTTGCCTGGATTCACGCCGGAGTCAACATCGAGCACCAAGTCGGTGGCCTCTCGATCGGGAATAAGGCCGTGTTCGCGGCAGCGTGGAGCGAGATCACCGTCGCCTCCGGGCTGGCACGCGCGGGCTGCGCTCGGATACCTGTCCCGTACCTACTCCGAGACGATCGATTCGATTCGCCGATCAGGGATGAGCCACATCAGAGCGACGACCACGTAGAAGCCTATTGCGATCCATCTATTCAGATAGGCAAAGGAGATGCCGGCGATATACAGGAGTGGCGACACCTTTCCCTTCAAGTCCCGGCCGAGCGCATTCGCCAGCCTCGAGCCTGGCCCCTGTGCCGAAATGATTGCCGTCTGTAGGACGAAGTAGGCGATCGCCGCCAGGAGGAGGCCGATGCCGTAAACGGTGGTGGGAAGCTCGGCGAAGTCGTTCTCACCCATCCAGCCCGTAGTGAAGGGGATGATCGAAAGCCAGAACAGTAGGTGAATGTTCGCCCACAGGATCTTCCCGTTTATTCGATCCGTCAGAAACATGAGGTGATGATGGTTGTTCCAGTAGATGGCGAGGTACACAAAGCTGAGGACGTAGACAAGGACGTCAGGAGCCACGTCTCTCAAGGCATCGAGGTCCGCCTCATGAGGAATCCTCAGTTCCAAGACCATGATCGTGATCACGATTGCGATGACGGCATCGCTGAAGGCTTCGAGCCGGGCCGTGGTCATCGGTCAATAGTTTATGTAGAGGCTGGAGCGCTTTGGTCGCGGGCGACAGCACTGCGAGGAAAGGATTCGCCCGCTTGCCGGCGTTCATCACAAGCCGATGGTCGGGCGGCTCTTGCGGAGCGTGGCACAGGGACCGCCTGGTGAGCGGTCAGTAGCGAGAGCGCGGCGTTTTCGGGCCGAGACGAGCTCCTCGAGCTGCTCCAAGCGGCGTTGGCGAAGATGACGCACCGGAAAACTAGCGACGGCATGGTGGAAATCTCCCTGGCCCTCGGGCCAGAGCTAGGAGAGCCGCTACAGCGAGCCTTGCTGCGGATCGAGAAGGAGCTGCTGGATCACGACATGGCTCTTGGCGGACCCGCCTAGCCCGATGGCCATCTCCACCCGCCCCCCGGCTAATCGCTTTTCAGGGGCCCCCACCGGACATATTCCGGATCGATCCCCTCAGTTAAGCCCGGTCGCATGGAGGTCGTAGCACATGTGCTACGCTACCTCAATGGCGAGAGAAATTACTCAGCGGCAGCTGCGTAACGAGAGTGGCGACATCATGCGCGCGCTCGACCGTGGGGAGTCGTTCGTCGTGACTCGCAACGGAGTGCCGGTCGGTGAGTTGATGCCGCTGCGGCACCAGCAGTTCGTCGCCGCGGAACAAGTGGTCGCAGTTTTCGCCGGGGCCCCGGACATCGACTTCGATCGGTTCCGGACCGACGTGGACGCGGTTCTGGATCAAGCGCCGACGCCACGTGCCTGAAGCGAGGCACCCTCGCGGGATCATCGACACATCGGTTGTCATCGACCTGGAACGGGTCAATCCTGCCGACCTCCCCAACGAGGTCGCGGTATCCGCTGTAACCCTTGCGGAGCTCGCAGCTGGACCTCACGCAACGTCCGATCCGGCAGAGCGCGCACGTCGGCAGGACAGACTCCAGCGGGCCGAGTCGACGTTCGACCCCGTCCATGTCAACGGAGCAGTCGCCCGCGCCTACGGCCGGGTTTACAGCGCGGTTATTGAGGCGGGTCGCAAGGCGCGAGGTCGGCGGTCGTTTGATTTGTTGATCGCCGCGACCGCGCTCGCCGCGGAATTGCCCCTGTACACACGCAATCCCAATGACTTCCGCGAGCTCGATGGCTTGCTCGAAATCGTGGCCGTGCAGCGAGAAGTCCATTGAGGGCTTGGCGATCTGCCTCCCGATGCTTTCTCGGGGGAGTACGCCGGACATATTCCGGATAAATCCCCTCGGTTCGCCCTCCCAGAATCACCGGGTGTTACCACAGTGGGGCGGCCCGCACCGGCCGCCCCACTGTGCCCACTCATGAACCGTGTACTCCCCTAAACGGTCTCGTGGACCGCGAACTGGAGATCCTCGCAGGTGTTGGGTCCACCTCCCCCAAGCTCCTCCGGAACGTTGCCGCAACCGCCGCCGAAAGATTTGAACTGGTCGGGCAAGAAAGCCGGCAGCGCCGGACCATGCGAGCGCACGACGAGATGGACATCGGCGACACTAGAGTCGATCAACCCCGCGCACACGAGATTGAAGGCTGCCAGCGCGCAGCCCGAGGTGTCACCCTCGGAGAGATAGGCCCCGACGGCGTAGCGCCCATTGCCGACGACATGACCCCCGGCGTACTGAACGGATACATCAACTGCCGGGTCGAAGAGATCACCTTCACCGCAACGGAATCCTCCTTCACCGGAGGTGCACGCATCGGGATTGTTGAAGATGACCCACCACACGGTGACCGCATCTCCCGCAGGCAAGCCGTTCGTCCTCAGGGAAGCGGAAACGCCCCCGTCGGTCCGCACGAGCCGGGAAGACGCGCCCTGCACCTCCATGCCGGAGGCGAACGACCAGACGTTGCTTACGCTGCGCCGGCCGGAGCAGCCTGTGCGACGGGCGTAACGAGAAGCAGCACTATTCCACCTAGCATCATTGATCGCAATTTCATGCAATCCCCCAAAGTCTCTAGAAGAACAATCTGGTCAGGGGCGTCCCTCTGGGGGAGAATGGGCACGCGAGGAGTGGACACTGGTTTCGCGACGGTCTTCACGCAACAATGTTGGCGCCATGCTCTGCCCTCACTGGGCGATGCAGGTGCCCCACGTGTCACGAGACACCTCTTCGGACGATGGTGCGTTGTAGTTCCAGCCGGGGCAGTTGCGTTACATGGGACACGGGATTCTCACGCATCAAGTTCCTGGCGAGGTCAGTCGAGCCGCAAACCTCCGACCTCGTCACGCGAATGACGTTTAAGAGC
>DASQUP010000073.1:0-27556 GCA_035641235.1 Actinomycetota bacterium
TGCTTAGACGGGCCTTCGAGTTCGCCGAACTTGAAGACGTCTTGAGGCGGAGGTTCGCTGAACTCCTTGCGTCCCAACCTCCTGATACGGGTGGAGTTCGCGTAGAGCGTGTGCTCCGAGGAGATCCCGGGCCGGTCCACCCGCTCCATCGCATCGGCTGGAGCAGCGTCGTCTTCGGTCAGCGTGACCACGCCCTCCGCCTCGAGGGCCTCCGTAACCGCGCTGTTGGCCCCCGAATACCCCAGGATCGAGGTCTTGGGCCTCATGATCGCCGGGTCGACCATCCGTGCGCTCCGGATGGGGCCCCCCTTCTGGGTGTCCCCGCAGTGGTAGATGGCCATGAACCGCGTCTCGCCGCCCTCTACCAGTTCTTCGTAGACGAGATCGGCATCCTCCAGGCCCGACAAGGGCCGGGCCACAGCCGCGTTCTCGATCTTCAGCGCAACTGCGGGGCGCTCCAGAACCGAGTCCCGGCGGGGCTCCTCTCCCGTAAGGGGACACGTCGACGGCTCATCTGGAATCCCCGGAATGGGAAGATCACCCGCCTTCCCCGTGAGGACGAAGTAGGCGCCCACCGCCGCAACCACCACAGCGCCGCCTATTGCAAATGTCCTCGCTCTTGTCGACACGCGCGAACCGTCCTCCTCGTTTCTTTCGTTGGTCGTCGGCTCTTTGATCACTAGAGCCTGGGAGGGGTTACATGGCCCCGCTTGGGCCCCCCCTCGGTGGACCGCTCGGTATGTGAGAAACGGCCCAGATCGACGCACTGGCGCCGAGTTTCACAGCCGGGGACGTTATCACGTCCGTCCGCCAACTCACCGGTAATCCCTACCCGCCGGTCCGCCCTTTTCAGATCAGAATCCCGGCGGAGTTACAGGTCCGACAGGGCCGCGATCCGTTCGGTCACGGGCACGTGTGACGGATGCTCCGCAGCGAAGAACAGGGGGCCATAGCGACCCGTGGCCGGAGCACATTTCGCGAGAACGGACGCGAGGGCAGGTGGATACCGAGTGACGGCCGAGGCTCGTACGTCCTCGGGAGGACCGACGAGTGGCCCGAGCGCACGGGCGAAAAGGCGCGCCTGGCACGCAAGGGGGGCAAGCCGAAGCGAGGGTGAGTGCGTCCGGACGAGACAGTGTGCTATCAGCGCCTCCAGCTCCGTTCGGTTCAGCTCCGCGATCGCTCGCCGCGACACTCCCATGACCGGCCCACGCCGCCGGCAGGCGAACCCGTTTGGACCCTCTGCGTTGTAGACGTAGAGGCGCGGAGACCGAATCCCCATCCTCTCGACGAGGCCCACCACGAGGTTTTCAAAGCGGGGCTCGGAACCGACCGCCACCGGTTGCGCCTGGACCTTGCGGAGGAGTTGTGATCCCACCGTCGTTAGGTCGAAGAGACCGATTCCAATGATCAAGATGATGCCGGGAACCGGATTCCCTCCGATCTGAAGCGTGATGCCCGTGAAGACCATCACCACGGACGCGTAGATGGCGACGGCCACGGCGGGGACGCCGCGCCGGCGCCGAGCGCCCGTGTCTACAGGGAGGCCCCAATCCGTCTCGTGGGTGCGATCGGTCGTTGGCACGTCCGCAGTCTAGGACGGCGGGCCGAGTCGAAAAATCAGAGGGGTTTGATCGGGAGCAACCGTTGCCGCCGGCGCGGCGCGCGCGCACTGAACAGCCGTGATCCGCACACCTGGTGCAGCAGAACGGCGGCCCCCACGAGGATGGAGACGTCGCCCGGACTAAACACGTTGTGCAGCGGGAGCGGATCGGGCCACGCAAAGATGTCGCCGAGGAAGGCAAGCCGCGCGTCCCCGACCAACGCCGAATTCATGAACTCGCCGGTCGCTCCCGGGCGCCCGGCGATCTCCAGGGCGAGGTGACTGGCCGGCATCACGCCACCGTTCGCTGCGATCGCAGCGACATTCATTGCCACCCCGAGCCCGACCAGGCGCAATCCCAAATGGGCACTGTTGGCCACAAGGAAGGCGAGGATCAGACCGTAGGAGAAGACGTGGGCGGCCGGGAGCATCCAGCCCTGCTCGGCCGGGAACACCGAGATGATCATCACCTGAACCGTGAGGGCCGCCGGCAGAAGCCAGACGACGGACAGCTCCAGCCGCGCAAGCGCCGACAGCCGGCCGCCCCCCAAGGGCACGGTCAGCAGCACCAGAAAAAACGCGGCGACCAGCAGCATCCATTCCTCCTGACGGGCAGAACTATGGTGGCCTCGGGGCCGGGTCGTGAGGATCCGAAGCGGCCGGGCCGGGCCACTTGAACCATCGGCAGGAACCCCGTCGGTCTTTCATTGCCCCCCATACGCACTTCTGGCAACTATTACCAGATGCATTCAGACGCGTCTGCGGAACACCGATCACTTCTCTGCAGCCTCCACATTCTTGGAGACAGACCATAGGAGGAAGCCGAATGAAGGGACGCTTGTTCCGCCTAGCCGTGGCCGTCGCGAACCTCACGGTTCTCGTTGCGGTCTCCGGCGCAGGCTACAAGTGGTCGTGAGCCTCGCTGCCATGTTCGGCGGCGTCCCAGCCTAAGGCCGGGGCGCCGCCGGCCTGATGTCCGCCCACCGATCGAAGGCCGCCTAGATGTTGCGACTGCAGCTGGGGCTAAGGGGAGTACACCTCTACGTCGCCGTGATCATCGCGGCGGGCGGCACGCTGCTCTCCTACGCCATCAATCAGGATTTCAGCGCAGTCGCGGATTCGTACGTGGAGTTCTGGGTGCTCGTGGGTTTTGTTGCCCTGGGCGAATTGCTTCCCGTAAACGTCTCCCGACTCGACGGTAGCGGGGAAATTACAACCTCCACTATTTTCACCTTCGCGATCCTGCTCCGCTTCGGTACGTGGCCGGCAGTGCTTGCCCAGGTGATCGCATCGGTCGCAGCGGATCTCGCACAGCAGAAGCCGCTCATAAAAGCGACGTTCAACGCCTCGCAGTACACGCTCGCGGTGGCTGCAGGCGGCTTCGCACTGAGTGTGCTCACCGATGCTCCCGTACACGGAGCCCTGCCGGGCTTCGGTGCCGCCGATCTTCCGGGGATCCTCCTTTCCGCCACCGCGTTCTTTTTGCTGAACCATTTCTTGACGCGTGTTGCGATTGCGCTTGATCAAAAGAAGCCTGTTCTTGCCTTCTGTAGCGAGGGCCTCGCCTATCACGTATCGACGAACGGTGTGCTACTTGCTCTGTCCCCCATCGCAGTCGTTGTCGCTGAGCGGAGCCTGGTCTTGGTACCGCTTTTGGCGCTTCCCATGGCACTCGTCTATACGAGCGCAACCATCAGCGCGGAAAAGGAGCACAAGTCGCATCAGGCGCTGCACGATGGTCTGACCGGACTCCCGAATCGCACGCTCTTCTACGAACGTGTTGAGCAGGCGATCGATGCCAGCCGGCGGGGCAATCAAAAGGCGGCGCTAATGCTGATCGACCTCGACCGGTTCAAAGAGGTAAACGACAGTCTCGGTCATCACATCGGCGACCTGCTTCTCGAGAAGATCGGTGTACGGCTGCGAGAGGCGATGAGAAAGGGGGACACCGTTGCCCGGATGGGAGGGGATGAGTTCGCGGTCGTTATCTCCGATATCTCGGGTGTAGAGGATGCACGACACGCCGCGGCTCGATTCCTCCAATCCCTCGAGCGCCCCATCGAGCTCGAAGAGGTCGCTCAGGATCTGACGCTCGATGTGGAGGGCAGCATCGGCGTTGTCATCTGTCCCGACGACGGCACCGACGTCGACACGCTCATGCAACGAGCCGACGTCGCCATGTATACGGCCAAGGAAGTGCACAACGGATACGAGTTCTATTCGACAGATCGGGACCGGAACACACCAAAACAATTAGCGCTGCTCGGGGAACTCAGGAAGGCCATGGAGGACGACGAATTGTTCCTCTGCTTCCAACCAAAGGTCGCGATGGATACCGGCCTGGTTACCGGGGTGGAGGCACTTCTCAGATGGCACCACCCCAAGCGCGGCCTCATCTCTCCGGACGAGTTCATCCCGCAGGCCGAACGCACCGGGCTCATCCACGCCTTGACTCGCTACACGATCGAGAAGGCCCTCGATCAATTGCGTGAGTGGCGGGCCGCCGGTCTCCACATGAACGTGGCAGTGAATCTGTCTCGCCCCAACCTGATCAATCTTCAGTTCCCCACCGAGATAGCCCAGCTCCTCAGCGATCGCGGTGTTCCGCCGTCCAACTTGGAGCTCGAGATCACCGAGAGCAGCGTCATGGCGGACCCCCTGCGCGCCCGTGTGGTCCTGGCCAAACTTGCCGAGCAGGGCATCCTGCTCTCCCTCGACGACTTTGGCGCCGGATACTCGTCCCTGGCGCATCTCAAGCGCATGCCGGTGAATCAGATCAAGATCGACAAGTCGTTCGTGATCGGGATGCTGAGCAACGATAACGACCGAGTGATCGTTCGCTCGATCGTCGATCTCGGGCGCAACCTCGGCCTGTCCGTGGTTGCCGAGGGAGTCGAGTCCGGGGCCGCGTGGGAGGCGCTCATGGCTATGGGCTGCGACATGGCTCAGGGATTCTGGCTCGGCGAGCCGATGGCGCCGGGAGACGTGCTGCAGCGAATCCGAGAGCTAGAGGTGAAGGCACTCAACCTCGCTCAGTTGGCTAGACAGCCGCGCAGATAGGGGCCCCGCCGGCAGGGTTAAGAATGTCGGCATGCGCATCGCCATCGTCTGTCCTTACGCATGGGACTTGGTCGGCGGAGTCCAGACCCACATTCGCGCGCTCGCACGGACGCTTCGGGCGCGCGACCACGACGTGCAGATCATTGCTCCGGTCAGCGGCCGGGGCGACGGCGTTTCGTCGGGCTTTGCCGCGGCAGGGCGCGCGGTTGGAATCCCCGCGAACGGTTCGGTCGCTCCGGTGGCGTTTGGCCCAGGAGCCGCGATCGGCGTCAAGCGCGCCCTGGACGAATTCGGCCCGGACGTCGTTCACCTGCACGAACCCTTGATTCCAAGTGTGTCGCTGCACGCCCTGTGGCGATCCGACGCCCCTTTGGTGGGGACATTTCATGCCTCGGCCGATTCGAGCCTCGGCTACCGAGTGGCGCGTCCGGTACTCGATCGTGCGGCGCGCCGGCTGCGGGTGCGCACAGCCGTTTCGGATGCGGCCCGGGCTTTGGCCTCCCGTTACTTCCCGGGTGAGTACGCGCTTACCCCAAACGGAATCCAGACCGAACTCTTTACAGACGCCGAACCCCTCGATCTGGGAGCGGGGCCGCGCGTTCTGTTCTTCGGCCGGATCGAACGGCGTAAGGGCCTCGAGGTGCTCGTTCAGGCAATGACGCGCCTGCGCGACCTGAATGCGACGCTGGTCGTTGCAGGATCCGGACCTGAGGAGCGTCACTGCCGGAAGCTCGCAGCGCAGCTCGGCGTGCCGGCGGAGTTCATCGGGCGGCTCGACGAAGGCGATGTCCCCCGCGCGTACCGGGCCGCGGACGTCTACTGCGCGCCGGGGCTCGGCGGCGAGTCGTTCGGGATCGTGCTCGTCGAGGCTATGGCCGCGGGGACGCCGGTGGTGTGTTCGGACCTCACCGGGTTCCGCGCCGTCGCCGGGGGTGCGGCCGAACTCGTACCTCCGGGTGAGCCGGGACCGCTGGCCGACGCGCTTCGGGTGGTTCTGACGGACGGCGAGCGGGCGGCGCGGATGAGCCGGGCCGGTCGCCGGCTGGCCTCGATGTACGACTGGAGCCGTCTAGTGGCGGGCGTCGAGTCGATCTACGAGCGAGCGCGCTCGCCGCGCTGACAGGCCCAGCGCGCCGGCGAGCGGTCCCTGAGATGGCAAATGGCCCCCGACAGGTGGGGGTCGATTGCCATTTCGGAAGATGCGGAGGGTGGTGCCCCTCAGCGACTTGTGGCGCTGTCGGAGGGCCAGAAGTCGTGGAGGACGTGCCACTCCTCGGGGCGGCGCGCCACGAACTTTTCAAGAAGCCGTGCAATCTGCTGAGTGAGCTCCTTCACGGAGTCCGCGGAGCGCTCCGCCGGCGGCTCGATCGGCTCGCTGATCTCCGCATGCCAGCCGCGCGTGCCGTCCGGCCTCACCGTCCCGTACACACCCGCCACCATCACCGGCACGCCCGTTCGCAGCGCTACCGAGGCCGGTCCGGCAGGCATGGTCGTCGTTGCGCCGAAGAACTCGACCTTCGGACCCGTTCCCTTCAGATCCCTATCCCCCAGGATGGGGACGACCGCACCGGCCTCTACCTCCCCGACCAGTTCCCGTATCGCGCCCCTGCGCGCCGGGTAGATGGTCATTCCCAGTCGCTCTCGGTGCTCGACAAAGAAATCGAACATCCGCCGAGGGCGCAACACCTCGGCCACCGTCGCAAGGCGGTTGCCTCGGGCTCCGACCCACGCACCCGCCGCATCCCAGTTCCCGAGGTGTCCCACAACCACCACGGCACCCTTTCCTCTCGCAAGAACACCATCGAGATTTTCCTGCCCGTCGCAGTGGAAGCGCTCGAGAAAGAACTCCCGGCCCTCGCGCACAAGCCGGAAGGTCTCGAGCCAGTAGCGCGCATACGAGCGGAACACTTCAACCGTCAGAGCCCGCACCCTGGGCGAGTCGACTTCCTCGCCGGTGATGCGCGCCAGGTTCCTGGCCACGGCCGAACGTTTCTTTGACAGGCGGGCTGCGAGCCCGCCGACCCAACGTGCCAGTCCATAGACAACTCGCTCCGGCATAGCCAGCGCGAGCCGAGACAGGACCACGTACCCGTAGTAGACGAGCTGGATGAGGCGCCCTTCGTCCGGAGGCCTCTCCCGATGCGCCGCTCGAACCTTCTCCGGACGGTCGCTATGAGGCACGGGCTTGTTTCTGAACGTGAACCATTCGCTGCATGAAGGTGACCACAGCCAGGAGGAGAAGGAGCACCAGCGCCGCCGGCACGAAATCCAGAAGGAGCGCGAGGAGGATTACGATCAGCCTCTCCGCACGCTCGGCGATCCCGACGTTGCACTCGTATCCGAGGCTCTCTGCGCGCGCCTTGGCATAGGAGACCAGAAACGAGAACACGAGGGCACCCAGGGCGACGGCCGCGACCCACGGCTCGTCTCGCTCCGCGATATCCGGGGCGACTCCGTACAGCCACGCAAGCGGCACGAAGTAGAGGGCATCGGACAGTCGATCGGTGGTGGAGTCGAGGAACGCGCCGTATTTGCTTGCAGTGCCGCGAGCCTTGGCTACCGCGCCATCGAGGAAGTCGGCCACCCCCGCCACGATCCCCGCCAGACCTGCAACGAGCAACCGTCCTTGAACGATGAAAACCGCCACCGCGATCTGGATGGCGACACCGAGGTAGGTGATCTGATTCGCCGTGAGACCGAGGCGCGCGAGGCCGCCACCCACCGGTCGGATGAATCGGTCCCACCACTGCCTGAGAAGTGCGTTGATCACCTTGGCGCCACCAACCTCCGAGATCTATTCAGCGGCGGCCACAGGGTACGACGCCGCCCACCGAGAAGGGCTCAGTCCTCCCGTAGTGGTGCCGGCACAGAAGTGACATCCGGGTAGATCCCCGCGGCGCAGCCGCCGAGAAGGGCCGCTCCGCGCGCACCGGCCTCCTCCACCGACGCCACGACGAACGGCGCCACGATCCTGCGTTTGATCTCGCGAAACGCCCGTCCACGGGTGACTCCCCCGGTCACAACCAAACCGGGGCTCGGCCCGGACACCTCCTCGATGGTCGTGAGGACGGAGCGGCCGCGGCGGGCCAGCGATTCGATCACCGAGCGCCAGACTTGCTCGGGGCTCCCGCCCTCCGGCAACCCGGCAGCGTCCGACCGCTGCGCAGGACCCTCATCGATCACGAGACCGTCCGGCGGGAGCGAGAGAGCGGCCTCGTCGAGCGCGTCCCTGTCCACATCCTCCTTGCCGAGGACGCGCAGCCAGCGGTCAAGGACCAATCCGGAGGTGAAGCCACCCATCAACGCATCCTTGTCGGGAACCACGTGGCAGCCCGCGGCAACTCCGCCCGACACCGCCCGGGCGGCGTCGGCTCCGGAAATGGGAGCGTCCACAGCTCGGACATAGGCTTCGGCCGTCCCACACGAGTTGAAGACCTCGACCGTCCCCAGCGCTCCGGCGCCGACCGAGGCGCAGACGTGGTCGTGACCGGCGATGGTTATCGCCGCCCCGCGTAGCCCCTCCGGCCCCCGCGTCACCCTGCCGAGGTCCGTGCCCGCGAGTACTGGGTCGGGAAGAAGCGATGCCGGCGCGCCGGACGCATCGAGCGCCTCGGCCCATATGCCGCGCCGGGATCGATCGAGCCAGCCCGTTCGAGATGTAAGCGAGAGTTCGGCCGCCTCCTCGCCGCCCAGTTCGCGGACCACCCACTCGGCCACGTTCAGCCACCGCACTCCGCCGGCGCCCTGAGGGATGTGGTTCATCATCCACGAATACTTCGCAGCGGAGCACAGCCGGCTCACCGGCAGCCCGGTGGTGGCCACGAACCTTTCCTGTCCGAGGGCGTGCCCGAGCCGCTCACCCTCCTGCTCCCCGCGTGCGTCGTGCCACGCGATCGCCGCCGCAACCGGACGGCCGTCGCGGCCCAGCAGCACTCCCGTTTCCGCCATGCTCGTCACGCCCACGCCGGCGATCCGAGCGCCCGGCCCCGCAGCCAGCGCTGCCTCGGCAGCCTCACACGCAACACGCACAAGAGCATCGGGGGCGATCTCGGCTCCGGTCCGCACGGGTTGCCACGGCGTCCTTGCCCTCCCGTGAGCGAGCTCCCGACCGTCGGGCGCCACGACCGCCGCCTTGCAGAACGTGGTGCCCACGTCGATGCCCAGCAGGACAACCTCATCCAATTGATGCGCTCCCAACCTGGTGCCCATGCGGAACGACAACTACTAGGATGGCGGACTCAATCGAGCTCAGCGCACGCCGCTGCGCGCCCATCCGCGCGGCGATGCGAGAAGGGGAGGATCGGTGAAGAACTACCCGACGGAGAACATCCGCAACATTGTGCTTGTGGGTCACGGAGGCGCCGGAAAAACAACTCTGGCCGAGGCTCTGCTCTTCCGCTCGGGCGCCACCACCCGGATGGGCAACGTCAACGAGGGAAACACGATCACCGACTTCGACGAGGAAGAACACAAGCGGCAGATCTCCGTCTCCACGGCGCTCGCACCGGTCGAGTGGAACGACCACAAGATCAATATCCTCGACGCACCCGGATACGCAGACTTCATTGGCGAGATGCGGGCGGCCATGCGCATCGCCGACCTCGCCGTTTTCGTTGTCTCCGCCGTCGAGGGAGTCGAAGTTCAGACACAAGCGGCGTGGAACTATGCGGAAGAACTCAGATTGCCGCGCATCATTCTGGTGAACAAGCTCGATCGTGAGAACTCGTCGTTCCGCCGGACGCTCGAACAGCTGCGCGACATGTTCGGCAAGGGGTGTGCGCCACTCAACCTCCCGCTGGGGCGGGAACACGACTTCCACGGGATTATCTCCGTCGAAGACGCAGCCGCATTCGCCTACGACGAGCACGGCAAATCGACAGAAGAGCCCGTACCCGAAGACCGCGCCGCGCGTCTGGAGGAGGTCCGCACCGACCTCCTCGACTCCGTTGCCGAGTCCTCTGACGAACTTCTCGAGCGTTACCTCGAAGGCGGCGAGATCACCCACGACGAAGTAGTGAAGGCGCTCCACGAGGGCATCGACGACGCGACGATGTTCCCCGTGCTGTGTGGGGCGGCATCGAGACTGATAGGCGTCGACCGTCTCGCAGATCTGATCGTGAACGCCGGTCCCTCGCCGCTCGACATGCCGCCGGTGGAGGGAAACAACGAAGAGGTGCGGGAGGCTAAGCCCGACGCGCCGATGTCCGCCCTCGTCTTCAAGACTATGAGCGACCCATACGTCGGCCGAGTCAGTTTCTTCCGCGTTTACTCCGGCAAGTTGCGCGGGGACGGACAGGTCCACAACGCGACCAGGCAGACCGACGAACGCGTCGGAGGCATCTTCACGATGAGGGGTAAGACGCAGGAGCCCATCTCCGAAGTCGTCGCCGGAGACATCGGCGCAATAGCGAAACTCAACCACACCACGACCGGAGACACGCTTGCCGACAAAGCGGCGCCGATCATTTTCCCGGGGATCGAGCCGCCGGAGCCGCTACTGCCGAAGGCGGTCGCTCCCAAGACCAAGGGCGACGAGGACAAACTCATGATCGGCCTGCACCGGTTGATCGAAGAAGATCCCTCCCTGAAGCTCGAACGCAACGATGAGACCCACCAAACCATCCTCTGGGGTATGGGCGACTCCCACCTCGACGTCATCCTTCATCGCCTGAAGGCAAAGTTCGGCGTCGAAGTCGAGGAGACACCTTTCAAGGTGCCGTACCGCACGACAGTCCGGAGCCAGGCCGAGGCGCTGGGGCGGCACGTCAAGCAGTCCGGCGGACACGGCCAGTACGGAGTCTGCAACATCCGCATTGAACCTCTCCCGCGCGGCGAGGGATTCGTCTTCGAAGACAAGATCTTCGGAGGCTCGATTCCCAACCAGTTCATCCCCTCCGTCGAGAAGGGCGTGCGCGCCTCGATGGAGAAGGGCGGAGGCACCGGCTTCCAGATGATCGACGTGAAGGTCGAGCTCTACGACGGCAAGTACCACACCGTCGACTCGTCGGACATGGCCTTCCAGCTTGCCGGACAAGCGGCGATCAAAGACGCCGTCGAAAAGGGCGGCGTGCAGGTGCTGGAGCCGGTGTGGTCACTCGATGTCATGGTGCCCGAGGAGTTCACCGGCGACATCATGGGCGACCTCCAGAAGCGGCGCGGCATTCCCGAAGGTATCGAGACAATCGGCGGGGCGCGCCAGGTGATCAAGGCGAAGGTTCCGTTCGCGGAGGTGACCCACTATGCAACCGATCTCCGCTCGATGACCGGAGGCAAGGGCACCTTCTCGTGGAGCTTCAGCCACTACCAAGAAGTCCCCCACGATCTAGCCCAGAAGATCTTGGACGCGGCGAAGGAAGAAGCCTCCGCCTAGTTCCCGCTCAACTGTCTGCCCTCGCTTCCACCCGTCGGAAGCCACAGCAGACAGGTCGTCTATTTGAGGCGTGAAAAGAGTGGACGGAGCTTTGCGTCGGTCTCCGCGATCATCTCGGGGAGCACCTTCGTGTCCCCCACCACCGGCATGAAGTTCGTGTCGCCGCCCCAGCGCGGGACAACGTGCACATGGAGGTGGCCGGGGATGCCGGCGCCCGCGACGCGTCCGAGGTTCATCCCCACGTTGTAGCCGTGTGGCGTCATGGCCTCTCCGAGAATGTCGACGGCCGAACTCGTCAGTTCCATCAGCTCGGAACGTTCCTCGGCGCTCAGGTCGTGCAACTCGCCGGCGTGGCGGTGCGGCGCAATCATCAGGTGCCCGGAGTTGTACGGGAACGCATTGAGGATCACAAACGAGGTCGGGCCCCGATAGAGGATGTGGGACTCGTCATCGTCGTCGGACGCGAGGAACTTACAGAAGATGCATTCGTCGTCATCGCCGGTTGCCGAGCTGATGTACTGCATCCGCCACGGGCTCCAGAGCCGCTCCACCGGCCCTAGAGGGAGAGCTCCAGCAGCTTTTGGTCTATCTCGGCGGCGAGCTTCTCGACGAACTCGTCCACCGCGACGCCGCGGCTCTCTTCGCCGGTGCGCTTGCGAACCGACACCGTGTCGGCGTCGACCTCCTTGTCACCGACGACGAGCATGTAGGGCACCTTCTGCAGCTGCTGGTGCCTGATCTTGGCGCCCATCGTGTTGTCGGAGTCGTCGACCTCGCTGCGAATCCCCCGCTCACGCAGACGCGCATTCACAACGTGCGCGTAGTCGAGATGCCGGTCGGCCACCGGGATCACGACCGTCTGTACCGGAGCCAGCCACGTCGGAAACGCTCCGGCGAAGTGTTCGACGAGGACACCCACAAATCGCTCGACGGAACCGTAGAGCGCTCGGTGGATCATGACGGGCTCGATGCGATCGCCGTGTTCGTCGGTGTACTCGAGGCCGAACCGGTGCGGTTCCTGGAAGTCGATCTGGATCGTCCCCATCTGCCACAGCCGGCCGATTGCGTCCCGAACGTGTACGTCGATCTTCGGTCCGTAGAACGTTCCCTCACCCTCGGCGACCACGTAGTCAAGTCCCGCCTTGTCCAGGGCCTGGCGAATGGCATCTTCGGCCTCGTCCCATTGCTCATCGGTCCCTACGGAGTCGTCAGGTCTGGTCGAGAAGTGAACTTCGTCCGGTCCCAGTCCAACGGTCGAATACAGCGCCTTGTAGAAGTCGACGAGTTCGACCATCTCCTCGACGGCCTGGTCGCGGCGGCAGAAGATGTGCGAGTCGTCCTGCGTGAAACCCCGGCTCCGCAGCAACCCATGGACGACACCCGATCGTTCGTAGCGATAGACGGTCCCGAGTTCCGAGAGACGAACTGGAAGTTCGCGGTAGGAGCGAGTCTTCGATTTGTAGATCAGGATGTGGAACGGGCAGTTCATGGGTTTGGCGTAGTAGTCACCTTCATCCGCTGCCATGGGCGGGAACATGTTCTCCGCGTAGTAGCCGAGGTGACCGGACGTCTCCCATAGAACCGACTTTCCGATGTGCGGCGTGTACACGGGGTCATAGCCACGCTGCAAGCACATCTCGCGGATGAGGTCTTCGAGCTGCTTGCGGAGAAGGCCGCCCTTCGGGTGCCAGACGGCTAGTCCCGGCCCGAGTTCCTCGGGCCACGAATACAGCTCCAGCTCGCGCCCAAGCCGGCGATGGTCGCGACGCTCCGCTTCCTCCAGGCGGTGAAGATAGGCATCGAGCGCGGCCTTCGACTCCCATGCCGTTCCGTAGATCCGCTGCAGCATCTTGTTCCGCTCGTCGCCCCGCCAGTACGCGCCGGCGCTCCGGAGCAGCTTGAATGCCTTTATCCGGCCGGTCCCCGGGATGTGTGGGCCGCGGCACAGGTCCACGAAGGCCGCCTCCGAGCTACCGGGTGACCGGTTGTAGTAGACGGAGATAACCTCGCCGCCCGCGCCCTGTTGGTCGAGTGCATCCGCACCTTCGGCAACGCCTTCGATGATCTCGACCTTGTAAGGCTGATCTGCAAACAGATCGAGAGCGTTCGCGCGGTCGAGCTCCTCGCGCTCGAATCGCTGGTTCGCGTCGATGATGTGCCGCATCTCCGCCTCGATCGCCTCGAGATCGTCGGGAGTGAACGGACGCTCCACGTCGAAGTCGTAATAGAAGCCGTCCTCAATAGGTGGGCCGATCGAGTATTTGGCCTCGGGGTGGAGGTTCAGCACGGCCTGAGCCATCACGTGCGCGGTGGAGTGGCGGAGGATCTCGCGCCCCCGTTCCTCGGAGGCCAGGACGAACTCAATCTCCTGGCCGGCGGCCGGGACCGCCGCGAGATCGCGCTGCGTCCCGTTTACGAGCTGGGCCAGTACACCGCTTGCTCCCGCCTCACGGGCCAGCGCAAAGCCATCCTTTTGTCCATCGGCAGTTGCTCGTGTCATGAGTTGTCGATGCTACCCGCCCAAGATCGCTCGAATTGATCGAGGCGGACCCCGACAGTCCTCCTGAGAGCCCGGTCGACGTGGTACCCGGCCGTGCCCGGAGCGACCTCAACTGCGCCGAGGCGCCGATAGAACTGCACCAATTTGCGAAGGCCCCAGCGATCGACGAAGAACGTCGCCGCCGAATACGCCTTCTGATAGCTGCGGAAAACATCCCTTCCCGAGCCGATAACGAAACGGAAGTCCTCGGGCAAGCGACCGTCGAACGTTCCCGCAGCCGCCTCTTCGTGGAAGAACGACAGCGCGGCGGGGTCGGCGTCTTGGCCGACGTACTCCGCGATCCCCTCTTCAAGAAATGTGGGAACGAACGGTCCCGAAGCGCTCCTCGTCGCGACATGCAGGAGTTCGTGAGTCAGCACCCGAAGAGTTGAGGAGGAGCTCCTGTCGGTGAACGCGTCGGGATTCAGCAGGATTCTGTGACCCGTGTAGTCGATTCCGTCGCTGCGGTCGACGCTCGAGTAGGCAAACGCAACAAAGTTGTCGAGTTCGAACGTCACCTTCAGCATGCGCTGCAGATCGTCCGCACTCGTTGGGATCACAATCGGGACGCGCTTGGACCACGGCGCATCCCAGTAGCCACGCACTCTTCGAAGTGCTTGCGTTGCGAGGCGCACGGCTGCAGACGGAGCTTGCGGGCAGCCGCGGCACGCCGGTTCAAGCAGCAGGAAGCGTCCGGCGCGCCGGGCGTCTACCCGGCTGTAGTCCCACAGGTGGCGACCCGAGTAGAAAGTCAAGTCCTCGAGATCGCTGTCCTCGGCGATGAGCCACTCTCCCTCGCGTTGAACGAACGTGTAAAACATGTCCTCGATCGCCTCGGCCACGTCGAAGCCGGCGAGCCGGTAGCGCTCCTCCGTTACAGGGATCGCGACATCGTCGGCACCTCGATACCGGCTCCTCAGGCCCTCGGTAACCAGGTCCCCGAGACGGTCGGTTCGCGCAACCAGCCGGTACGAAGCCAGCGGTACGCCCTGCATGCGCTTGAAGAGCCGGCGCTGCCGGCGGACGAAATGCTCGGAGTCGCGAGCGATTGTCTCCATGAACGAATCGAGGTCCCCGGCCATAACCGCGGCGGCGCGCCGGTCGAGGAGCTCCTGGATATCGTCTTCCGTTCCACTCCCAGACGCACCGGCGGTGGATCCACCCGCCGCGGGCGCGAGGACGACGGTCGCGAGCACAAGGAGCGCGTACGAGCGGAGCGCCGGAGTGAAGCGCCCCGCTCGATTCATAGTCTCTGCTGCGGCGTTTAGTGCCTCGACCAGCAATGTCGGTAGGGTTCTGCGGGCGAAAAAGCTGCGCCTGGCTGCGTTCTCGGTCGGGCACGTACGCTCCTGGTACGCACCCTCCCTGCGGCCTTGCCAGGCTTGTTTTTCGCGCCGCACAACCTCGCAAACATCACTGGCCGAGGCACTAGCCCGCGGCCGACGCGTACACGTCGATGAAACGCCGGTAGTTCGCCGAGATCTGTGAAGCAGCGTCGGCCCGGGACAGGCTCTTGTCGAGGTAACCCTTGAGCGCGTCCCACCAAATGGTGCGGCCGATTGCGAATCCCACATAGCCGGTGACGCCGGCGCCCGCCTTCAGCCAGTTGTCCACCGCGTTGTCGTCGGCGCCTCGCCCGAGCACCACACACACGACGCCCTCGCGTCCGCCGGAGCGCACAAGGTTCGCCGTCGCTTCACAGTCCTCGCGCGCGGAGAGGCCTTCGATCTTCCAGATGTCGGGCTCGCTCCCGGCCGCAAGGATCTCGCTGATCGCGTCGAGCATCAGCTTGGGACGGAGTTCCTGGTCGTAACGGTCGCCGTCACCGCCGACCGACTGCGACTGTTCATCGGTGGCCGGAACGAGGAGCTCGAAGAGGAACTTGCGATCGCGCTCGTGGAGCCAGTCCGACAGCCGCTTGAGACGTTCGTTCTGGGCGCGGTTCATGTCCGCGTCGCCCGCCGGGTTGTAACGCACGAGCACTTTCGAAAACGCGGGGTCGAACTCCTCGATGTGGGCGCCGAAGTCGTCCCCATACTCGAAGTCGAAGTCCTCGCGGCCGCTCTTTTCGGTCGGCATCGCCAGCAGAATGCCTTCCTTCTTTGCCTCCCGAGCGGCTTCGGCCCCGAACTGTTCGTCGATCAGGATGCCCGCAGCGTCCTTCGGCGCACCTTCGGCAAGCGCCTCCTTGAACCCTTCAAAAATGACCTTCTTGGCGTCGGCGATCGTCTCGGTCTGCTCCGGATTCGGGTCGCCGCTGATGCCGAACATCTTCTTTTGGAATGATCCTCGGTGGTCGAAAGCAAGGATGTACAGCCGTCCCTTGTAGCCAAGTGCCATGGCCGGCCTCCTTAGGGGTTGGGCACGTTCTCATCGCGATAATCAACCCTACCCAATGGCGGGTTCCACCCGTCCCCAGACGTTCTGCCTCCTGTGGTTCCATTCTTTGATGCAGCCGGAGAACGCGGCCGACGTGGTCAGGGCCTTCCTCAGGGGGCAGAACTACGAACAGGTCGGCAAGGTGGACGAGGCCATCGAGCTGTACGAAGCCGCGGTAGCGGCCGAGTTTGATTCCTCCGGACCATACGACAGGTTGATCCACCTCTACGCCGACACGGCCAGACATCGCGATGTCGTGCGCGTTGCCGAAGCTGCGATTGCGAAGGTGCACACCTACGAAGACAAGAAAGCCTGGTACGAGCAGATGCGCGCCGAAGCAATCAAGGCCCAAAAGAATGTCCCGCGCGCGGCGCCGAAGAAGCCTAGCGAGTGAGCGTCCTAGAAGAGATTATCCGCGATGAAATCGCAGAGCGCGGCCCCATGGGTTTCGCCCGCTACATGGACCTAGCCCTCTACCACCCGGAGCATGGGTATTACGCGTCGGGCCGGCGCCGGACCGGCTGGCAAGGTCAGTTCGTGACTTCTCCGGAGCTAGATCCCGCTTACGGAGAGTTGTGGGCCGCGGGATTCGAGGATGTCTGGGAGCAGTGCGGGCGCCCATCAACTTTTACATTGATCGAGGTCGGGCCGGGTGAGGGATCCTTCGCTGCTGCCGTTCTGGACGCAGCGAATGGGTACTTTGCGGAGGCGCTCGAGGTCGTTCTTGTGGAGCGCGTCGAAGCCGTCCGCGCTCGTCAGCGGCAGGTGCTCGATCACCACAACAATGTGTCCTGGATATCCAGCCTCGATGAGGCACGCAACGTGGAATGCGGGTGCCTGTTCGCCAACGAGTTGGTCGACAACTTGCCCGTCGCCATCGCCGAGAAGCGCGCCGGAAACCTGGTGGAGCTATGCGTAGGAATGAGCGGCTCCGAACTCGGGCTAGTGGCTCGGCCTCCGTCGGACGGGATCCTCACCTTCACCAGAGGAATGCAGGCGCAGCTTCCCGATGGTCACCGCATAGAGGTGCCTCTCGCTGCCATGCAGTTCGCCTCCGTCGCTACGGGAACGATCGGGCGAGGGGCGATCGTCCTGGTCGACTACGGAGACGACGAAGCAGGTCTCGTGCAGCGCCCGGCCGGCACTCTGTTGTGCTACTCGGACGCCGGTGTTGACGACCGCTACCTCGAAGCCCCCGGAACCAAAGACATCACAGCGCACGCAAATTGGAGTGCGCTCATCCGTGCGTTCGGCGACGCCGGAGCATCTGTTGCCGGACCGAAACCCCAACGCGACGTCCTGAAGTCCCTCGGAGCCGACGATCTTCACGACCGGTTCAAGCGAGCCGCCGACGAAGCACTGCAGAGGGGGTCGGGCGCGGCCGGCGTCCGAGCCATCTCGCGGCGAGGAGCCCTCGGGGCGCTGCTGGACCCCGCGGGCCTCGGCGGCCTCGGAGTGCTGGTTGCGCTCACGGGCATCCCGGCGCCGGACTTCATGGCGGCCCCGGGCTGAGATGGCAATCGACCACCACCCCTCGGGGGTCAGTTGCCATCTGAGAATGGGCGGCGCGAAAAGGCCGGCTCCCGAACCGGGAACCGGCCCTGTGATGTTGCTCTGACCTGACGGTTACGAAAGCGCCTTAGTGTCTCCGCGCTGTCCGACCTCGATTGCGATCTTGCGAGGCTGCACCTCCTCCGCGTAGGGGATAGTCAGCTCGAGCACTCCGCCTTCGTAGCGAGCGGAAATCGCATCGACGTTGAGGCCTTTGCCCAGCGCCACCCGCTGGGTGAAGTCGCCGTAGAACGTGCCGCGGCGTACGAAGCGCACCTTCTCCGGGTCGTAGGGGAACCTCCGCGAACCGTTGATGAGGAGAACGTTCTCCTGGACGCTCACGTCGACGTCGTCGGGGCTGACTTCCGGGAGATCCATTCGGATCACGAGGCTGTTCTCGGTGTGGAAGACATCGGTGGGAACGTCGTATCCGCCCGACTGCCACCTCTCACGAGGCAAGTCGCCCATCATGCGGTTCCACAGATCTTCGAAGTCGGTCCGACCGTTGGTCAGTGTTCCGAGACGCATCATCTGCACCTCCTTGCCGTACGGGGCCCCAAGGGGCCGATCCTACTGATTTGCAGTCCGTAGACCTGTAGGCGAGATTAGCACTTTTCTAATCGGTTCGTCAACATATAACTTGAGTGCTTAGGACTCAATTTCTGCCCTGAGATGGCGCGCAAGCGTTAGATATTGGCCTCTCGTGCCATCTGAGCTGCGGAGCGGAGTGACTCAATACCCGAGCGCGGGGTCGACGAGGCCCTCGAGTTGCTCCCCCTGCTTGTAGCGGGCGACGTTGCGTCGGACGAGCGCCCGCAATTCGGGCAACGCCATCTCCCATGTGTTGGCGACGTGGGGAGTGATGATCGCGTTGTCGAGCTCCCACAACGGGTGACCATCGGGGAGTGGCTCGGGATCCGTCACATCCAGAGCGGCACCTCCAATGGAGCGGCTCCGGAGCGCAGCAATGAGTGCGTCCGTCTGGATCAGCCCGCCGCGCCCAACGTTTACGACCCACGCGTCGGGCTTCATCAACGACAGATACTCCGCACCCAGGAGCCCGTGCGTTTCGCTGGTAAGCGCGGCCGCCACCACGATGTAGTCGGCGTCCGGGATCAACTTGGTCAGTTCCTTGACCGTGGCGGTCCGTTCGGCGCCGGGAAGCGGCCGCCCGGATCGATTGACGCCGATGACCCGCGCTTCCAGGGGCTCCAACATCGCCGTCAACGAGCGGCCGATGCCTCCGGTTCCGATCACCAGGACCACGGCGTCCTTCAGGCGCCGCTCGGTCCCCTCGCCGGACCACGCAGTCGCGTTCATGTGCTGTGACAGCCGCCGCGCCGCGGCAAGCATCAGCGTCAGAGCGTGCTCCGCGGTCGATGGACCATAGATGCCCTTGGCGCAGGTCCAGATGTGATCTGGGTCGATCACTCCCGCTTCGAAGAAGGGCTCGATCCCCGCGAATGGCAGCTGGACCCATCGAGCGGGAGACCGCGCCAGCGCACTCCCCAAGCCTCCGGGCTCACGAGGGTCGGTCCAGAGAATTGCATCCGCACTCTCGACCTCCGAAATTTCCCCGCCGGCCGCGGTGATGTCGTCGCGCAGGCGATCGCGGTCCTCTGGGAGGATCGCCATCCTCACCTTCATGAGCCTTAGAGCAGTGGCTCGGCGGCTGGGTCTACGTCGGCGCTTCCGCACGAGGGGCACGTCGAGTCACCCTCCGCATGGAGCGGGAACGTGTCCCCGCATTCGGAGCATCGAAGGACGAGAACAATCCCGTCCAGGCTCTCGTGGTCAAAGACCATGAGGGAAGGTTATCCCGCCATGAAGGCGAGCGCCCCTCCCTGTTCGTCGACCTTGATCGCCGTGCCGTCGGAGAACGTCCCATCGAGCAGCCTGAGCGCAAGCTCGTTCTCGATCTCGCGCTGGATTAGCCGCTTCAGAGGGCGAGCTCCGAAAGCGGGCTCGAAGCCCTCGCGCCCCAGGTACTCCTTCGCCGCCTGAGTCAGTTCCAGGCGGATCCCACGCTCCTCGAGCCGCTTGGACAGCGTCGCGAGCTGGATGTCGACGATGGCCGTGATGTGTTCCTCGGTCAAGCGGTGGAAGACGATGATCTCGTCCACGCGGTTCAGAAACTCGGGCTTGAAGTGGTCCCTGACTGTGGCCAGAACCTTCTCTTCAACCGACGCGTCGGTCTCGTCGCCGGCCGTTATCCACTGCGATCCGATGTTGGACGTCATGATCACGACGGTGTTCTTGAAGTCCACCGTCCGGCCGTGACCGTCCGTTAGGCGCCCGTCGTCGAGAATCTGCAAAAGGACGTTGAACACATCCGGATGCGCTTTTTCGATCTCATCCATCAGAATGACGGAGTACGGCCGCCTCCGGACGGCTTCCGTCAGCTGTCCACCTTCCTCGAATCCGACATATCCAGGTGGAGCACCGACCAAGCGGCTAACGGTGTGCTTCTCCATGTACTCGCTCATGTCCAGTCGCACCATGGCGCGTTCGTCATCGAACAGGAATTCCGCAAGTGCGCGCGCCAGTTCCGTCTTTCCGACGCCGGTAGGTCCGAGGAAGATGAATGACCCGATTGGACGATTCGGGTCGCCGAGGCCGGACCGTGCACGACGGATCGCGTTGGACACTGCTTCCACCGCTTCGTCCTGGCCGACGACGCGACGGTGGAGACCCTGCTCCATGTTGACGAGCTTCTCGACCTCGCCGGCCATCAGGCGCGCCACGGGGATGCCCGTCCATCGCGAGACGACCTCCGCGATGTCCTCCTCGTCGACCTCCTCCTTGAGGAACTTGCGGCCCTCCTGAAGTGCCATGAGTCCCTCGTTCGACTCGTCGAGTTCACGTTGCAACTCGATGAGTCGTCCGTACCGAAGCTCCGCGGCACGATTGAGGTCACCGTCCCTCTCCGCGCGCTCCGCCGCCCCTCTGGACTCCTCGATCTCCGCCTTGAGGGATCGGATTCGGTCGATCGCAGTCTTTTCCTGTCCCCAGTGCGCCTTCATGCCGTCCATCTCTTCGTGGAGCTGCGCGAGTTCCGCTTCGATACGCGCCAGGCGTTCCCTCGAAACCTCGTCGGTCTCCCTCGACATGGCGGCTTTTTCGATCTCCAGTTGCTTGGCGCGCCGGTCGAGCACGTCTATCTCGGTCGGCATGGAGTCGATCTCGATCCTCAGGCGGGACGCGGCTTCGTCCACGAGATCGATCGCCTTGTCCGGGAGGAACCGCCCGGTCACGTAGCGGTCGGACAGGACCCCCGCCGCGACGAGGGCTGCGTCCTGGATCCGAACACCGTGATGAACCTCGTACCGCTCCTTCAGCCCACGAAGGATTGCGATGGTGTCGGCAACCGAAGGCTCGCCGACGAGCACCGGCTGGAAGCGGCGCTCGAGAGCGGGATCCTTTTCTATGTGCTTGCGATATTCATCGAGTGTCGTCGCACCCACCATGCGAAGTTCGCCGCGCGCCAGCATGGGCTTGATCATGTTCCCTGCATCGACCGCACCTTCGGCGGCCCCCGCGCCTACGACGGTGTGAAGTTCGTCGACGAAGGTGATGATCTCCCCTTCGGAATCCGCGATCTCCTTCAGCACGGCCTTGAGTCGCTCCTCGAACTCACCCCGATACTTCGAGCCCGCGACCATGCCGCCGATGTCGAGTGAGATCAGGCGTTTGTTGTTGAGCGATTCCGGAATGTCTCCGGCGACGATTCGGTTCGCAAGACCCTCCACGATCGCGGTCTTGCCGACGCCCGGCTCCCCGATCAGAACGGGGTTGTTCTTCGTGCGCCGGGAGAGCACCTGGATGACCCTTCGGATCTCGTCGTCGCGGCCGATGACCGGATCGAGTTTCCCCCGGCGCGCCGCTTCGGTCAGGTCGCGCCCGAACCGCTCGAGCGCTTGGTACTTGTCCTCGGGAGTCTGATCGGTCACTCGTTGGGACCCGCGGATCTCCTTCAACGCCTCGAGGACGCGCGCCCGGTCGATCCCGGCGTCCGCAAGCAACGCGGCGACGTCGTCCTTGCCTTCGAGCAGAGCAAGAAGAATGTGCTCGGTCGAAACGTACGCGTCGCCGAGAGCCTCGGCTTCCCTGAACGCGGATTCGAGAGTCGTCCTTACGGCCGTCGAGAGGTAGATCTCAACGCTGCCGTACACGCGGGGAAGACCCTCGAGGACGCCCTCGAGACGATTGCTCAACGACCGCGGTGAGGCCTCCAGCTTCTGCAGCAGCGGGAAAACGACCCCCTCCGGCTGAGCGAGGAGCGCGCCGAGAACGTGGGCGGGCTCCACCTGCTGATGGTTGCGTCCTTGGGCCAGGGTCTGAGCCGTGGCCAGCGCCTCCTGCGACTTGAGGGTGAGCTTGTTCAGATCCATTGGTTAATCTCGCTTGGTCAGAAAACTTGAGTCTGACTCTATCAACCCTGGACCGACCTTGGCCATTCCTAATCGTTATTTACGACCAGGCGCCGGGAGTCGGCCGAAGTGCTAGGGGCCGCTGCCGGCGGCGGGGTACTGAGCCGTGGGGGCGGCGCGCCCGAAGAAGTCGTCCAGTTCCTGCCGCCCGATCGATTCCTTCTCGAGCAGGATCTCTGCGAGGCCGTCGAGGTCTGACCTCCGCTCGCCGAGGATCTCCCGCGCCTTCTTCTGGCCCTCGAGCAGGATGGCCTTGACCTCTCGGTCGATCGCGGTCTCGGTCTCCTCCGATACGTCATCACCGCGCCGGAACATCGGGCTGAGGAATCGTGCGCCGTCCGACGCGATGTTGATCGGACCGACCGCTTCGGACATGCCGAACTCCATCACCATTCTCCGGGCGATCTCCGTCGCCTTCCGCAGGTCGTCCTGGGCGCCGGTGGTAGCGAAGCCGAAGACGATCTCCTCGGCCGACCGGCCGCCGAGCAGTACCGCGATCCGGTCGCGCAGTTCTGGCTCCGACATCAGATAGCGCTCCTCATCCGGGAGCTGCTGCGTGTAGCCGAGGGCGCCGATCCCGCGCGGGATTATCGAGACCCGGTGGACCGGATCCGCGTTCTCGACGAAACGCGCAACGATCGCGTGCCCGAGCTCATGGTACGCGACTAGACGGCGCTCTTTGTCGGTCAGCACCTGTGACCGGCGCTCGAGACCGGCAACCACCCGATCGATCGCTTCTTCGAGATCGTGCATCGAGACCTGGTCGTGATTGCGACGCGCCGAGAGAAGTGCACCCTCGTTGATTACGTTGGCCAATTGAGCTCCTGAGAACCCGGGGGTTCGCCGCGCGAGGACCTTGAGGTCCACATCGGCGGACAGCTTGACGTTGCGCGCATGGATGCCGAGGATTTCCTCGCGGCCTCGGATGTCCGGAAGGTTCACGACGATCTGACGGTCGAAACGCCCCGGCCGCAGCAGCGCCTGATCGAGGACCTCGGGTCGGTTCGAAGCGGCGACGATGATCACACCGCTGTTCGGCTCGAACCCGTCCATCTCGGTGAGCAACTGTTGCAGCGTCTGCTCCTGCTCCTGATGTGCGCCGAGCTGATTGCCCGCGGCACCGGACCGCGCCTGACCTATCGAATCGATCTCGTCGATGAAGATGATTGCCGGCGCACGCTGGCGCGCCTGCTGGAACAAATCGCGTACGCGCGCTGCGCCCAGACCTACGAACAGCTCGACGAACTCCGAAGCCGAGATGTAGAAGAAGGGGACACCGGCCTCCCCCGCCACGGCTCGAGCCAGGAGCGTCTTCCCGGTTCCGGGAGGTCCAACAAGAAGCACACCCTTGGGGATTCGTGCACCGAGCCGCTCGAACTTACGCGGGTTCTTCAGGTAGTCCACCAACTCGACCAGCTCGGTCTCGACTTCGTCGACCCCCGCGACATCTTTGAACGTCGTCTTGAGGTCGGTTCGGTCGTAGAGCTTTGCCTTGTTCTTCCCGAGCGACAGAGGACCCTGGCCTCCGAGTTGGTTGCGCAGCCTCCGAACTATGAAGAAGTAGTAGAGGAATCCGAGCACCAGGAACGGCAGCAGTGTGACCAACAGCTGCGTCCACAAGCTCTCCTGGCGTCCCGTCCAGTCGATCCCATTGCGCTCGAGGCGATTGATCAAGAAATTCGGCTCGAGGTTCGGGGGCAGCTCGGCGAACACTTCGCGGTCTGACTCCGCTCCGGGAATCGTTCCCTCCACGGTCCCCGATCCGATCTGGACGTCCGTGACGCGCTGGTCGTTGATCAGGGTCAGGAACCTGTCCATTTTGATCTTCTCGGCCGGATTCTGGAAGAGGTTCTGGATAAGGAAGAAGCCGAGCAGTGCAACAACCACCCATCCAACGGTGGTCATCCGTTGCCTGCTGTCATCCTCGCCTTGTGGTCCCTTGCCCGGAGACTTCCTGGTGGGAGAGTCGTCCTTCTTGGGACGAAATCGATCGACCATGCCCGCGCCAGACTACTTCCAAAAAGCCTGATACAGCCTCATTCCGCCGGCGATTTCGAGCTACACGCCGCCCGCCAAGAACCGCCTGCGCCGAGCGAGATCCCGGGCCCGGCCGGCGCAGGCAAGGGTTGTCGCGGTTCAACCGATGTTCTTCTGCTCCACCGCGCCACGCCAGGCCCCGGTCTCGGAGCCCCGCTCCTCTATGAACTGCTTGAACCGCTCGAGGTCGCCTTTGACGCGGCGATCGACAATGCCGACCGCACTGCCTGCTTTTTCGACGACGTCTGTCGTCGCGTATTCGAGCTGCAGCATCACCCGCGTCGTGTTGTCGTCCAGCCGGTGGAAGGTGACGACACCCGCATTGTCGGTCTCGCCTTCAGCCGCCCAGGCGATCCGTTCGTCCGGGAGCTGCTCCGTGATCCGAGCCTTGTACTCGCGCTCCGTTCCTCCGACCTTCACGGTCCAGTGGAGAGTCACGTCGTCCAGCTGACGGACTTCCTGGACCCCCTCCATGAAATTGTGGAAATCCTCAAACTGCGTCCATTGGTTGTACGCGGTTCGCACCGGAACGTTCACATCTATCGATCTCTCGATGGTTGCCACGACTTCCTCCTGTCACAAAACGGGATTGCCTTGCGCGCATACGTACCCGCGATCGAAGGACGGGAAATGCAGAGCAATCACAGGTCCGACATAACTCGCGTTTGGGACACGCGGTCGTTTCGCCGAACACGGCTCGGGAAGGACCCTCAGGTCAATGATTCGTAGGGAGGATGAGTTATGGACACCTGGCTGATAGTCGTCCTCGTGCTTGTAGTGCTTGCGGCCGCGGCCGTATACGCCCTGTTCGAATACAGAAAGCGACAGACCGCAAAGCTCCGAGGCCAATTTGGCCCCGAGTACGAGAGAACCCTCGAGGAAAAGGGCGGCAGGCGCGATGCCGAAAGGGACTTGATGGCGCGCAAGGAGCACCGCGCTCGACTCGACATCCGGCCTTTGGAGCCCTCGGCGCGCCGAGACTACCAAGCGTCGTGGAGCGATACCCAGGCGAAATTCGTGGACTCGCCCGGTCAGGCAATTCGTGAGGCCGACGCACTGATCATTCTCGTGATGCGCGATCGGGGTTACCCGGTCGACGATTTCGAGCAGCGATCCGCCGACATCTCGGTAGACCATCCGTCCGTTGTCGAGAACTACCGTGCCGCGCACGCTGTATCGATGGCGAATGAACGCGGCGAATCCACGACCGAGGACCTCCGACGGGGCATGGTCCACTACCGTCAGCTCTTCGAGGAGCTCCTAGAGCTCCACGGCGAGGAGCCCAAGGTTGTCGACATCTCCGAGCGCGAGCCGGCCTCCGACAGAGCCGTCGATGTGAGGGAGAGCGAAACCCGACGCACCTCGTAGGGAAACTAGACCGCGTCCAGCACCCCTCGGACGCGGTCTAGCAACGCCTCCTCGGTGAACGGTTTGCCGATGAACGGCACGCCCTCATCGAGGACGCCATGATGGGCGATCACATCTTCGGGGTACCCCGACATGTACAGGACCGGTGGTCGATCGTCGATCGCGAGCAACCTCTCGACAAGCTCTTTGCCGGATCCGCCGGGCATGATTACATCGGTCAAAATTGCCGCTATCTCGTCGACGTTATCGAGGAACAGTTGCTCTGCGGCCTCGTGTGTGCCTGCCTCCAGCACGGTGAAGCCATTTCTCTCGAGCATGCGCCGAACCAGTCTTCTCAAAGAGTCGTCGTCTTCAACGAGCAGGATCGTCTCACTGCCCCTTTGTGTTTGGACCCGGCGAGCCTTGACCCTGACGTCCTTCCCCGTTTCCTCCGATCTAGGTAGGTAAACGGAGAAGATTGACCCCTCCCCTTCCTCGGAGTACGCCGATATATATCCGCCCGCCTGCTTCACCGCACCGTAGGCAGTTGCGAGTCCTAGACCGGTGCCCTGTCCACGCGCCTTTGTTGTGAAGAAGGGCTCAAAGATGTGTTTGAGAACCTCTTCGCTCATCCCCATTCCGTCGTCTGCCATAGTGAGCCGCACGTAGGACTCCGGTGCCATTCCCGGATAGAGACGCGCAAAGTCTTCGCCTACGATGATGTTTTCCGTCGTCATAGTGATGAGCCCACCGCTGGGCATGGCGTCTCGCGCGTTCACAGCGAGGTTGACGATGACCTGCTCTATCTGGCCCGTGTCGACCTTCGTAAGGCATGGGCTCTCGCTCTCCCTCACATCCAGCTCAACGTCCTCCCCGAGAGTCCTGCTGAGAAGGCTCTGCATTCCGCGCACGATGTCGTTGAGGTCGACAACCTGAGGACTGACGATCTCTTTGCGCGAAAACGCCAGTAGCTGACGGACCAGGTTGGCCCCTCTATCACTGGCCTCGCGGATGTCTCTTAGGTCCTCCACAAACTCGTGATCCGAAGGTAAGGATTCCGCCATAAAGCTTGCGCAGTTGATGATCACTGCAAGGAGGTTGTTGAAATCGTGGGCCACACCGCCCGCGAGTCGCCCAATCGCTTCCATCTTCTGGGCTTGTCTGAGCTGGTCTTCGAGAGTCTTGCGCCTGGTGATGTTCTCCACCATGCCCAAGGCATACGCGGGTTTCCCCACTGCATCTTTAATGAGGGACACGGTGAGGTTCGCCCACACGATCGACCCGCTCTTGTGTATGAAGCGTTTTTCCATCTGGAATAAGTCGCGTTCACCACGCGCCATCTCGTCGAACAACTCGCGGTTGCGGACGACATCATCCGGATGGGTGAAAGAGTCGAACGTGACCGATGCAAACTCTTCGTCGCTGTACCCCAACATTTCCTGAACGATTCGGTTCGTTTGGACGGTATGGCCCTCGAGGTCTACGAGACCGATCCCGACCGGGGCGGCCTCGAAGATGCTTCTGAATCGTTCCTCGTTCTCTCTCAGAGCCTCCGCCGCCGCTTTTCTCTCGGTGACATCGATCATGACCCCACGCATCAACGGTCCGGACCCGTTTTCCGTACCCACTCGGCGGGCCTCGTCGCGCACCCAGACCACTCGGCCGTCACGCCTCACAAATCGATACTCGAAGACCATCAAGTCACCCTCGGAGACGTCGAGCCCCGTCGACTCCTCGGCAATAACGCGTTCCCTGTCGTCAGGATGAAGGTGATCGCTCCACGGACTTATGGCGGACATCCATTGCTCGGCCGAGACCCCGGTAAGCGATTCGATGTGGGGGCTAACGTAGAGCCACCGGCCCTGGGGCCCGAACTCTGCCAGGTAGACGACCGCGGGAACATCCTCAACTAGAGATCTGTATTTTTCTTCGGTGACGAGCAGGCGCTCCTCGGCCTTCTTGCGTTCCGTAATGTCCCGCTGGTTCGAAACCACACCTCGGACGTTGGGATCCGCGAGCAGATTCGTAAACGTCACATCGAACCAATGGACCGAACCATTCTTGTCTCGTCCGCGTATCTCGAAGACGCGTGAACCACCAGGTTCGGACAGGACCTCCGTCCATGCCTGAGTGGCTGCGGGTAAGTCTTGCTCCACGAGATAGCTCGTTGCCAACCCGCCTGCGAACTCGGCGGGAGAATAGCCAAGCACCCGTTCTACAGAGGGACTTACATACATCAC
>DASQUP010000074.1:0-2137 GCA_035641235.1 Actinomycetota bacterium
AGGCCTTGTATTTTTCTAGCAGGCGCCGGGCAATTACTAGCTTTTGGATTTCGCTTGTCCCCTCGCCAATCAAGAGGAACGGCGCGTCGCGGTATAGGCGTTCGATCGTGAACTCCTTCGAGTATCCGTAGCCGCCGTGGACGCGGAGCGCCTTCAGGCAGATCTCGTTGCAGGCCTCCGACGCAAACAACTTGGCCATTCCGGCTTCCAGGTCCGAACGCTCGCCCGCCGACTTCTTGTGGGCGGCCTGCAAGAGCATCAGGCGCGCCGCCTCGAGGGTGGTTCCCATCTCCGCCAGGTGGATCTGGATCGCCTGGTGGTCGGCGATCCTGCGCCCGAAAGCCTTGCGCTCCTGCGAATACCGGATCGCCTCTTCGAACGCCCGGGTCGCGACGCCAACGGCGCGCGCCGCCACGTTGACCCGGCCGATTTCGATGCCGTCGAGCACCTGGCGGAATCCCTGGCCCTCCTCCGTGCCGAGCAACTGAGACACGGGCACCCGATGATCGTTGAACGTCATCTCCGTCGTCTCGACGCCCTTGTACCCCATCTTCTCGATGTTCTTGCCGACATCGAGGCCCGGGGCCGGCTTCGGCGCGCCGGGTTCCTTCTCGACGATCAGCATGCTCATGCCCTGATGCGGCGGATCGGCCGCCGGATCGGTCTTCACAAGCGTCATCACGATTCCGGCGCGCAGCCCGTTGGTGAGCCACATCTTCTGACCGTTGAGCACATACTCGTCGCCGTCACGCACCGCCTTCGTACGGATAGCCTGGACGTCGGAACCCGCCTCGGGTTCGCTCATCGCCAAAGCGGCGCGCAGCTCACCGGTCGCCATGCGCGGCAGGTACTTGTCTTTCTGCTCGTCGGTCCCGAACTTGCCGATGAGGTAGTTGCCCATGAAGTGTGTGTTCAGGATGCCCGAGAGGCTCATCCACCCGCGCGCCAGCTCGACGACCGATAGCGCATATGTGGTCAGGTTCTCGCCGATACCACCGTATTCCTCGGGAACGTTGAGCCCAAAGAGCCCGAGCTCCTTCATCTGCTCGACGATCGCGTCGGGGAACTCGTCGCGGTGCTCCATTTCGTCGGCAATGGGAACGACGTCGCGTTCGACGAAATCGCGCACCGTCTCGACGATTGCCTTTTGAGTGTCGGTCAGGGTGATCATTGTCCGCCCCGTTCGCTCTCGAAGTCGGCATAGGTCTTGTCCGGCTTCATTCCCGCGGCGCGCCCCCGCTCCGCGAGGCGAAGAGCCATCTTGCGCGACGCCTCATCGATCATCTCGCTGCCGAACATCACCGCACCGCGCTGCTCGACATCGGTTGCATGGCGGTACGCCTCGAGCATCGCCTCCGCCTTGTCGTACTCCTCCTGCGCGGGAGTGAACACGTCGTTCAGCACGTCGATCTGACCCGGATGGAGCGCCCACTTCCCGTCGTAGCCGAGCGCCCGGGCCCGCATCGCCATGTCCCTGAACCCGTCGAGGTCTTTGATCAACAGATAGGGGCCGTCGATCGCCTGCAATCCGGCGTCGCGTGCCGCGACAAGGATCGTCTCGAGCACCCAGTGCCAGTGGTCACCGGGATAGCCCGGCATAGGCAACCCCGCCGTAACCGAGGGGAGCCCGAGCGACGCGCTCATGTCCGCCGGCCCGAAGATAAGCGTCTCGGTCCGATCCGATGCCTGCGCGATCTCGTAGACGTTGCGGAGCCCAGTGGCGGTTTCGATCTGCACCTCGATCCCGATGCGGTCCTCGAGACCGAGCTTGACCTCGATCATGCGCAGCATGTGGTCCACAAACATGACTTCGTGGGCGTGTTCCACCTTGGGGATCATGATGCAATGGAGATAGCTCCCTGCGGCTTCGACGACTGTCTTCAGATCGTCTGCGGCCCACTGCGTATCGATGGAGTTGATCCTGACGACGACGGTCTTCTCGCCCCAGTCGGTGTTCTTGAGAGCGTCGACGATGTTCCCCCGCGCCTCCTCCTTGGCGAGCGGAGCAACCGAATCCTCTAGATCCAAAAAGATCATGTCCGCCGGGAGGGTCGGAGCTTTGGCGAGCATCTTGGGGCTCGAGCCGGGAACTGCTAAACAAGACCTACGAGCGCGCAACTTAGAAGCCTCCTGCTTG
>DASQUP010000075.1:0-14792 GCA_035641235.1 Actinomycetota bacterium
CGAGTTCGTCGGTGTACGAACGGGCGCGGCGGGCTTCTCGTTGCCGCTCGCCCAGTCCCCGGTGCTGCTCGGCCTCGAGCTTCACCCTGCGGGCCTCGTCACGGAGCACGTTGAACGACTCTTCCTTGGCAACTTTGAGCAATTCACCGGCACTGCCCGGACTGGCCTGCTCGGCCTTTGCTATTTCGCCGGCCTGATCCAGCGATACCTCGCCGCGTGCCAGGGCGTCGCCGACCTCGGGTGCGTCCTTGAGCGCCGCGCCGGTCTCGACCGTCTTCTTCGCCTGACCCGTCGACGTGCCCGACATCCGTGCAACTGCTGCAACATCGTCAATCCTGCTCGCCATCAAGGCGCGCCCGTATGAGGCGAGCTTCTCGATACTGGCGTAGGTGCCCAACAGCCTGCGCGCATCATCGGCGCTGACGATCTCTGGTTGAAGGTTCGAGTTGACCTTCTCGATTAGCTCGACAGCTTCGTCGAGCACAGCGAATTCCATGATTGAGATTATGAAGAGGGGGTGTGACACAAACTGCTTCTTGGAAGGCCCACCGACGATCTTTTTCGATTTTTCTTCGATCAGCTGGTGCCCAGCGCGCAGCGGACTCCATCAGGATTAGTTGCCACAAGGAGGCCTCGCACAGGCCTCTGTGTCTCAAACAACCCGGCGCAGCGCGACTCCCGACCACGCTCCGGCAGGGCGGCTAGCCCCGCCGCGCCCGGACGCGGCGCGGCTCCGGGTCCGAACGTCATCCCCGCAGCAGAGCGAACGGCACTACTCAAAACGTGGCTGCCGGTGGGACCTTGGAGGCCGATCGTAAAAATCGACCGACGAGGAGACCAAAATGGAAGCCACGACTAGCCGCGTCACCCAGCCGGCTGCGCGACACAACGATGGTGTCCAAAGGGTCCGGGTGGTCCATCAGGCAAACGACCGGTTCGACATCGTTGTGAGAGGGCATCGCATCACAGTCGACCAGCCCGAAGAGATCGGAGGACAGGACACGGCACCGACCCCCACGGAGCTGTTCATCGCCTCCCTCACTGCATGCGTCGGTTTCTATGGCCGGCGTTTCCTCGCCAGGCATCGACTGCCGGACCACATCGAAGTGGACTGCCGGTGGTGGATGGACAAGGCCCCGTCGCGCGTGGGGGCCGCTGAAATATCCGTATCCGTCCCTTATCTGCCTCCGGACAAGGTGGACCGCTTTCAGAAAGCGATCGAACACTGCACTGTCCACAACACCCTGGAACGGCCCCCACACGTCGTGATCACCACGACCACCGCCGGCGCCGGGTTCGAGGTGGCCTGACCACTCACAACAAACGAGTCACATCTCTCGGCGGGGCTTTTATGGGCCGTTTGGCCCTTCTTTGGGTCTGTCGCGAGCCATGATTCTGAAACCCGAAAGGAGGAGCAAATGACCCTACTCACCCCCGTAGACGGCGAACGGCTCCTATCTCGCCTCGAAATCGACCGTATGCCCTGGACTCCTCTCGACGGGACTCCGGGAGTTTGCAGCAAGACCTTCTGGACGGGCGCCAGAAACGAATCGAGTGCGGGGCTCATGAAACTCGAGCCTGGCGCCCGGATCCCGCAGCACCGCCATCGCTTCGCAATGCACCACATGTGGATCGTGGACGGCTATTGCTACGTGGGAGACCAGAGAATGGCCACGGGCTCGTACAACTTTGTCCCGGTAGGAGCCGACCACTCGGTCACCAAAGCCGGTCCGGACGGCTGCATCATCATGTTTGTGTACGTCTTGACGGCGGAGATGGACTAGGGAGATGAACCAACCGCGGTGAGAGCCAAAGACATCATGTCGGCGCCGGTCGTCACCGTCCGGCCCGAAACACGCGTGAAGGACGTTGCGGCTCTGCTGATTGAACGCGAGATCGGGGCGGTCCCCGTCGTCAATGATGATGAGGAGCTTGTCGGTATCGTCAGCGAGGCCGATCTCGTGCGGCTCGAGGAAATTCCCGACCCGCGTATGCAGATCACCGACGTCCCGCATTTCGCTGCTGGGGCTCCGCGGACCGCCGCCGAGGTGATGACGGCCGAGGTAATAGCGCTCTCGGAGAGGGCCGGCGTGGCGGAGGTCGCCCGGGTGATGGTGGAACGAGCAATCAAACACGTACCGATCGTCACCAACGGCCGTCTGGTGGGGATCGTTGCGCGCAGAGACGTGCTACGAGTACTCGCCCGCAGGGACGAGCTGATCGCTGAGGACCTTGTCAATCTGCTCGGGGATGAGGCGCTTGTCCTCGGACCAGTCGGCGTCGACGTATCCGACGGGATCGTCACGCTCGACGGTCCGGAGGACCCCAAGGATCGGCGTCTTGCGGAGGTGTTGGCCAGGAGTGTTCCCGGCGTCGTCGCGGTGAGGTTCTCTGACTGAGTTAGGAGCTTTCGGACTCTCGATCTACGAGTGCCTCGGCGGCGGCAACCACGACTTCTGCTCTGCTAGTGCCGCCTACAATCGCAATAGGCCCCTCGATCTCCACTTCGTCCATATCCCGCTCCACGACGATTACTCCCGGAGAAATACCGCAACCGGCGCAGAACGCAATCGGAAGCTGACCGCTGCTCAAACGGTGGTCGGGATCGATCATCACGACGGCGACATCGGAGGCCAGACGTTCGTCACACGCATGCCCCGCTGCGACCAATGGGCAAGACACCATCGGAGGCCCATCACAGAATTGGGTTCTCCATCCCACCTGGGCGAATGCAGCCGTCAACTCCAGGCGCTTGTCCTCGGGGAATGCGACCAACAACACGTCTCGAGCAGTGATCTTCGACGCGTCTTGCACTGCGAGGTCGCCGAGTGCCGCGGCCCTTCCCTTCGTTGCGACCTTCTGCGATTTGGTCATGCCGCTTACCTCCTGGGGGCGAGCATCCTTGAAGCCCAGGCGGGAATGTAGGGCCGTTCGGCCCGCGTGCGACTAGCCGAGGGGGCCCTCTCCGGGGGCCCCTTACGGCATCGGCCCCACAGCCCGATCAGGCGATGGGCCGAAGGGCTCTATCGTGGGACCCCAAAAGCCGGGAAGATGTAGGTGGCTATCCCCAGCGGGGCGATAGGTGGTGGGGATGAAACTACGGCTTGAGTGCCGGGAGGTGGCTGCGGTGGACACAGGTGCTGACAGCATTCAGGCGAGCCGTCGAGATCTCGTGGATCACCTCGACGAGCACGTCCGGAGGATTTCGAGGGGCGGTGGGATCGAAACCGCCATCGACGAGGTCCGGCTCTTCCTTCAGCAGGAACTAATACCTCTTGTGGAAGCGGGTGAGTCGAAGCTGAGGTCAGCAATCCAACGCATGGATTCCTCGACTCTAGCGGTGTCGGCGATGTCGTTGGAGCTCGATCTAATCCGGCGCTATGTGCGCGACATCGAGGAAATCTTCTACAAACTCGAAACGGGCACGAGCAGTGACGAAACCGATGACCGGCTAGCTGAGAAGGCCATCCGGCTGCAGGCCGTCGTTGAGCTATACGTGGCCAAGGAGTTGGGCGTCTACCTGCCGGCTCTCGAGGACGAACTGCCCGATGAGGAAAGACGGCAAATCTTGGACGCGCTGGCCGCCGGACGCCGTGTCATCAAACTGCCCGACTACGAACGTGTGTAACTGAACTGTACGCACTCAGTCACGGTATGCGTGACCCAGTGCGGACAGTTCGCGCCCAGATCTCGCCGAGGGCTATATGCTCGCCTCGAGGAGGTCCTCGGGACCTAACACGCCCAAACGCTGATGAGCTATCTGCCCTCGGAGAAACCCACGGAGTTGGCGACAAAGACCGACGTCGCCGACCTCGGAGCGCGGCTGGAGCAGCGGATGGACCGGATCGAAGGGCGCATGGACAAGTTCGACGACCGCCTTCACGACCTTCACGGCGCGCTCCGCGAGCAGACGCGTACCTTCGTGATTTCGTCGATCAGCTCGATGGTCGCGCTGGCAGCAGCTGCTTTCGCTGCCGGGTCTCTCACATAGCTCCGGTCCAACGCCCTCTTGCTAGACGGGCCCTTTGGTCTGTCCACGGCTCCACCAAAAGGCCCTAGGTGCGTCCCCTCGATGTGGCGATGATCCTCCCAAAAGGAGGGATTCACTCAATGATGCGGGGAAGCTGAACACCAGACCGCTCGTCGGAATCGTGTGGCGGGCCGACGTTGCAAGTGCAGTCGCTCTCATGCTCGACAAGAACATCAGCGCCCTGGGGGTCTACTCCACCGACGGACATCAGCTGATGGGCATCCTTACCGAGCGCGATGTCACACGCGTCGTCGCAGATAAGAGCGATCCCGCCAATGTCCGCGTCGGAGATGCTATGAGCTACTCGCCCGTGACGGTGGAGGGATCGGTTACCGCGCCCGAGGCGGCCGAGATGATGCGCCACGGTCACATCAGGCACCTCATCATTCGGGAGGCGGGGTCCGATCGCATCATCTCGATCAGAGACCTGCTGGAGGCAGACTTCCTCGACCCGCGAAGGAACTGACTGCGCTCCGCTCCGACGAAATCAGATGTTCAGTAGCCCGGATATCAGATCCAGGTACTGCATCAGGTGGCGCGGCCCGAGGAATTCGTCGCGAATCCGGCCCTGGGCTTCCGCTCCAATGGATGCGGCGCGCCGGGGATCGTTGAGTAGTTCCGCGATCAGACCACCGAAGGTCTCGAGATCACCGGGGTCGGCGAGTAGCAGCCCGGTGCGCCCGTCGATTATCTGTTCTTGGATTCCACCCACCTTGCTCGCCACGACCGGTCGCGCCTTCCACATTGCTTCCGACACCGTGAGACCGAAACCCTCGGCCAGGCTCTTCTGCACCACGACCGACGCTCGCCTCTGTAGTGCATTCACCATCGCAGCGTTCTCCTCGCCGTCCTCCATGGGGAGAAGGACGAGGTGAATTCGTTCGCGCGCCTCGTTTGGCATCGATTTCCACGCGGCCAGTGACTCGTTCAGGACCTCGGCACCCTCGGGATCGTCGTCCACCGCGTACACGTCGGGGCCCGCCATAACGAGGTGTGCATCGGTGTTGGGGGCAACGTATTTGGCGAACCCTTCGATCACTCCGACGGGATCCTTGAGCCGGTCCCAGCGCGACACCTGCACGACCAAAGGAACATCCGGCGGAGGTGGAGGCCCGCCGTCGTGAAGATTTGCCTGCCTCACCACCGTGCCGGGACTGCCATCCTCTCGAAGGAATGTGGCCGGAGCCTCGGGTTCGGAATCGATTAGTCCCGCGGCCGACAGAATGGAGTGGACGGAACTCGGATCGAGGTCCTGGTTCTTTGGGGAGAACGCGTCGATGGATGGTGGGATGACGACGATCTTGTCTCCGTGGAGTTCCTCCCAGGCGAATGCACGACGAGAGAAAACGTACCTGTCCGCAGGTGAAACCATTGGGCGGAGGAAGTCCCATGCCCGGCGGGCATGGTCGTTTGGCGTGTCCAAGCCCACGTGGCACCGCCAGATGACCGCGCCGACAGCCTCCTTGGCGCGAACGCATAGTCCGGCCGTCTGAGGGTCGTGCAGGATCACGACGTCGTCGCCTCTGAACAACGAAATGAGCTCTTCGGCATTTCGATTCATCACCGATCCGTAGACTTCGAGCTCGCGCGCACCGAGTGGCCCTCCGTCCCCCGGCGCCCCGTGCAGGTTGTTGTGGATCCTTTTGGTAACGCTGAAGAACTCCGGAGCCCCGTCGATGACAGCCCAGCGCGCATCGACTCCAGCGCCATGGGCATATGCGAGGAGCGAGCGCAGTAGCTCTGCCACTCCCCCGCCGCGGGCCGTGGAGTTCACGTTCCATACGATGCGGCCGGCGAATAAGTCTTGGGCCCGCCTGATTGCCGTCTGGAATGCCCTATAACGATCCCGATCCAGCACATGCTCGAACCTCTCGGGGTCAAGGGATCCAATCGGAACCTCGGTGACTACGGTCATTCCCACGTTTTACCTCACGGCGTCCCATGACTCCCGGTAATCTGCCGCCGGCACAATCGCGAAAAGTAGGATCGAGTCATGCAAGATCAGATCGGCAGGCGACAGCTCGCTGCCTTGGTCGAGGCGGGGATAAGTCTCGCATCCGAACTCGAGTTGGATGTGCTGTTGCAGCGAATCGCGAACCTCTCGCGGGATGTGATCGGTGCTCGATACGGCGCGGTTGGGGTGGTTGATTCTGAAGGGCAACTGGTCCGCTTCGTCCACTCCGGGATCAGCGAGGAGCGCGTGAAGGAAATAGGCGAGCTCCCCAAGGGAGTTGGTTTGCTCGGCGTCCTAATTGAGGAAGGCCGCCCGCTTCGCCTCCATGAGATTAAGGATCACCCCAAGTCGTCGGGATGGCCCGAACATCACCCGGAGATGCACAGTTTTCTCGGAGTGCCCATCATCGGGAGGAGGCGCATCCTCGGTCGCCTCTACTTGACCGAGAAGGAAAGCGAGAGGGATTTTTCGAAAGACGACGAGCGGATCGCCATGATGTTCGCGGCGCAGGCGGGCGTTGCAATCGAGAATGCGAACCTCTATGAGGAGGTTCGCCGTCGGAGTACTGAACTGGCGCGCCGAGTGAACGAGCTGTCCTCGGTCGAGCGCGTCGCCAGCCTTCTGATAACGGAGGGCGCGGCAGAGGAGACCCTCGACTCCATCGCGCACGAGGCTCGTCATTTGACCGATGCGGATTCCACAACCATCAGCTTGCTCAACGAGGTGACGGGTGAACTTGTAATCAGGTTCGCTTCGGAGGCTGTTCCGACAAACGAGGGCGTTGTTGGGATCCGTCTCGCGCCTGCGAGCTCAAAGGCCCACGGTGCCCTGAGCCGTCTTGCGCCCCAGGTCGCTGCCGATCTGGCTGCTGATCCGGAGGTTCACCGAGAGACGATCGGCAAACTCCGCCATCCGCGTGCCGGGGCGTTCGTGCCGCTGATTGTGAGGGGCAAAGGCGTGGGGGTCCTGTCCGCTTACCATCGAGACGTCGGTCGGACCTTCCACGAGGACGACCTCTCCATCCTTCAAATCCTGGCGAACCAAGCAGCGATCGCTCTAGAGAATGAGCGCCTGACCGAGGCCCTAAAGGATCTCGCCGTCCTGGAGGAGAGGGAACGGATTTCGAAGGAACTGCACGACGGCGTCATTCAATCGATTTACTCCGTGGGACTCCATTTGCAGGGTTCGATGTCACTAATGCAGAGGGATCCAGATACAGCTGCGGCCCGCATCGAGGCATCAATCAACGAATTGGACAACGTCGTGCGGGACGTGAGGAGCTACATCTTCGAATTGCTCCCCAAGCAGGCTAAGGAGCGGGGGGTAGCAGAGACGATACGGGGATTGGGCCGCGACCTCGAAGTCAATACACTCGCAAATGTCGAGGTATACGCAGATGAGAGCGTATTTTTGGGACTGGATGAGCAACAGCAATCGGACGTGATCCAGATAGTGCGGGAGGTCGTATCCAACACCGCTCGCCACGCCCAGGCCGGCCATGTCGTCATCTCCGCCGCGTCATCCGGGAAGGAACTGGTCGTCACGGTCGAGGACGACGGCGTTGGATATGACCCGGATTCGGTCGCGCGTGGGCACGGCCTCGACAATATGGCTCGGCGCGCCGAAAGACTTGGGGGTACGGTTGACATCGAGCGCGGAGAATCCGCCGGAATGAAACACATGCTGCGGATCCCGCTTCCACAGGAAGGCGGATGAGAGATTGGCTGAGCCGCTGAAGATAATGCTTGTGGACGATCACGAGGTCGTCAGGCAAGGCCTCAAGGCGTTGCTGGACGTCGAGGACGACATCTCTGTAGTCGCGGAGGCCTCATCCGGGCGCGAAGCCCTGGACATGGCCAAGATCTACTCGCCGAACGTCGTTGTGATGGACGTCAGGATGCCGGACGGTGGCGGTGTCGAGGCGTGCCGTGACATCCGAGACGACAACTCCGATATCCAGATCATCATGCTGACGTCCTATTCGGATGACGAGGCGCTGTTCAACTCGATCATGGCAGGGGCCGCGGGGTTCGTCCTCAAGCAGATACGCGGACGGGACCTCATAGAGGCGATCAGAACCGTCGGATCCGGCAAGTCCTTGCTCGACCCCGGAGTAACGAAGAGGGTTCTCGAACGGCTCCGAAAGGCGAAATTCGAAGAGAAGGACCCGAAACTCGCTCGGCTTTCACCTCAGGAGGAGCGCATTCTCGACATGATCGGCGAAGGGCTTACCAATCGCCAGATCGCCGAACGAATCCACCTCTCCGACAAGACCGTCAAGAACTACGTCTCGAACATCCTCGCGAAGCTCGAAGTAGCTCGGCGCGCCGAGGCTGCTTCGTATGTGGCGAGGGTGCGCGCCGAACGACCCGAGGAGTAACCCGGCCCGCTCGGGGCTAGGCCCGCGCTGGGCTCGGCGCGCCGCCCGAATGGCAATCGACCCCCACCCTTTGGGGGTGGATCGCCATTTCGGCGCGCGGCGGGTCACTGGCTGAGACCTGACGCCTGACGCCCCGTGGTTGGGCCGTCCGGCCCTACCGGCGCGCCGGGCCCGAGAGGACCATGTTCTCGTGAATAGAATTCAGGGTTCCGGCACGAACCTCATCCTCGCTCTGCTGTCCGCGTGCGGAATCGCGGCCGGCGCGGCACTGTGGTTGTCTGACCGCGACGGGGTCGCGGATCTCGTTTGGGCGGCCACCACAACGGCTGCTCTTGCCCCCCTCTTCCTGACGGTGGTCCGGGACCTTCTGCGGGGCCGGGCGGGCGTCGACCTAATCGCCCTGGCAGCCATCGGGTCCGCAGTGGTGCTCGGCGAATACCTGGCCGGCGCCGTTGTTGCTCTCATGTTGTCCGGCGGGGGTGCCCTCGAGGACTACGCCGGCAACAGGGCCCGGCGCGCCCTAACGGGGCTTGTCGAACGCGCCCCCAGGAGTGCCCATCGCGTCTCCGACGACAGACTCGAGACCGTTCCGGTGGCAGACATCGAGGCTGGTGACATCCTGTTGGTCAAACCGGGCGAAATCGTTCCGGTAGATGGCGTGGTCGAGATGGGGGCCGCAGTCCTCGACGAGTCCGCCATTACGGGTGAGTCCCGTCCCGTGGAGAGGCCAATCGGGGACCTCATCCGAAGCGGCGTGGTAAATGCCGGCGGCCCCCTCAATCTGCGAGCCGCCGCCAAGGCCGAGGCCAGCACCTATGCCGCGCTGATCAGGCTGGTCCAGGAGGCGCACTCCCAGAAGGCCCCTTTTGTCAGGATGGCCGACCGCTTCGCCGTCCTGTTCGTGCCGTTCAGTTTTGCAGTGGCGGGACTTGCGTGGCTCGTGTCCGGCGACCCGGTACGAGGCCTTGCCGTCCTGGTGGTTGCGACACCCTGCCCGCTCATCTTGGCCGCCCCAGTGGCGATCGTGTCCGGCATCTCCCGGGCGGCGCGGCGCGGCGTGATCGTGAAGAGCGGTGCCGCCTTGGAGGGACTGGCACGCGCCCGCATCCTTCTTTTGGACAAGACCGGAACGCTAACGACCGGAAGCTCCGAGGTGACGGACATAGTCGCGTTCGGATCGTACACACCAAACGAGGTGCTTCGGCTCGCCGCTTCGCTCGACCAGGTCTCTCCCCATGTGCTCGCATCCGCCATCGTCAGAAGCGCGCACGAACGCGGCCTAAGGCTGTCGTTCCCAAGCGACACCCGCGAGCAGCTGGGGACCGGCATCAATGGGCACGTCGACGGACTGAGCGTCGCCGTCGGCAAGGCCTCCCTCGCGCAGATTCCACCGGCATCCAAGTCGGCGATAAGAAAGATCAGGCGGAGGTCGGCGCTCGAGGGCTCCTCGACTGTATTTGTTGCCCTCGAGGGCAGCCTCGCCGGCGCGATCATCCTTAACGACCCTGTGAGGGCCCACAGTTCCAGGACCCTCAAAGAGCTCCGGGCGGCGGGGATTCGCAAGATCGTCATGGTTACGGGCGATCAGGCGGGCGTCGCCGAGACGGTCGGCATGGTCGTGGGAGCGGATCTCGTGCTGGCCGAGCGAACGCCGGCCGACAAGGTCGACAGCGTGCTCGCAGCTCGCACAGAGGGACCGACGCTAATGGTGGGCGACGGCATCAACGATGCGCCCGCCCTCGCAGCCGCCGACGTCGGCGTGGCGATGGGTGCGCGCGGAGCAACCGCGTCGTCCGAGGTCGCCGATGTCGTCGTGGTGGCCGATCGGTTTGACGGCGTCGCCGAGGCCATCCGAATCGCCCGGCGATCGCGATCGATCGCCCTCCAAAGCGTCATAGCGGGCATGACGTTGTCGACAGTTGGAATGGCCTTCGCCGCCGCCGGGATGTTGGTCCCGGTTGCAGGCGCGATGGCTCAGGAAATCATCGACGTCGCCGTCATCGCCAATGCCCTCCGGGCGCTGAGGCCTCGTAGGAGTCCCCGCGTCTTGGCCGCCCCGCCCATCGGCGGCCAGGTACGCCTGGACCACCGCAGAATGTTGCCCGACGTGGACCGCTTGCGAGCCGTGGCGGACGGGATGGACATGCTGGACTCGTACCGTCTCGACGAAGAACTCCACGCGATCCGGGCCTTCCTCGAGGACGTCGTCCTACCTCATGAAAAGGAGGAGGATGCCGTCCTGTATCCCATCGTCGCCCAGCTGATCGGCGGGCGAGACCCAACCGCCACCATGAGCCGGGAGCATCTTGAGATCAGGCACCTCGTCAGGCTCTACGGCAGCATCGTCGACGACTTGCCCGATGGAGGTCCCGACGAGGAGGACCTGAGGGACCTGCGAAGGACGTTGTATTCCTTGCACGCCATCCTTCGTCTTCACATCGCACAGGAGGAAGAGTCCTACCTGACGCTTCTGGAGGATTCCCTCAGCCCAGAAGTGGCCCCTTGGCCGAACGACGATCGGCCCTCGACCGTCGGGTCCTCCGGCCCTAGGAGACGAAAGCCGCTCTGAGCATGATGGAGTCCACAACCATGAAAGGGATGGACAGATGAGAGACATGCGAGTTAAGGACGTTATGACCCACTTAGTGGTCACGTTCCAGCCACGCGACTTGGTGCACGAAGCCGCACGGCGGCTGGCACAGAACCACATTAGCGGCGCGCCCGTAGTCGAGAAGGGCAAGGTCATCGGAATCGTTACCGAATACGACATCGTTCGAGCAATCGCCCGGCCGGCTCCGGTCGACCGGAAGCTGTCGTTCTTGGACCTGCTTACGCAAGACGTCCACCGAACCAACGGCAACGGTGAGCCAAAAGGCCTGCGGGTCGACGACATCATGACCCGACACGTAGCCGTCATTTCGGATGAAGCAACAATCTGGGAAGCTGCGACGTCCATTGAACGCCGCGGTGTCAAGCGGCTCCCCGTGGTCGACATCCAGGGCCACCTATGCGGCATCATCTCCCGCGCCGATCTGGTGAGAGTGATGGGGCGTTCGGATCCCGTGATCCGATCCGAGGTCCTCGACAGCATCGAAGCAGTGGGTTCCGACTCAATCGGTGACGTCGCGGTCAAGTGCCTCAAGGGAACCGTCACGCTCTCGGGCCGCGTCGATCGCAAGACCACTCACGAGATCGCTCTCAAGTTGGCCGCGAACGTCCCCGGAGTGCTGAAGGTCCGCGACCGATTGGAGCACGAGTGGGACGACACGAAGATGAGGCTCCCCGTGCCGGCCCCAGACCGTCGCCACTGGGCCTCCAGGCCATAGGACGAAAACCGACCTGAGGAGGAGTGGGAGGAATGACCACGTCCGCCGACAAACTCGTCAACGACGTCCTTGTTGTGTCCGAGGACCCCGGCTTCATCGTGAGGACGCAGGAGAGCCTGCGACCCGATGGGGTCGAGGTCCGCGGCTGCCTCGGTCCGGCCAACAACCCGTGCTCGCTGAGGCTCGAGGGGGTCTGTCCTCTAGCCGAGGGCGCCGACGTGGTAATCGTGGACTCCCCCCGGTCGGGAAGTTTCCTGTACGAGTGGGCATCGATGCCCGCCGGCGACTACGCCGAACGTCTCGCTCGAACGTATCCGGGAGTGCCGGTCATACTGTGCGGCGCGCCGGAAGGTTCGAGTGGAGCGGTCGGAGAAGTCACGCACGTCGCGAACCGCGCGGCCGCCATCGACTTTCTGTTCGCGCTCATCGGCGCAGTAGCAGCCGTTTAGCCCGTTCTTTTCTTCTCTATGCCCCGTGGGGGTGCTCGGAGGAGAAAAGAACGGGGCCCCGAAACGAACGGCGCGCCGGCGGTCAGTCCGGCAGCTGGAACGAGGACAGCTCGCGCGCGTCCTTGATGCTGTTAGTGATTGCCTCCATGTACATGGAGCGTTCAAATCCCGCGGGGTCGTTCGAGACTCGATGGCTTAGCGAACCCCGGAGCTGCGTGAGGGATTCGTAGCCGTTCCTGCCGAGCCACGTCCTCATGTCGCGAAGCACCTCTGCTATGTGGTCCCGGCCCCTCATTAAAAGCGCCGAGGCCATCATCGCCACATCCCCTCCGGCTGCAATGACCTTTAGCGCGTCACGTGCACTATGGATCCCACCGGTCGCAGCGAGCGACGCTTCCACCCGCTTGTGGAGTACGGCGATCCATCGCAGTGCGGTTCTGAGCTCTTGGGAGACGCTCGGCGACGGCGCCGCCCTCAGCTCTCCCGAGTCGAGATCGATGTCGGGCTGGTAGAAGCGGTTGAACATGACGATGCCGTCGGCCCCGGCCCTTACGACCAGGTCGGCCATGTGGGCAAAAGCGTTGAAATACGGGCTCATCTTGACGGCCAGGGGAATCGATAGCTCACCTCGGACCGCCTCCACCAGATCGAGGTGCTGAAGCTCGACCATGGTCGATGTGGTCTCGATATCAGTCGCGAGGAAATACACGTTCAGCTCCAGGGCATCGGCACCGGCCTCCTGGAAGAGGCGGGCCTGGCGGACCCAGGGCCCTCTCGTAGTCCCGTTCAGGCTGGCGATGACCGGGATTCCCAGGGCCCCCTTGGCGTCGGCCACCAAATCGAGGCGGCGGTCGGGCTCGTCGCCCTCGTGCACGATCTTTTCTTGGAAGACGGAGGGCAATACGACCGCGGCGACGCCGGCATCCTCCAGCTTCCGTAGCTCATCGATCGTGCCTGTGAGTGGAGAAGAGGACGCGACCACCGGGCTATCGAGGGCGAGTCCGAGGTATGTGGTACTCAAGTCCGCCGTCATGCTCGATCCAGTCGTCCGACCCGGGGCCTAGGCACCGAACCTAGCCCCCTCCCGTCGTCTTTCCTCAGTGCCGTTTGAACTCATTGGAACCTGCCTTTGTGCCCTATTTCGGGCCCCGCCCGAGTGGGAGTCTCGACCTCGAGCAGGGAGGAGGACTGATGAGAATCAACGAGATCGCAACGAGACAGGTCATCGGTGTGGCCGCCGACGATTCCCTGCGCGCGGCCGCGAAACACCTTGCCGACGACGAGATCGGCGCACTGATCGTTTTCGATTCCACCGGAGAGGCCGGCATCTTCAGCGAGCGGGACCTGACTCGGGCGGTTGCCGATGGTGTGGACCTCGACGAAACCGGAGTCGAGGAATACATGACGGAATCCCCAGTCCACCTCGACGAGAGGGCCTCGATTGATGAGGCGATCCGTGCCATGACCGAGCACGCCATCCGGCACGTCCCTGTATCCCGTGGTGACGCGGTAATCGGCATGATCTCGGCGCGCGACATCCTGGCTGTCGTAAGCCGAGTAGGTGTCCCCCTGGGACGATGAGCCCGCGCACAGAACGCGTCGCCATTGTCGGCGCCGGCATTGTGGGTGCTTTCATAGGCATGAATCTCGTCAAACGCGGCGTCGAGACGGTTTTGATCGATGAGGCGGAGATGGGAGGCGGGGCCTCGGCCCATTCGTTCGCGGCTATCACCGCCCTCGAGAAAGAGCCGCGCGATCACTACCTCCTTCATTGTCATGGAATCACCGAATGGCGCCGTTGGGGTGCGCGGTTCGGGCCGGAGATTGGGCTCCGATGGGGCGGGGATATCCGATGGACCCACGACCCGGAAGTCGCCGAGAAGCTTCGCTGGACCGTCCGAAGCGCCAGGGAGCATGGCTATCCGGTGAGAATGATGCCGGGCACCGAGCTTGCGCACAGGCTTCCGGCCGCACGTCCAGGCCCCGTCCTGGCTGCCTCGTACGCACCCGAGGACGGCCACGTCGAACCGGCCCTCGTGAACGCCGTTTGCGAAAGGGAGCTGGAAGACACCGGCGCCCGTCTCGTGCGCGGCGTCCAGGCGCAGATTCACATCGACGACCGGGGGGCCGCGGTCGTGATGGATGACGAAGTCCTCCGCCCCGACTACGTCGTCTTGGCGGCGGGGGCGGAGTCCGCCGAGGTCGCCGCGCGGGCCGGTCTCGAGATTCCGACAATGGCGAGCTCTGCCCTCGTCGTCCATGCCAGCGCCGTACCGACCCTGACCCCCGGAACCGCACAGATTCCCTCGCCTCCGGGTTTGAAGACTTACCTGAAACACAAAGCGGACGGGACCGTGATGATCGGTGAGGAATCGACGACAGGCGTCGCCGCCGATCCGAGCAGACACCGGGCGGAACTGGTTCTCCAGAGAGCAACGCGGTACTTCCCCGCGCTGCGAGAGGCGAACCTGCTGTCCTCCACGGTGGTGTGGCGGTCGATGCCTGCCGACCGCCTCCCCATAGTGGGGCCGCTTCCCGGCGTGCCCTCCCTGTACATCGCCGTCATGCACGGCGGAGTGACTCTTGCGCCGGCCATCGGGGAACTCGCGGCTCGAGAGTTGGCCGAAGGTGAAGTGGTGGAGTCACTTTTATC
>DASQUP010000076.1:0-14840 GCA_035641235.1 Actinomycetota bacterium
ACGTCGGCGTCTGCCGCCGATCAGGTCGTCTTCTTCGAGGAGACGGCCGAAGCCTTCTGGGCGGTGCCGCACCAGTGCGCCGACGGCTCCACGGTGCAGGGCACGCTGTTGGTGAAGCCCACGCGCGACTTCGAGTCACCCGATACAGAGGACCCGAACCCCACGACCAGGGTGCAGTTCTTGGCCGTCTGCCCCGACGGCACCTCGTTCAGCTGGGCTGCACCTGTGGCCCCGTCAATCATCACGAGCACCGAGAACCTCAAGAGCGTGACGACCACCGGATCGGGAATCGCCAGGGACAACCTCGGTGGGACCCACCAGGTCTCCTTCGATGCGGCGTGGACGGGCGTCGGGCCGCTGGAAACAACCGTCAGAACGACGTCGAATCAGGGCTTCCGGATCAATACCAGCACCAGGCAGCAGCGCGAAGCGACCGCGACCGGTCGGGTGACCTTCGACGGCAACGTGCTGGTCGACGGCCAGAGCAACCATCCGACCCGGCCGGCCCCGTTCATCCGCACCGACGAGGAGAGAACTACGACCCCCGGGCCGTAGAAGGCCGCGGGGTCACTCGTCTGGAGGTCAGAGGACGCAAGGTGAGGGACAGCCGCGCCATGCTCGGAGGGACCACGCACAATTGCGCCGGCGGCCGACCCCGTGGGGACGTGGATCACTTGCGAAGAGCTCTCCCAGCCCCCTCCGGGTCCCGCTCCCGGCGTCGTGTCCAAGCGCCACGGCTACGTCTTCGAGGTCGACGCCTTCAACGCAGCTCCTCAAGCGACGGTACCTATCGTTGCCGCGGGCCGCTGCGAACACGAGGCGGTCGCGTGGCTCGACGGCGTTCTGTACGAGACCGAAGATCGCCCCGCGGCGTCGTTCTACCGGTTCGTCCCCTCCGTGGAACCGACAGCTCCAGGTGACCTCGCGTGGAATGGCGGTGTGCTCCAAGCACTCGTCGTGACGGGTCACCCGGATCTGGATACCCGTTCGGCAACGGGATGGCCCGGCGGTGTCGGGGCGACGCATGCGATCGAGTGGGTGGACGATCCAGAACCCCGATCCGGCGAGAGACATGGGCGCAGGCTCGATCAGGATGCAGGCACAGCTTCAACATGCCGCGGTCTTCGCCCGCACCGAAGGCTGTTGGGCGACGGACGACACCGTCCTGTTCGATTGCACCACCGGTGGGGGAACTGTGGCGATGCCTCCCAACGGGGAATGGCCAGGTGTTCGAACTCGATCCTCACGCGGGGACCCTGACCCTTGTGTACCAGTCTGCGATCGACAACCCCGCGCTGGACATGCCCGACAGCATGGTGATCGCCCTGCGTACCGGCGACCTGTTCCTGTGCGAGGACAACGGCGCCAACAACCACATCCGAGGACTGACGGAAGACGGGCTGATCTTCGGCCTCGCAGAGGCAAGACGAACCCGACCGAGTTCTGCGGGGTGTGCTTCGATGGCAACGGAAACACGATGTACGTGAATCAGCAGGGAAGCCAGGAGGAGCCCGGGGTCACGTACGCGATCTGGGGGCCGTGGAAGCGTCAGTAACATCTCGGCTGAAAGGCACGCCCGAAAGAGCGTCGGAATCCGACGCCAGATTACGTTCGTGCGCCCTTTCGTGCGCGGGGTTCGATCCTGATCACCGACGACTCCGGGATGAAGGAGTCTTCAGGGTCGGGGGACTTCGACAGACCCTCACGATCGCATACCGCGACCGGGTCGAGGATGATCACGCGATTGAGGCTCTGCCCTTTCCTCCAGCCCTCGATCCAACGTCCGTCCCGGAGGTGCACGCGCACGTACTCGTGCTGGTCGTCTGGCGCGCTGTGGGTTGCTGCGAGGCGTGGGCGCGCGATCCACAACGCCGCGATCAGGAGCAGCGCGCCGAGCGCGATCGCGATCAGCAAGGCAGACGGGGATCCCTCCTCGAGCGCCTGTCTGACTGCGCCACGCGCCCCGTCCGCCGGGGCCTCCCCGCGCGCGTTCGGCTCGGCTGCTTCGATCGGGGGCTCGAAGGAGGACACGATTCCATCGATCGCCGACGCCTCACCGTCGGGGGCGTCGACAGCGGCGAATGCGACGATCGCGTAAGTGCGTTCGGGCGCGCGGACCGTGATCGCCCGGAAGCTGACGCGCACGCCCGCATCGTTAGTGGCCGTTCCCGAGATCTCGAGGGCCGGACTCGTCCCGATCGTCAACCGGAGAGGTTCCTCGAAGCGAACTTGCTCGTAGGTCCTCTCGATCAGACCGGAAGATCGATCCGACTGATGCCGAAGGGATCCCGTGGACCCGGGACCGAACGAGATCACGACCGTCCCCGAGGGGCTCCGCAGCTTCGAAACTGCTCCCCCCGCGGTCACTTCCCACGAAGAAGATGGATATGTGAACGAATACCCGCCGTCGTCGTTCTCGAAGTTCCGGACGCCCCCCTGGGTCCACGAGGTCGTAGACACAAGTGCGAGGGCGAGCACGGCAGCCGCCGGCCATACCACGGCGACGCGATGAAGCACTCCGCCGGGGTGAACCCGCTCAGGACGAGAGGCGGATCTCACTATGGCCCGTCGACTTCGTTCCGGCGAGGACGGCCGAGCCGGCGCCACAGAAGAGCGACGCGTAGGCGAGCGCGACGAACAACGCGATGCCGCCGGTGAACGGAAGGCCCGATCCCTGCGTGGGCTCCTCTGTTGATGGAGGTGAGGACTGCCCGGCCGACGTCGCAACCTGATCGCCGATCTCGTTGCCGGCCTCGATCAACCCGATCAGCGGGTTGTCCGGTCGGCCCGGTCGCTCTTCGGCGCCTTGCTCACGAGACCGCCGGTGCAGCTGCCGGCCGCCGTCGCCGGAGCGCCGCTTGGATCCCGACTCCACCATGGCTTCCTTGGAGTCTCCTGACGAGCCCGGTCGAACTTGAGGCGACCCCTTGCCTGCTGGGCCGGCCGATGAACCATCCAGGTCGCCCCCTCCGGGCGTTGTCACTCCGGTGTTGCCGCCGGCCGCTTGCTTCGCGGTGTCCGTGGCGGCCTGGTCGATGGCTCCGGTCGTGTCCTCAACGACCTCTTCGACAGCACCGGCCGTGTCGTCCACTACTTTGTCTATGGCCTCCGGCACTTGATCGACCGTATCGGCGGCCTGGTCGACGGTCTCGGTCGCCTTCTCCACGACCTCGTCGACCTCGACGGGGGGCAGATCGAGAGGGCCGGCCGCGAACGATGCTGCGGGCCACAGCCACATCAAGAGCGACAACCCGATCAGAACGATGGATGCCCTGCGGAGCCCATTCACGCTTCCGTCCCCCATGACTGCCTCCCGGCGCCGGGAGAAGCGTGGGCTACACCATCGTTTGGGCCCCGCCCCTCCTCCCCTCTGTTCCTTCCAGTTTCTGCATCTCTCCACCTAAGTCCTGCAATCTTTCCAAGTCCTGCAATCTTTTCGCGCAGTCGAGGACTCCGCCATCTCGCAGTCCGGAGGGTTCGCTGTACGCGCTGGAATGCATCTGCAAGATGCCGGATCGAGTTCCGACGCGAAGGTGGGGGTCCTGGGGCTGTGATAAGCGCCCGACGCGACCACGACATGGTCGGACATCGCCAGAGGCGCTGAGGATCTCGTGCCAGGGCGGCGGGCCGAACAGTTCCACGTTGTGCGCGGCTGCTGCCTGTTGGACCTGCTGTCGACGCGTCTCAAGGAGGCGCCTAATCTGCGCTGAATGACGAATAAGGCCTTAGAGGAATACCAGCAGGCCCATGAGCATCAGCTCGAGCGGAACGAGGCCCGCCACATTCGGACGCGCGTGAACGAGGCGCGCCAGGCCTCTCATGCCGCGGGGATGAGATGGCCGTTCGAGCTGGTGCAGAACGCGCTTGATGCAGGTCCCCGAGAGGGCCGAGAAGCCGTAACGGTTATCGTCCGGCATGACGCGGGCAGAGCAGCGGATCGGCGTCTTGACGATCTCGATGCCTTCCGTTGAGAAGACCTCGTTGCTTCACGCGTCTTGTAACCAAAGGTCCGCGCGCTGCATTTAAGAGATGGCGTCCTCAGCCTGAGACCGGGGCCACACGACTCGCTTGAGACCCTCTTGCCACTGAACGACGAGCATGTCGTGGTCGCTCTGGCGGCCGTCTTCCCCCAGGCCGAAGCGCCCGAAGAAGGTGGTGCAGCGAAGACGCCGAGCCGTGTCCAGGAGCACTTCGTCCTCAGTTCCTTCGGCCTCCATTACGCATTGCATCGCTATGAGCACCGTCGCATACGCCTGCGCGGTCAGATACTCGACATGGCCGAGAGCCAGCGCGGCCTGAAGCCTCGCGGCCAGTTCCGCCCTGAGCCCTCGCACGACGTCCATCTGTCCGTGACCCACGTCCACGACGAAGCGCGCACTCTCCTCCCACTGGGACGGGCCGAGCACGCCGTCCGCCGAAGCCCCCAGCACCACGTGGAACGAGGCGATGCCCGCGGCCACTGCACCGACCGCTGCGGGACGCTGGCGAAGGTGGCCTATCAGCGCGACATCCTCCGCGAAGGTGCCCGCCGCTAGAAGCACATCCGAGTCCGGAGAGCCGGGCACCTCGCCGTGCGCGGCCGTTATCACGTCCATGCCCAACCGGTTCGCAGCTTCGCGGCCGCCCTTGGCCACCTCCTCGGGAAAGGAACCTCGACCCACCGCCAGGAGCACGCGCGCCTGCGGGAGCGATTGCCCGAGGGCCTCGAGGATCGGGGGGAAGTAGGTGCTCGCGGGCGAGGCGATCGAGACCACTCCGGGAAGACGCTGGACGTTGTCGGCGCTTCCTCCGTGGTTCCACAAGACTCGTCCCTTCTGCCCGACCCAGGTCGCCGCCTCCCCTACGAGGTCGCTGCCGTAGGGCCCAATGAGCAGGTCCGCTCGCGCGATCTTGTCGAGCGCTCGACGGGTCCCCGCCCGGGTGCTTTCGTCGTCGATGATCGCGACCTCGGGGACCAGCCGCCGATCCCGGTGTGGCACGCCGCCTCGGCGCGCCACATCTTTAACCGCCTGTGCGAGCCCGACCGCGGCCAAGCGTCCTTGAAACGCGTACCGACCCGACAGCGACAGCGGAGCGGCGATCAAAAGACGGCCGTCTTCATCTTTCTTCCCCATCGTCCACTCGCCTCCCGTGGACTTGTCCCAACTCGACAGATACCTCAACAGTGGCCAACTGGCCGGTAAAAAGGAGCTACGCGGCGAAGCCGTCGGGGGGCCAATGAGCCCACATTCCTCAGGAGGCGTGGGTGGCCGCGTCAGAGAGCGTATCCGGCTACAGGGTGGTCGATGCCTTCTCAATGTTCGAGATCTATCCGGAGAACAAGTGCCCGGCTGCTCAAGGAGTAGTTCGCTGATATCTACGAAGCCACCGATCGGCTGAGCCGACCGACTTGCCTGACTCTCGAAGTTCATCCGGAGAGATAGCCATGGACGGCCTGCCAGAACCCCGGGTATGAGTCGCGGTGCATTGAGTGACCTGCGCCGGCGAGCACCCGGAATGTGACATAAGGGTTGGCCGCGGCGATCCGGTCTCCCAGGTCAGCGCCAACCTACCCGCCCTCGTCGGGACCGGCGGCGATGAGTAGCGTGGGGCTATCGATGTCCAGCGCCGTGGGACCAGGTCCCACGGCTGGTTCTCAAGGGTGGTGCGTCGTACGAGCTCCGGGCTGGACGCCTCGAGCGCTTCCTCCTTGATGCGAGCGTCTTGCGGGTGCCATCGGGGGATCTAACTTCTTGCCGACTCCGCACCCAAGCGCCACCAACTCCGAGCCATGGAAGTTGGCGCGTGAATCAGCAAGACGGTGGGGCCGCTTTTCCCCAGTCGAGCGTGGCCAGCTGCCGTTGCTCGCTCATCTCTTGCGGCGAAGGGACGCCGTCAGCCGCCGATGTAGGACATCTCTATCTTCTTATTGAGCCCCGCGGTTTCGGTTGTGCGAATCTCCGAGTAGCGGTCGGTGCGGATCCTCCAGAGGGACGCGATCGAGTCCGCGATCTCGTCGTCGGAGGCACCGCCGCGCACGAGTGCACGCAGGTCGTGACCCGTGGTTGCGAACAGACACGTGTATAGCTTGCCCTCGGCCGATATGCGGACCCTCGTGCAGTGCGCGCAGAAGGGCTGTGTCACCGAGGCGATGATCCCGATCTCACCGCCACCGTCCTTGTACCGATAGCGGTTGGCGACCTCGCCCCGATAGTTCGGATCGACCGGCTCGAGCGGCATCTTCGCGTCGATCGTCGCGACGACCTCTCGGGCCGGGATGATGTCGTCGAGCCGCCAGCCGTTGGTGGTGCCGACGTCCATGTACTCGATGAAGCGGACGATGTGACCGGTACCGTGGAAGTATCGGGCCATCGGAAGGATGCTTTGCTCGTTCACCCCGCGTTTCAGCACCGTGTTGATCTTGACGGGACCGAGGCCGACTGCCGTTGCCGTCTCGATGCCATCGAGGACCCGCGCCACCGGGAAATCGACGTCGTTCATCGTCCTGAAGACCTCGTCGTCGAGCGCGTCGAGACTCACGGTGACTCGCCTCAGCCCGGCCCCCTTGAGCGTTCTCGCGCGCCTGGCCAAGATCGATCCGTTGGTCGTCAGAGCGAGATCGCAGTCGTCGATGGCTGCCAGCATCTCGATGAGCCCCTCGATGTGACGGCGCACTAGCGGCTCCCCTCCGGTGAGACGAATCTTCTTCACCCCGAGATCCACGAAGATGCGAGCGACGCGCTCAATCTCTTCGAAGGTCAGGAGCTCGGCGCGTTCGAGAAACTGGTAGTCGCGCCCAAACACCTCTTTGGGCATGCAATAGACGCAGCGGAAGTTGCACCGATCCGTCACCGAGATCCTGAGATCGCGGATCGGCCGGCCTAATGTGTCGAGAACCTCGCCCCTTGAAGATGCCCTCTCGCCCATGCCCTCACGATAGCGCCGTGCTGGGGAGTCCCGTCCTCCCACCACGGGCAACAACTGTGCGGTGCTGGCGTGCCCGAAACGGGTCCGGTGACGCGATCTCACCCATCGAAAGGCAGTGCGGTGGAAGCGGTCTCCACACTCTCTCGGAACCCCGTCCGGCTCAGCACGAGATCTCCGCCCCAGAGAGGAGAAAACCGTCGCATCGGGAGCCGCTCCGCACAAGGGCTTGGATCAACGTGCACCGGTCCTTGGCGTGGAGCACGCACCGGAAGCGAGCGAATGCCGATACGCCACCCGAAATTCTCATCCGGCGAGATCTCGGTAGCCGCTACATGCCGGGTTGGGCGAAGCCCGAATCGCTCCCCTACTCGGCAACTCCACCGATCGTTTTCGTAGAAAGTCCGCGACGCATGGGCAAGACTTGAGAAATGTCACAGGGAGAAGCTGGAAAACGCCGATCGTTCGTTCAATGCTTCCTACACAAAGTCGTTCCTGCAGGAATTCGAAGAAGACGGAATTCCCAGGTCAGGACGGAATCGAATAAATGCACCCCACACCCGATCCACGCCCTCATCGACTGCAGATCACGGCGCTCTGACCCAGAAACCGGCCGCTTCTCCGCCAAGTATGCGAACGCGAGTCCGCGATAATTCGTGATCACCACTCTGCCTCGCGCGCGCCGACGCTCAAGCTGAAGACCGCGGATAGCTAGGAGTCTCTCCTGCGGAGCCGGGTGCTTCCATCTGTTGGGCACCGCCGAATCTCCAAGATGAAGCCCTCAGATGTGCGGGACTGGATCGGAAGCTCCAGGCCCAGCGGCTCTCCGCCTCTCGGATTCGACAGGCGCATGTCGTGTTGAGACAAGTGCTGGACATGGCGGTGCACATGGAGCAGTGGCCCGCAATGCCGCTTTGGGAGATTGCAGCGTCCAACGCCTGGTCCTATGGGTCAGCCGGCCAACGCGCGCTCCAGGCGCGTGCGAAACCTTGCCGACCCCGTAACCCGTGCACCCCATCGTTCGACGCGCTCGGCGAGGCGCTTGTCCGAAGTCACCACGCGCAGGCGAACGGCTTCCGGATGCTGATCCACAAGCGTCACAATCACGTAGTCGGCGGCGTTACGGCCACCGCTCGGCGCGAACTCAACATTCAGCGACGGCGGTGGTTGGAAGTCGGACGGTTGGCGGTCGAACACCAGGATAACGTGTTCACCGGTGCGCTCCACGTATTCGTCAAGCCGCCTGACCAGGGTGCGCATCGCGCGATCCGGATCGTTCCACCAGCCATTGGGGCGAGAGCCGATTAGGTTCATCCCGTCGATCAGCCACACTTCCGTGAGTTCTCACCTCCTTTCGGAAAAATCGGTGCTGCCGTTCTCGTGCCGGACCGGTCTCCGGGTGGGCTTCACCCCGGGTGGGATTGCTGAGCGTATATAAAGAGCCCTCTCGCTAACCGCCAACCTGCGAGAACGGGCTAGTGGGCAGCGCACCACCGGCGACGTGCAACCGTATTGCGTTATTTACGTATCAAGCATCTGGTAATTTTTACCGATCCCAGCGTCATGCCTTCCGGTGCACGCGTTTCCGCAGAGACTCTGAGTAGAGGCGCCCGGCGCCGAAACCTCGCGACCCGTGGCGAGCGCAGTTGGTTGGACAGGTGGCTGGAGACTTGCTCTGATCTGGCTCGGCTCAAAGATTCACATCCGATGCTCGATGCGGTGATCGATGGTGTCGACGGGCGGATGATAAACGTGGGCGGCCACTGGCTCGCCGACTTCGCCTCGTGCAACTACCTGGGATTCGATCTTGATCCTGAGATCATCGCGTCGATCCCCGCGTTCATCGATGAGTGGGGCACGCACCCAAGCTGGTCCCGCCTACTGGGAAGTCCTGTCCTCTACGAAGAGATCGAGCACGGACTCACTGAACTTCTTGGGTCCGAGGACACACTCCTGCTTCCTACTATCACTCACATCCACATGTCCGTGATCTCGGTGCTGGCGGGCAGCGGAACGATCTTCCTCGACGGGCGCGCGCACAAGACGATCTATGACGGCGCCCAACTTGCTAGCCACCACGGTGCAACCATCAAGCGTTTCAGCCACGACGACCCCGAGGCTCTTGAGGGCCTGCTGAGAGACGACACCGGATCACCGCGACTGATCTGCATGGACGGAGTCAACAGCATGACGGGCAATGCCCCCGACATACGGGTGTTCGCCAAGCTTGCGCGTGAATACGACGCTCTGCTCTACATCGACGATGCCCATGGCTTCGGGGTCATCGGCGAACGGAGCCCACGCGAACCGTGTCCGTACGGCATTCGCGGCAACAGCGTCGTGCGGTACTTCGGTGAAACCTACGAAAACATAGTTCTTGTTGGAGGCTTGTCGAAGGCCTACTCGTCTCTACTGGCTTTCATAGCGTGTCCGACAAACCTCAAGAGCCTATTGAAGACGGCCGCTCCCCCCTATCTGTACTCGGGCCCTTCCCCCGTGGCCTCTCTCGCAAGCGCGCTGACCGGCCTCAAAGTAAACGCTGAGCGCGGGGATCAGATCCGCAAGGAGCTGCATCGCAAGACAAGGGTTGTGCTGGATGCATTGGCGGAACTGGAGATAGCCACTCCGAACTCGTCCGGATTTCCGATCATCGAGGTGCCGCTCGCCGACCAGGACGACATCGACGAGGTAGGGCGCTTCTTGTTCGCTCGCGGCATCTACACCACCATCGCGACCTATCCCTTGGTCCCCAAGAACGAGCAGGGCTTCCGGATCCAGATCACGGCGGCCAACGACGATTCCCAGATTGACCGCCTCATCGGTGCACTCGGAGAACTGTCAACTCGTTTCCGACTTCAGACGGCCCACACGATGTCGAGGTGGTGGGAGGGTGCCGCCGGCTCGACAGCGACACTTTGATATGAACCAGCTCCCGTTGTTCACCATTCGACCCCTCCGCGAGAACGCGTGGCGCCTCTACCTCCTGGGTGGCTCGCTCGTATTGTTTCTCTACTACAGTGTGCCGCCGTTCAAGGGAAGCGGACTGGTATTCAATCTCATCGGCCTTTCTTCGGGATTCGCCATCCTAATCGGATTGCGGCTGAACGAGCCCTCCCAGCGGCGAGCGTGGATCTTCTTCGCGGCCGGACAGTTTCTATTCGTGTCGGGCGATGCCTTCTATTACGGATACACGTCCCTCTTCCACAAAGAGGTGCCGTTCCCGTCACCGGCCGACTTCTTCTATCTCGCCGTGTATCCCGCACTCGTGGCCGGCTTGCTCATACTCATCAGGCGACGCTCGCCAATCGGCAACCGCAAGGCTTTGATCGATGCGCTCATAATCACGATCGGCGTCTCACTACTCTCCTGGGTGTTCCTCATCTCCCCTTACACGCACGACGCCTCGCTAAGTCTGTTGGACAAGCTCGTTTCGATCGCGTATCCCGCTATGGACGTATTGCTGTTGGCGGTCGCAGTCCGGCTCAGCGTTGAAGGCGGTAAGACGCGGACCTCCCTCCGCCTGATGTTGTTGGGCATCGTGGCGCTTCTCACAACCGACACCATCCTCGGCTTACTGACACTCGGTGGTGGTTACCAGGAGGGCGGACTGCTCGACAGCGGCTGGGCTGCCTACTACCTCCTCTGGGGCGCCGCGGCTCTTCACTCATCGATGCGCGAGATCGACGCGCCTATGCCCGAGCGGAGCGACCGCGTTACGTGGAGGCGCCTCTTGCTCCTCAGCACGGCGTCGCTCGCGGCGCCCGGCGTCCAAGCGGTTCAGGGCCTTCGGGGGGCACCAATGGACCTGCCCGTCATGGTCATGTCCTCGGCCGCCCTCTTCTGCCTGGTCGTGGCCCGCATGGCAGGCCTCGTTAGGGATACGGAGCGCTCCGCGCTCCGAGAAAAGGCTCTTCGGCGCGCGTCGCGTGCCTTGGTCGGGGCGGCAAGCCGCGACGAGGTCCGCGATGCCGCACTCCGCTCGATGCTGACGCTAGTAGGGACGAAGAACACCGTGCGCCTCGCCTATCTCGTGCCGTCCGGTGAACTGCGTGGCCGATACCTCGATGAGAACGACGAGCGTGTGGAGTGGCCACTCAAGGCCTCGGACGTAGTCGTTTTGAATGCGAGGGAATTGCGAGCGAACGGGTCGTTGTTTGTTGCTTTGGAGGATAGTCCTCTGCGGCAATCAATGAAGCTGCCCGATCAGTGCGAGTACGCGGTCGTATTTCCGCTGTTCTTCCGCGAACAGCTCCGTGGCCTCGTCTTTATCGCCGGTGAGGAGGAGTTCAGCGCCGCAACACGCGATGCTATGCAGACGCTTGCTGTTCAGATATCGCTCGCGCTCGAGAGTGCCATCTTGACCGAGGATCTGTTGAGGCGGAGTAGCGAGGCTCGATTTCAGTCCTTCGTTCAGAACGCGAGCGACGTCATCATGGTCATCGACCCTGAGCTCACTCTGAAGTACGTGAGTCCGTCGGTCGAGCGTGTGCTCGGCTATGGGGTCAGTCGACTCCAGGGGACGCGACTCACCGAGTTCCTGCATCCGCATGAACTGGACCGCGTCGTCTCCATGTTGCACGATCCCAATGGGGTCGCCCAGCCAAACTTCGAACATATCGAATGCAGGTTGCGGAATGCAGAGGGTACCTGGCTCTACTTCGAGATCCTCAAGACGAACCTCCTGCACGACCCTAACGTCGAGGGCATCGTCCTCAACGCACGCGACATCAGCGAGCGCAAGGAGTTTGAGCAGCAGCTCAGGCACCAGGCGTTTCACGATCCGGTGACAAATCTCGCCAATCGTGCGCTCTTCGCCGATCGCGTTCAGCACGCCTTGGCCCGTCAGACGCGCGACGCAGGAGGGCTGGCCGTCATGTTCATCGACCTCGATGACTTCAAGGTCATAAACGACAGTCTGGGCCATGCTGCCGGTGATGAGGTTCTGCGATACGTCGGACGTAAGCTGATCACCTGCGTGCGCACAATAGATACGGTCGCGCGGTTCGGTGGGGACGAATTCGCGATCCTCCTCGAAGACACACGGTCTCCTGAAGAGGTGGCAGAAATAGCCGACCGAGTTCTCGAAGCTCTCGAGGGGGCACTGGACGTCGATGGCACAGAGGTATTCATTCGGGCAAGCATGGGGATCGCGATCCTGGAGGCGGAAGACGCGATGACGTCCGCCGCGGACGAGCTCATGCGCAACGCCGACGTCGCCATGTATCAGGCGAAGCGCGAGGGCAAGGGGCAGTACCGAGTATTCGAACCCGAGATGCATGCCAACGTTGTCGAGCGCATGGAGCTGAAGGGTTCACTACAGCGCGCGATCGAGCGTGGAGAACTGGAGGTTCACTACCAGCCGATCATCTCCCTCCCGGACGAACGTGTTTCGGGGTTTGAGGCCCTGGCCAGGTGGCCCAGACCCGGCGCGCGCACGGTGTCGCCTGTCGAATTCATTCCTCTTGCGGAGGAGACAGGCCTGATAATCCCTCTCGGAAGCTGGGTCCTGAGGGTGGCCTGCACTCAAGCGAGGGTGCTGCAGGAAAAGTTTCCTATGGATCCTCCCCTGTCGATGAGCGTCAATATTTCAGCGAAGCAGCTGCAACAACCCGGGATCGTCGACTCGGTCGAGGCTGCCCTGGCGGAGTCGGGCCTCGATCCCGCCACCCTCACACTAGAGATGACGGAGAGTGTTCTCCTGAGTGACACGGACCTAACGCTCGCGAAGCTGAATCAGCTCAAACAAATAGGTGTTCGGATCGCTTTGGACGACTTCGGAACGGGCTACTCATCCCTTAGTTATCTCAGCCGGTTCCCAGTCGACGTTCTCAAGATCGATCGGTCATTCGTTTCAACAGTCGATGGCTTGGGTGAGGAGTCCGCGCTGGCAGGAGCGATCGTCAAGCTTGGGGAGGCACTCCGCCTACGCACTGTGGCGGAGGGAATCGAGCTTCCCGCCCAGCTCGATCGGCTTGTTGAGCTGGGGTGCGTGATGGGCCAGGGCTTTTACTTCGGCAAGCCCATGCACATCGACGACCTCATCGACCATATGTCTTTGCTGCTTGCAGGATCGTCCGGCAACGACGAATAACGTGCACAGCTATGAAGGGTTGGATCCACAGGGGGGTTTCAGCCGCACCAGTCTTCTTTCACCGCTGCGACAGCGGGAGTTCCGTCTTCTGTGGTCCGGCATGAGCGTCTCGCTCCTCGGTGACGGGGTGTTCATGGTGGCGGTGGCCTGGCAGGCCTACGAGTTCTCGGATCTGCCAACCGCGCTGTCTTTGGTGGGGCTTGCGATGACGCTCCCACACGTCGCCCTGTTGCTCCTAAGTGGCATCGTAAGCGATCGGTTCGCGCGCCGCAGGGTAATGCTTGTTTCGGACATCATCCGCGGGCTATCAATAGCATCCATCGCCGCGTTGGCCATTTCCGATTCCTTAACGCTGGGGCACCTCGTGGTGTTCGCGGCGTTTTACGGTGGCGCAACCGCATTCTTTGGGCCTGCGTTCGATGCGATTGTTCCAGACATCGTGCCGCCTGGATCATTGGCCCAGGCAAATTCATTGGATCAGCTGATGAAGCCGCTGATGTTGCGCATTGGAGGACCGGCTTTGGGCGGAGTCATAACCGGAGTCTTTGGCTTGCCGGCCGCCTTTATTTTCGACGCGGCAACATTCGGTGTGTCGGCTCTGGCGCTGTCGCTGATGCGCACGGATGTAGTTCATCGAGATGTCGAGTGTGGCCCGATCCGAGCCGAGCTTTCCGCTGGTTGGAGATTCATACGCTCCAGGGTGTGGCTGTGGGCGACCTTCGGGGCAGCGGCGATTGCGTATCTGCTCTTCATGGGGCCCGCCGAGGTGCTGCTGCCCTTCATCATCAAGTCAGAACTTGGGGGCGATGCCACGGATCTGGGCTTGGTTTTCGCAGTGGGAGGGCTCGGATCGATAGTCGCAGCAATCGTCATGGGCAGCATCCAAATCCCACGACGCTTCATGATGTTCATCTATGCGTCCTGGACACTATCCACAGCAGCCGTCGCCGGGTACGGGCTCGCCCGCGCGTCGTGGCATCTGATGGCCGCCGGATTCGCCTTCAACTTCCTCGAGACCGCCGGGACAATTGTGTGGATCACCACCAAGCAAAGACTCGTACCTCCGTCACTGCTTGGGCGCGTGTCTAGCCTGGACTGGGTCATCTCGATTGGGCTCATGCCCCTGTCGTTTGCCCTGACGGGCCCAGTGTCCTCGCTGATTGGTGTCAGGCAAACGCTCGTCGGTGCCGGTGTGCTAGGGGCGGGCGTGACCCTTGCCGCCTACTTCCTAAAGGGTATGAGGGAAGTGGAGCAGCCGGGAGCATCGGTTTGCGAGGCCGTACCCGCCTAGGTTTGTGAGATCCGTCGTGTCGAAGCAGGCGGGAGCGCTGTCGACCGGAAGTCATCGCAAGACTACTGGGCTGCCGCACAGCCCAGGACCCGGTTGAGTCTCTAACCGATAGGGAGGAAGAAGTTCTCGCCCTAAGACAGAGGGATTGTCGAACCGCGGAATACAGGGACCGATTGTTCCTGGGCCAAAAAACGGTCGAGACCCACGTGCGCAATATCTTCATGAAGCTCGACATCCCCGAGGACCCCGAAGGCCATCGCGGGATGCTGGCCGTCCTCAAAATACTTCACAGCGAGATAAGGGTTCGTATGTTCTGAGCGCGCAGTTCGCGTGTCCTATCAAGTTCCGGCACCATTTCGCGGTTGCCAGCTGGATTTGAACCAGCCAACCTGTTCGAAACGAGCATCGCGCTTCCTGAGTTCTGGAAGGTAGTCGGTGATGGGATCGTCAAGGGCGATGACGCCGTCTGTTATCGCGATGCCGACGAGCGCCGACGCAAACGACTTCGCAACAGAGAACGAAGTCTGAGTCGAGTCACGGTCGTACCCATTGAAG
>DASQUP010000077.1:0-2708 GCA_035641235.1 Actinomycetota bacterium
GGCCCGGAGCAGCACGATCCAGAAACGCCCGATCTGGAAGCAAAACTGGCAGGAGTGCAGGATCCGCGCGGCTGGGGGCTTTTCTTGATCAAGAACATGGTGGACGAGATGCACATCTCCAAGGAGGGCGACCTCCATACGATTGAACTCGTGGTTCGGTCGGATACGAAGGCCTAGCCGCGAGCAATTTTCAGGTCTAGGACAAGGAGGCTTGGATGCCCGAGCTATCGGTTTCAATGGCGGTCCGAAAGATAAGCGACGAAGCCAGCGCGATAGACATCAAGGGAGATCTGACCGCAGCCTGTGAAGAAGTCCTGATGGACTCCTATTCGCAAGCGACGGGAGACCGAACCCGCGCGTTGATTCTCAATTTCAATGAACTCGAGTACATGAACAGTGGTGGGATCGGACTCCTCGTTACGTTGCTCGTAAGAGCAAACCGGCAGAAGCAGCGGCTCAGTGCGGTCGGACTCAATGATCACTACCAACAAATCTTTGAGCTCACTCGCCTCAATGAGGCGATGGACATACACGATTCGGAGAGCGACGCACTCGCCGGCGCAGGCATCACCACATAGGAGTGCACAAGAGGAGGGTCCATCGCCGGACGCTCGCTCCAACGATTCGGTGCTCCCATAGACTGAGTCCATGCAGGCGGAGCATGCCGCGGACACGGAACGCACCCTGAGCGCCGAAGGAATGTCCGGGCCAAAGTACGACGCCGTGGTGGTCGGCTCTGGACCGAACGGTCTTGCCGCGGGCATCGAGCTGGCACGCGCCGGTGCCTCCGTACTCATCATCGAGGCGGAAGAGACGATCGGCGGGGGAACTCGTACTCGTGAGCTCACCCTTCCCGGATACGCGCACGACGTTTGTTCCGCCGTTCATCCTCTCATCCTCGCGTCGCCCTTCGTCAGGAAACTGCCCCTCGATGAGTACGGTCTCGAGTTGATCCAACCCCGCGCTCCTCTCGCCCATCCCCTTGATGGAGGAAGAGTGGCGATGCTGTATCGCTCGCTGGACCAAACGGCCGAATCGCTGGAGGACGACGGAGCTTCGTACCGCAAGCTGCTGCAGCCCACGGTCGATGGGTGGGAGAAGATAAGCCCCGGCGTCCTGGGCCCTCTGCGAATCCCCCGCCACCCAATTCGGCTTGCCCTCTTCGGGTTGCGCAGCATCAATTCGGCGACGGCGCTCATTGACAACAGGTTTCGTGGCGACAAGGCGCGCGCGATGATCGCCGGGATCGCGGCGCACTCCATGCTGCGGCTCGATGAGCGACCCACCGGCGGTTTCGGAATCCTGCTGGCCGCCCTCGCCCACGCCTTCGGCTGGCCGGTCGTCAAGGGAGGCTCCAATGAGATCTCCAAGGCGCTCGCCGCGCACTTCCAATCGCTCGGCGGCACTATCGCCACCGGATGGACCGTCAAGTCGCTCGACGAACTGCCACCACATAAAGCCCTGCTGTTCGACCTCACCCCCGCGCAGCTTCTTCGGATTGCCGGGGACCGGTTGTCGAGTTCGTACCGGTCGCGCCTGAAAAGATTTCGATATGGGCCGGGGGTTTTCAAGATCGACTGGGCTCTAGACGGACCGGTACCGTGGGCCGCGGCCGAGTGCTCCGACGCCGGAACCGTGCATGCCGCGGGAACTGCAGAAGAGGTCGCTGCAGCGGAGGCGGCGGTTGCGATCGGCGCGCATCCGGAGCGGCCGTTCGTTCTTGCAGCGCAGCCGAGTCTGTTCGACAGTACCCGTGCGCCTGAAGGCAAACACACGCTGTGGGCCTACTGCCATGTGCCGCACGGGTCGACAGTCGACATGACCCAGGCGATCGAGGATCAGTTTGAACGGTTCGCCCCCGGGTTCCGCGATCTAGTCCTCGAACGGCATACCTTCAATGCCGCTCAGATGGAGAGCTACAACGCAAACTACGTCGGGGGGGACATCAACGGCGGCCGGCAGGACATGCGCCAGCTCTTCACCCGTCCTGTTTGGCGTTTGAATCCATACACGACGGGAGCCAAGGACATCTACATCTGCTCGTCCTCGACTCCGCCGGGTGGTGGCGTACACGGTATGTGCGGCTACTGGGCGGCACGCGCTGCGCTCCGTCGCAGCCTGCGTGACCTGCGGCGCGCCCCCTCGCGCAGGGCGTAGACGCCCACAACAAGCCCTGCTCCGATCCCGGCACCGATCAATTGGCCGAAGGCATGCGGTTCGGCGGGCGACCCGCCGGCGATGCGCGACGCCGCAGCGAGTGTCTGGGCGACACAAAGCGGTCCCAACGTCGCCGTAACCCAAGCTAGCAGGTGAGCTCCGAATCCCATCGCCGCCCACACTCCCAGCGCCCCGGCGAAAATCGTCGCGGGGTGAACCAATCCGTCCTCCGGCCCCGGGCCGACGAAGATGCGGAGGACAAGGTAGCTGCCTCCGGCAAAAGCAAGAGCACTTAGAGACGGATTTGCTAGGGCGAGCGCCGAAATCGTTCCCCCCGCGACGAGACAGGCCGCGATTGCGAGCCCGAGCGGAACGGGACTTGTCCCGTCGTCGAGGATCCCTATCAGCGACGCAAGCATGGCCGCCGGCGGGACGAGCACCGGAGCGAGAAGCGGGCTCGCCACTGCCGAGAGCCCGGAATTGGTGCCCTGTGGGCGGCTCGCCCCCGCAACGAATCCCCAGGCCGCCCCCACCACAATCAAGAGCCCCGC
>DASQUP010000078.1:0-35061 GCA_035641235.1 Actinomycetota bacterium
GGGTCGGTGATGATCCAGCGCATCGGATTCCGGGCGGCACGCTCCGTCGGTGCTGACGACTTCAATGACTCGGTTCTGGACGAACACGGAATGGAAACGCTCCGGGACGCCGGGGGCCCGCTCGATCTCCGCGGGGGCGACCTCGATTCTGAGACCCTCAAGGCATTCAGAGATGTCCACGTCACACTCACGGTGCCCCTGGTAAGCCAGGGAGAACTTGTTGGAATGCTCAATCTCGGTCCCCGACTCAGTGAAACCGACTACTCCACCGAAGACCTGCGATTCCTTGCGAAGTTGTCGGATCAGGCCGCGGCCGCAGTGCGAGTCGCTCTGCTGGTTCGCGAGCACGAAGCCACGCTGCGCGAGCGCGAGCGTATGGAGAACGAGATGCACGTCGCGCAATTGATCCAACAACAGTTCCTCCCGAAGCAGCTGCCGCAGATGAAAGGTTGGGACCTGCACGCGCACTACCACCCGGCCCGCGAGGTAGGTGGCGACTTCTACGACTTCATGGACTTGCCGGACGGCCGCCTGTGCATCGTCACCGGGGACGTCACCGGCAAGGGTGTCCCGGCGGCGCTCGTGATGGCCACCACGCGGAGCATGCTTCGGAGCGAGGCATCGCGTCGCACGTCACCGGCGGAGATCTTGCGCGTGGCCAACGATCAGCTCGTCGCAGATATCCCCACAAACATGTTCGTTACATGTCTGTGCGTCGTTCTCGACCCGCAGACGGGCGAGATCGAGTTCTCCAATGCGGGGCACAACCTTCCCTACATCCGAGGTGATGGCGCAATTGTCGAGCTGCGAGCCACCGGAATGCCACTCGGCTTGATGCCGGACGTCACGTACGAGCAAAAGCGCTCGGTTCTCCAGCCGGGCGAGTGCTTCGTCCTGCACAGCGACGGAATTAGCGAGGCCCACGATGCAACCCGACAGATGTTCGGGTTCACGCGGCTCAAGGCCCAGATTCAAGGCTGCACGGAACCAAAACGGATTATCGACAATCTGTTGAACGAACTCGCGTCTTTCACCGAACCCGGCTGGGAGCAGGAGGACGACATCACGTTGGTGGTGGTCCACCGAATCGGAACAACCAACGAGATCAGAGTGCCCCAGGCTCAGATCGAGGCAGAGACTCCCCGGCGCCGCGCGGCTCCCACGCAGGTCCTTCGACGGTAAGCTGCCCTGCTTGGCGCCTAAGGCAGATTGACCGCTGCCGCAGGTGCTTTTCGTGTAGAAAACACACGTCATCGATACCTAACCGGGCTGCTCAGGCGGGTGCCCGGATGAATGACCAGACACTCTGGAGGAGGCTGACAAAGACGTGGACTCCGTACCCTATCTGGCCGTAGTTGCGGCGTTCGCCGGGCTTGCGCTTGCGGCTTACTTCTCTTCCGTCGTTCGATCGGCGGACCCCGGCAATGAACGAATGCAGGAGATCATGGGCGCCATTCGTGAGGGTGCCATGGCGTTCCTGCGGCGCGAGTACCGCTGGATCGCGGTATTCGTGGCCGGCATGTGCATTTTGATCTTCATCGTCCTGGACTACGGCCGTCCATGGGGGGCCATCGCATATCTCGGAGGGGCGGTCTCATCGGCGCTCGCCGGATTTGTTGGGATGAGGACCGCCACCGCAGCCAATGCCCGCACCGCCCATGCCGCCCAGACCGGACCCCAGGCGGCCCTCCCCATCGCATTCCGAGGCGGGGCCGTTATGGGCTTCACGGTCGCGGGACTCGGACTACTCGGCATCGCCCTCGCGTACCTGGTGTTCGTCGAGTGGCTCGAGGTCGACGACGCATTCCAGGTCGTAGCAACGTTTGGGCTCGGTGCATCCTCGATTGCGCTTTTCGCCCGTGTTGGCGGCGGCATCTACACGAAAGCTGCGGATGTGGGCGCCGACCTCGTCGGCAAAGTCGAGGCCGGAATCCCGGAAGACGACCCTCGCAATCCGGCAACCATCGCCGACAACGTCGGCGACAACGTCGGTGATGTTGCAGGCATGGGAGCCGACCTCTTCGAGTCCTATGCCGGATCCCTCGTGGCTCCCCTGGTTCTTGCGTCGTTGCTGTTCGCGACCTCGGACCCCGACCTGCAGCAGGCGGCATTCCTATTCCCGATCCTCATCGGCACTCTAGGAATGGTTGCCTCGATCATCGGAGCCTTCCTCGTCCGAGGTCGAGCTGATTCACTGGACTTCGGCAAGCAGCTGCACCGCGGCACCCTCACCGCGGCCGTACTGGCGGCGGCCTTTTCGCTTCTCGGCTCGCTGTGGTTGTTCAATGACCTCATCGAGCGGCCCATCCTCATGGGCCTGACTATCGTCGTGGGGCTCGGGGCCGGTCTCGCGATCGGTTTCGTGTCCGAGTACTTCACGTCGGGTCACTACTCACCGGTAAAGCGGCTCGCAAAACAGTCGAGCACAGGACCCGCGACCGTGATCATCGGAGGGGTGGCCGAGGGGATGCTCTCGACGGCCGCTTCCGTCGTATTCGTCGTCGGAGCGATCGGCCTCGCCTACTGGCTCGGCAACGAGGCCATGCCCACCATCGAGGCATCGGGAATCTTCGGCGTCTCGCTTGCCGCCATCGGCATGCTCGCGACCACCGGGGCAGTCGTTGCCGTCGACGCCTACGGGCCCATCGCCGACAACGCCGGTGGTATCGCCGAGATGGCTCAGCTCCCGCCAGAGGTCCGGGAAGTCACCGACTCGCTCGACTCCGTCGGGAACACCACCGCTGCGGTTGCCAAGGGGTTTGCAATCGGCTCCGCGGCCATCACTGCGCTTGCGCTGTTCAGGGCGTTCTCGGCCTCGGTTGGATTGGAGGAGATCGACATCGAAAGGGTGCAGGTGACCATTGGCCTCTTCTTAGGCGCGGTCACGCCCTTCGTCTTCGCGGCCCTGACGATGAAATCCGTGGGGCGCGCCGCGCACGACATGATCGAGGAGGTGCGCCAGCAGTTCGCCAGAATCCCGGGATTAAGGGAGGGCAAGGAGGGGGTCCGCCCGGACTACGCACGCTGCGTTGACATCTCCACACGGGCGGCACTGCGCGAGATGGTCATCCCCGGTGGCCTTGCGATCGTGCTTCCGTTGGTCATCGGCTTCATCTCGACCGAGGCGCTCGGCGGATTCCTCGCAGGTGCACTGGTAACAGGTTTCTTGCTGGCCATTTTTATGGCCAACTCCGGGGGTGCGTGGGACAACGCAAAGAAATACATCGAGGCCGGCGCGCTCGGGGGTAAGGGGTCGGAGGAACACAAGGCATCGGTCGTCGGAGATACGGTCGGCGATCCGTTCAAGGACACGTCTGGTCCCTCGATGAACATCCTCATCAAGGTGATGACGATCGTGTCGTTGGTGTTCGCGCCGTCGTTCCTCTAGGGGTTCACGAACTATCTGCTGTCACCGGCATCCTGTCGGAAGCCACCGCAAACAGTGCGCTAATTTTGGCGGCGGCGGCTCGCCGACCGATAGCGGCCCCGGAAGTAGACGAGGGGTTCGTCGAAATCGCTCATGGTGAACTCGTCTACGGCGCTCCGGACGAGCACGTGGTACCCCACGTCGGCCGCTTCCTCGAGGGAACACATCGCTCGATCCGGGAAGTCCAGGAGGACCGGCCCCCATTGGGAGGCCTCGGCAGCGAGCCCGGCAAACAGGCCGCCGGGGCTGGGGCGGGTGCCGGCGAAACGCTCCGCAAGCGTCTCGTTCCCTTCCCCCAGGACATGCACCACGAACCTGCCCGTACTGCGGATCGCGTCCCACAGGTCGCTCGTGGGAGAGATCAGGCCAAGAAGGAGTGCCGGGCGGCCCTCGGCGACGAGAACTGAAGAGACCGTCAGTCCGGTTGCCGTCGCGGCGCCTCCCGCGGTCCACACCGTCACCGGTGCCGCGAGCCGGCCGCGGAACTGGCGCGCCGGCTCCCGCAGCTCCCGAGGAGTTGCAAATGGGTTTTCGTAATGAATGCGTCCCTGGGGCTCCGTCACGGGGACACGTTAGCCGGAATCCCGTTTTCCGGTAGTGCACTACACCAGGCGCGCGCCAAGCGGGCGAGCCGGCGCGCACGCCTGAGCGGCTCCGGGGTCCGAGCGCGCCCGCACGCCGAGAGCGTGACCTCCGCTGCAGTCTCGGCATCCGTGCGCCAGCCCGAGTGCACCGCCAGTGCACGTGCACCCTGTCTCGTCCGAAGCATGTAGCCCACCAGCTCGCCTTCCAACTGCAGCGGAGCGGTTGCGCCGCGACGGTCCGAAGGTTCATCGCCGGAAGCTTCAAGGGGGCGGCGCGTGACGCCGACCGTTGGAACCCCGAGGACGGCACCAAGGTGGAGGGCCAGGCCGGCGCGCCGGGGGTGGTCGCGACCGCTGGCGTTCACGAGCAGTACGTCGAGCCTCACCGGCAGTTCGGTGACCGCGTCCGTAAGCAGCGGACCCTCGCGCAAAGCGAGGTAGCCGGGCGTGTAGGCCGCTCGGGCAAACCCGCCCACCGCGACCTCCTCCCGGCCCGCCGCGGCGGCCGCCCACCCAGGCTCACCGGCGACACCCGGCCCGGCGCGATCTCGTGTGAAACAAACGAAACACCCGCCGATCACGAGTTCGACACCACCGGGAATCGGCTCCTGCCTCGCCGCCGCGAGATCGACCTGTACGCGCTCTAGTTCCTCGACCGAAAGTGGCCACTCCACGGCGCTACCCGGCCGGATGTGCGCCGCGGCTCTGAAGTTCTTCTACGAACTCCAACATGTGCGTGTAGTGCGAGCCCTTCCAATAGACCTGCTCGCAGTCGGTGCACATCCGGAACTCGTCGTAGTAGCGAGCGGTGCGCGGTGGAAGACGGTCCTCGACGAGTGCCTTGGCTACCGGGGTGAGCACACCATTGCAACTGAGACACCGCCGGAATGGATCGATCGCTCTGAACAGATCAAATCGTCGAAGGACCTCGACGGTTTGCGCCCGCGGGTCCGTCCCACGTACGAAGTACCCGTGTGTCACCGCACTCCGCTTGAGGATTCCAACGTCGCGCGTCAACAGAGCCCGGCGCTCCGAAACGGACGTTTCCACGAGCTCGACGTCCGAGTAGTCGTTGCGGTACAGACAGTCGAAGCCCAGCAGCCGCAGGTGTCTGGCGAGAGCGCCGAGGTGAGCATCGAGGACGAAGCGTGGGTCTCGCAATGGCTCCGGTCGGACCCTAACGATGCCTTTGACATCGAACGACTCAAATACCGGATAGACGCTGATGCGGTCGCGATCCTCGATCCTGTAGGAGAAGTCGACCGACCTGCCGTTCACGAGCACGACGTCGACCTCGGTGTGTGGCACACCGCAGGCCTCGATCATGTCCTTCACCGACGCACCCACATCGAACTCGCGTGTGAGGACCGATCCTCGGGCGACCTGAGGCAGGAAGTCATTGAGCTCGGCGTAGAAACGGAAGTGAGCGCGCTTCACGCGGCCACTACCGGGAGGCGCGTTCCGTCTCGACCTTGGCGGCGGTGTCGGCCTGGCGCTGCTCCAGGCGCTTCTGCGCGGCCGTGGCGAGGTCCTCGTGCATCTCCAGAAGCCGGCGGAAAGCCTCCTTCATAAGGACGAGTAGTTCGCTGTCTTCAACCGCCTGCGCATTCTTGGTGTGGGTGGTGTCGAGCATCAAGGACATCTCGCCGAAGAAGTTGCCGGGGCCGGTCCGGGCGATCTCGAACTCGGCGCCGTTGATCACATCGAAGATCCGCACTTCGCCCGAGAGGACTATGTAGAGCGCCTCCCCCGGTGACCCTTTCTCGAACACCATTGCGCCGGCGGGCCACGAAAGATTCACGGACGCGCCGACGATCCGCAGAAGGTCCCTGTCGGTGAGGAGGTCGAAACCGGGGACCTGCCGCAGCGCCTTGACGAGACTATGAGTAATTGGTCGAGTCATTCCAGCACCCCCTCCTATGATCGTAAGCGACACGCGTATACCGAGGAGGACGGATGTCCCTGTCGAAAACCCCTCTGCGGATCGCTCAGATCAGCGACATCCACTGCGGCGAGCCAACATTCGATCGCGAGATGATGTCTTCGACGATCAAGCGAATTAACCACATGGACCCGGATCTCGTTGTGGTCGCAGGCGACCTGACCGCTGCCGGTTACGAATGGGAGTTCCAGGAGGCCGAGCGCTGGCTCGACGAGATCGAATATCCCAAGATCGTCGTTCCCGGCAACCATGACGCCCGGAACGTGGGCTATGTGCACTTCGGATCCTTTTTCGGGAAGCGTTTTTCGGTCATAAGGGAAGCCTTTGGACGCGAACGTGCTGAACGCCTTCGGGCCACCGGTTATTCGGTGGTGGCGGTGGACTCGTCGGAACCCGACCTCAACGACGGGCGCGTCGGCAGAGAGCACTATCCGTGGATCAAAGAGCAGTTCTCCTTATACCCGGACGACATCAAGATCTTCGTCATCCATCACCATCTCGTTCCGATACCGGGCACCGGGCGGGAGCGAAACATCATCACCGATGCCGGCGATGTCCTCGCCGAGTTGACCCAGCTCGACATCGACGTGGTGCTCTCCGGACACAAACACGTTCCTTTCTTCTGGGGGCTCAATGGAATGCTGGTCTGCAACTCGGGCACGGCGGCGACGCGGCGCGTCAGAGGCCGGACTCCCCCGTCCTGGAACGAGATCCAGGTCGACGCCTCGACGATCAAGACCTATCTGCATTACGAGGACGGCCGGCGCGAGCTCTCACTGATTTTCAATCTGCGTACTCGGGAGATAACTCGAGAGGCCTTCTACATGACCGACGATTTCCTGGGCTCGAACCGGCTGTTCTTCGAGCCCGAGGAGGTCACGGGGTAGTCGGGCCGGCAGGATAATTGGGGGGTAAGCCGACGAGGTTGGAGGAGGCGATCGTGGTCAATAAACGCGATCGAGTGGAGGTCGAATCGGAGAAGGTCGGGGACCCGCCGCGGACGGGAGTCGTTACCGGGGTTGAGGGGCGGCTGATAACCATTGCGTGGGATACGGGGGGCGAATCGTCGCTGGTTCCCAGTGCGGGGTCGCTGAGAGTGGTCGCAGGTAGGGGGAGCAGCGCCCAGTCCCGAAACAGGTAGGCAGCCGCCGAGCTGGAAAGCTCGCGGTCAGGCCGAGGGGATTCCGAAGAAAACCGAGTGTGGGGCGCCTCTCTCAGAGATGATGTGACCACATGAGAGAGGAGGGTGGATGAGTAGAGTCGGCCGCTTGGTGGCCGTGCTCGAGGATTTCCTCGACGCCGCCCCCAGCGTCGAGTCCGCGGCCGTAACGACCCCGGACGGCTGGCCCGTGGTGTGTGCCCTCCCGGACGGTTTCGAGGAGAACCGCCTCGCTGCAATGAGCGCGTCAGTGCTCGTCCTCGCGGAACGAATCTCCGGGGAGCTTGGCAAGGGCGACGTCAACCATGTTTACGTCTCCGGTGACGACGGACAAGCCATCCTGATGCCGGCCGGCCCGGACGCCATGTTCGTCGTAACGACCTATCCCACGGCGAAGATCGGCCTTGTCTTGTTCGAGATGCGGAGATCGGAGCGGCAGATCGCCACGGTCATGGACTCGTATCGCGCCGTCGACGAGCTCAAGGTCGTCGTGGCCGACGAGAAGGCTCCCGGAGGGCGCGTCGTCGACCTAACCGAAGTCGACATCCACGAGTCCCAGTAGCCGGTTCTTTTCTCCTGTGAGCGTCTGCCAGACGCACGGAGAAGAAAAGAACGCGTTAACTCCGCTTGCGCGAGCCCCTGCGACCTCGAACCCGGATCGCTGTGCGCGCCGTCAGCAGTGCGAGGATGGCCACCACTTGTGCACCCAGGATTACCCGGTTCACGTCCACCGCTGGCTGCCAGCGAACGCTATCGCCGTGAATCACGTAGACGCCTGCCGGTTTGGCCGCCATCCCAAAGCCGGCCCCCTCCCCGTGGCCGGTGTCCTGAGGCCCGTCGCCGGATCCCCCGCCGCCACCGCCCATGATGCGGGCCGCCGGAATGACGGTGAGGCCGTTCTTCTCGTACGGGTCGCCGAACACACGCTTCACGGTCAAGGCATCGCGCGCTCCACCGATCACAGAATCAAATGCCACAGCACTCCCCTTTCGCTTCCCGGTTACCAAGCACACCTAGTCTGCCGGACGAGACCCCACACGCCACAGGGCCGTTCGGACGACCTTAACGGGGGCGAGGTGCCTCAGTTGTTCCCGGCGGCCCACCCACTTAAAGGCTTTTTGCCTCGCTGCCGACAAATAGTGGCGGAACAAACCGCTCCCGGCCCCCACAGGACGGCGGGGCAGATAAGGGACTGGACGGACGATGGCTCTGTTTACGGAGACTTTTGCATCACGAAGAAAGGGGCTAAGCCTCGTCGCGGGCACCCTCGTAGGGATCCCTGTGGCGCTGTTCGCCGCGCTCAATGCGGTCCCCAGCCTGGACGTTTACTTCGAATCCGCCAACTTTCATTTGATCGTCGTCAGCGCGATCGCGGCGTGCTCCGCGGGGATGGCGATCCTGGCCGGTGTGGCGGCCGCCCGCTCCCGAGAGGCCTCGCTCGTCTTCCTTGCCCTCGGTTGTGTTGCCGTCGGCGTGGGGATGCTCGGCCACGGTCTCACCACGCCCGGCGTGGCCGGCACCGAGATGAACCTGTGGGTAGTGCGGCTCCCGATGATGGCGATTGCAGCCTTTGCAGGATGTCAGGCCGCGGCGGTTTTGCGCCCGCGGCGCGCCGTCGCTCGTTTCGCGGCCGCCCATCCGTGGATCTCCCTGGCGGTGCCGAGCGCGGTGATGATTGCCGCAGTGGTGTGGGTGCGCGCCGATCCCTTGAGCGGTTTCGGATCGCGCTCGTTCCCCGCGGAAGAGCCGGTGACGGAGATCGTCCAGCTGCTGACGGCACTGGTTCTGGTCGTCGTGGGGCTGATCCACTGGCGCAGGTGGCGCTTCAACGGCGACACCGTGCAGCTTGCGCTCGTGCTTGCCTCGCTGCTGGCCGCCGAAGCGATTGGGTCGATGCGTTTCGGGCGCCTTTGGCATCTCTCGTGGTGGGACTACCACGTGCTCCTTCTCGTGGGCTTCGGCACCACCGTGTACGCAGTCATCGCAGGGTCCCTGAGGACGCACCGCCAAAAGGACGGCCTCACACACGTCTTTCAAAGCGGCGCACTTCATCACATCTCGCGCGGCTATCCGGAAGCGCTGAACGCACTGGCCGCGGCGGTTGAAGCGCGCGACGCATACACCCGAGGACACTCCCAGCGCGTGACGAGCATCTCGCTTGCCATCGGACAACAACTCGGTCTCGGTGCCGACAAGTTGCGCCAGCTCGTCTGGGGCGCGGAGCTCCACGACATCGGAAAGATCGGAATCCCCGACTACGTCATGCAGAAGGAGGGGCCGCTTACTCCGAGCGAACGGTCGCTTGTGGAACAGCATCCCGTCATCGGATGGGAGATCGCCCGTCAGGCGAGCTCTCTGCGGGAGGTCCTCGAGGTCGTCCGGCACCACCACGAGCGATTCGACGGGGCGGGGTATCCGGACAAGCTCGCCGGCGACGCCATACCGCGCGCCGCGCGGATAGTGGCCGTCGCAGACGTATGGGATGCCCTCACCTCGGACCGCTCCTATCGTCCCGCGTGGAGCCGAGACCGGGCGCTCCAGATCATGCTCGAGGGCAGGGGCACCCAGTTCGACCCCCACTGTCTCGACGCGTTCCTCGACATCATCGACTCCCTCGAGACACCCGAGCCTGCAGATCACTCCGGAGGTGGCGGGCGCCCTCAGCACCGCCGGCCCGAGCCTATGGAAGCCGCCCACCACGAGGGACCCGATCGCGACCTGACCTGAGCCGTTAGCAGGCACAGTCACCAAACCTGAGCGCATCGCGCTCACCTTTTGGAATACCCAGGTGACAATCTCCGTTGGACGGTTCAAAGCGACTACCTACGGAGGGGTGTTCGTGCAAGAGGCAAAGGCACAGATTCTCCCGATATTTCCCCTAACGCACGGCGTCGTGCTGCCCCACATGGTGGTGACGATTGCCCTCGAAAGCGACGAATCCAGGGCAGCCGTGGCTGCCGCCCGGCGGGCCGAAAACCTCGTCCTGCTCATTCCTCGGACCGAGTCCGGATTCGCCCGGGTTGGGACCGTGGCGAAGATCGAGGACTCGGGACAGCTCCCGTCGGGGCTCGAAGCCAGTGTGATCCGCGGCCTCCGCCGCGGCGTCGTCCGGACCGGAGTACCGGGCACCGGCGAGGCCACGTGGGTCGAGATCGACCCAGCCGACGATGATTCGTCCTCGTCGGAGCGAGCGGTTGAGCTCGCGCGCGAGTACCGCGCTACTGCAGAGGCCATGCTCGAGGCTCAGGGCCGAGGAGAACTCGCCGAGCTGCTCCGGGGAATGAGGGGGGAACCCGGCGCGATCGCCGACATGGCCGGATACTCCCCCGACCTCAGCTTCGAACAGAAGATCGAGCTGCTCGAGTCGACGGATGTCGAGGAACGCCTGGAGAAGGTCTTGGAATGGACCCAGGATCTGCTCGCAGAAGCAACGCTCAAAGACAAGATCCGATCCGAGGCAGCGGAACAGATGGGCAAGACGCAGAGGGAGTACGTGCTGCGGCAACAGCTCGAGGCGATTCGCAAGGAGCTCGGTGAAGACGACGAGGAAGATGTCGTTGCCGAATACCGCACGAAGATAGACGCCGTGGGGATGTCGGACGAAGTCCGTAAGGAAGCGGAGCGCGAGCTCAAGCGGCTGGAACGGACTCCTCCTCAGAACCCAGAGCACGGCTGGATCCGGACGTACCTCGACTGGATGGTCGAGATTCCGTGGGACGCCCGGTCGGAAGACAATTTCGACATCGACGAGGCGCGCAAGATCCTCGACGAGGACCACACCGGTCTGGCCGATGTAAAGGACCGGCTGATCGAGTTCCTCGCGGTTCGCAAGCTGCGCGCCGAGCGGGGGCTCGGAACACCCACCGGGCGCGGTTCCGGCGTTGTGTTGACGCTCGTCGGTCCTCCCGGTGTGGGCAAGACCTCGCTGGGTGAGTCGATCGCGCGGGCACTCGGACGGAAGTTCGTGCGTGCTTCGCTGGGTGGCGTACGCGACGAGGCCGAGATCCGAGGTCACCGCCGCACGTACATCGGAGCGCTTCCGGGGCGGATTGCGCGCGCACTCAAAGAGGCCGGCACTAAGAACCCCGTCTTCATGCTCGACGAGGTCGACAAGGTCGGCGCGGACTGGCGGGGTGATCCTTCCTCGGCCCTTCTCGAGGTGCTCGACCCGGCGCAGAACCATAGCTTCCGCGATCACTACCTCGACGTCGAGCTCGACCTATCCGAGGTCCTCTTCGTATGCACCGCCAACGTGATCGAAACGATTCCTCAACCGTTGCTCGACCGCATGGAAGTGATCTCGCTCGACGGTTACACGGAGTACGAAAAGGTGGCCATCGCGCGCGACCACCTGCTTCCGCGCCAGTTGGAGCGTGCCGGTCTCGAGGAAGAGGAAGCCGAGTTCACGGAGTCAGGACTTCGCACGATCATCCGTCACTACACCCGCGAGGCGGGCGTGCGCGGACTCGAGCGTCAGATTGGGTCGGTGCTGAGGAAGATCGCATCGCAGATCGCGGCCGGTGACCTGCCTGCCACCGTTGTCGTCGACGAGAGCGACGTACAAAAGTACCTGGGGAAGCGGAGGTTCCACTTCGAGGCGGCGGAACGCACGTCCGTTCCCGGCGTTGCGACGGGCCTGGCCGTCACCGCGGCGGGAGGCGACGTACTGTTCGTCGAGGCGGGCGCGCTCGAGGGAGAGACAGGCCTGACCCTTACCGGTCAGTTAGGCGACGTCATGAAGGAGTCGGCTCAGATCGCGCTGTCATACGTCCGGTCACACGCCGAGGAGCTCGGGTTATCACAGGATGGGTTGAACGGAAAGTTCCACGTTCACGTTCCGGCGGGCGCGGTGCCGAAGGACGGACCGTCGGCGGGCGTCGCAATCGTGTCGGCGCTCATGAGCCTGGCCTCAGGACGTCCCGTACGCAGTACCGTCGGAATGACGGGAGAGGTCACGCTGCAGGGCCGCGTTCTGCCCATCGGAGGCGTGAAACAGAAGGTACTCGCGGCACATCGAGCCGGATTGCGTGAGGTCATGCTCCCGGCGCGCAACGAGCCGGACCTCGACGATCTTCCGGATGACATCCGCACCGAGATGACGGTGCACCTCGTCGACGACGTCCGGACGGCGCTGGAGCATGTGCTCGAGCCGAATCCCGAGGTGCGCGCCGCTTAGACAATCAGACGGCCTCCGAAATGGCAGTTAGCCACGACATTTCGTGGTCGATTGCCATCTCGGCCTTTCCGACTTCGGGAGTCATCTCCACTCCTTTGCGTTCCGGTCGGCGGCGACCTCTTCGTTTGTGCGGCCCGTCAAGACGGACTCCGGCTGCGTCTTCACCGGATTGCGGCGGGCGTCGGCCTCCTCGTCCTTCATCTTCACGAGGATCCAGCGCTCGTCCTGACCGCGCGCTACTCGGGTGAGCGCATATCCACCGCGGAGCTTCTGTCCCTCGAGCCACACAGTCACGTGCCCCCGATCCAGCTTCTCCTCGAGGGGGGCATCCGGTGCGCTCCGGGACAGGATCCGATACGGACCGGTGTCCCACACGATGACACTTCCCGCCCCGTAGTTGCCCTCGGGAATGACGCCCTCGAAGTCGATGTAATCGAGGGGATGATCCTCGGTGGGCATCGCAAGTCGCTTCTCGCGTGGGTCGGTCGATGGTCCCTTCGGAACCGCCCACGACTTGAGAACACCGCCGGATTCCAGGCGGAAGTCGTAGTGGAGGCTCCGAGCGGCGTGCTTCTGGATCACGAAGCGAGGCGACCCGCGCCCCTTCTTGCCTCCGGATGGCTCCGGGGTCCTACGGAGATCTCTCTTGCGCCTGTATTCGTCAAGTCCCATCTTTGACCACGGAAGTAGGCTGCCCTCTCGTATCGTTTCTATCCCACAGACCCCAATACCTACGTGTCCATAGAGCAAGGAGAAAACAGTGTCTGACCTGCTCGATCGCAAACTGCTCGTCTTCCGCCAGAAGGTCAAGCTCATCGAGATGAACCAGGAATTCAAGATCTGGGACGAGTCCGGTGCGGAGATCGGATCCATCAGGCAGGAGGGTCAGTCCGCGCTAAAGAAGGCGGCGCGCCTCCTCACGAGTCTGGACCAGTTCATGACTCACACGCTCGCCGTTTACGACATGGCGGGAACGAAGGTGTGCGAGTTGACACGGCCTCGCAAGGTCGTCAAATCCCGCCTGTCAGTCAAAGATGGGATGGGACGAGAGGCCGGCACGATTACTCAGGCGAACGTCTTCGGGAAGATCCGGTTCGACCTTCAGGGTGCTGCGGGCCAGCCGCTCGGGCAGATCCGTGCAGAGAACTGGCGGGCCTGGAACTTCTCCATCGTCGATCCAACCGAACGTGAGGTGGCGCGCATTACAAAGAAGTGGGAAGGACTCGCAAAGACTATGTTCACAACCGCCGACAACTACGTTCTGGAGATCGATCCCGGCGTCACCGGGGATCTGCGACTCCTTGTTCTCGCTTCGGCGGCCGGGGTCGACGTTGCCCTCAAGCAGGACAAACGAGGTTTCAATTAGCTTCCGAAGGAGGTCGGTGGGATGCGCCTCTGTTTGATGATTGAGGGTCAGGAAGACGTCACCTGGGATCAATGGTGTGCACTCGCCGACGCGTGCGAGAGCGGCGGCCTCGAGGGGCTATTTCGCTCAGACCACTACCTGTCCGTGTCCGGCTACACGGAGCGCGGGTCCCTGGATGCCTGGACAACACTTGCCGGGCTTGCGGCCCGGACGCCGAAAATCCGGCTCGGCAGCCTTGTATCCCCGGCGACATTCAGGCATCCCTCCGTTCTGGCAAAGAGCGTCGCTACCGTCGACCACATCTCGGGTGGGCGCGCCGAACTCGGTATCGGTGCCGGTTGGAACCTCGCCGAACACACGGCCTACGGCTTCCCCTTCCCCGATGCCCCCGCTCGCATCGAGATGCTCACCGAACAGATCGAGATCGTGCACCGACAATGGAGCGACCTGCCCTTCGACTTCAAGGGCAAGCACTACACACTCAACGACCTCAATGCGCTGCCCAAGCCCCTGCAGGATCCGCACCCAAACCTGATCGTCGGCGGAAGTGCCAATAGGCGAACCGCCGCACTCGCAGCTCGGTGGGCCGATGAGTACAACGTGGTCTACGCGAGCCCGGCCGTCTGCGCCGACAAGAGAACTCGGGTGGCGGCCGCGTGGGAAGCCGAGGGGCGCGATCCGGCCACGCTCGTGTTTTCGTTGATGACCGGCTGCATCGTGGGTCGCGACCGCCGGGAAGTTGAACGTAGGGCGCGCCGCGTCATGGACCTGGACGGCAACGATGGCTCCGTCGAGGAGTGGATCGAGGGGCTGGGCGACGCGTGGATCGTCGGAACGGTGGACGAGGTCGTTGATCACCTCGGCCGGCTCGAGGAGGCGGGCGTAACACGGGTGATGCTTCAGCACCTGGCTCACGAGGACATCGAGATGGTGCATTTGATCGGCGAGGAGGTTGCACCCCGCGTCGGCGATTAGCCAGCTCGCCATAACCGTGACCTGGGATTTCATTTCCAGGACTAGTCACATACTCGACTGCGGAGCGCATTCAAGGCCGGAATGACTAGAAATCGCTAGTCTCCGGACCGCAGGCATTTAGGCCCCCGGGACCATGAACAAAAGTCCCCGCTTGGCCGATAAATGAATCGTCCAGCGAGATACACAACGCGAAAAAGGCAAACCCGTTGCGAGGCGGGGACGCAAAGCTACCGGACCCACTGGGTCGGCGGGGCTACCGAACGAAAGGAAAGCGCTATGCGCGCTCTCGTTGTCGACGACGATCAGTCGATTCAGCAGATTCTCGAGCTCGCGCTCTCAGATGAGGGATACGAGGTCGTGACCGCGTCGAATGGGCCAGAAGCGCTCGAGAAGGCTCGAAAGTCGTTACCCGACATTGTCATCCTGGATGTCATGATGCCGTTCGTCGACGGCATCCAGGTGGCGGAGGCACTGCACAAAGACAAGCAGCTGTCCCGCACGCCGATCATCATGCTCACCGCCAGAACGACCGACGATGATGTCTGGGCGGGATGGCGAGCGGGCGCCGCTTCCTATCTCACTAAGCCGGTCGATTTCGAGCTCCTCTTCACCGAGATGGAGCGAGTCATCGCCGATCGCAAGTTGCAGGCAGTCTGATGATCCGTCACCGATCCCTCCGCCGGGGAGGGCTGCTTGCGGTCCTCGCCCTTGTTGCACTACTCCTTCCGACGACTGCGGCTCCCGCAGCCGGCAAATTCACGACCGTCGTAGTTGTGGGAGAGCGATCCTCCAACGACGCCGCACAAGCGGTCCGCCTCCACGGAGGCACGATCCATCAGCACGTCACTCTCGTCGACGGCGTGATCGCTCGCGTTCCTGCGGCTCACGTCTCCGAACTCTCCACGGACCCCCGTGTGGAGTCGGTTACCCGCAACTACAAGCTCAACGTCCAAAGCGCTTCCTACAAGAGTGAGCGCGAGCTGGGAACGACCTACCCCCTGAGCGTCGGGGCCATGAACCTGTGGCGCAACGGCGTTACCGGCTCTGGCGTCGGTGTGGCACTGCTCGACACCGGCGTGTCGGACCACCCCGATCTCGCCGGCCGCGTCGTTGCGAGTGCCGACCTGACGAACGAGGGCACCTTCTCCGATAGCTACGGGCACGGCACATCGATGGCAGGGATCATCGCCGGCGACGGCTCTGCCTCCGGCCAGCGTTACGTTGGAATCGCACCACGCTCAAACCTCGTGTCCGTCAAGGTAGCGAGCGCCGACGGGAGCACAACGCTCGGTCAGGTCCTGTATGGACTGCAGCTGATCGATGCATCGAAAGCTAGCTACAACATCCGAGTCGTCCTCATGGCACTTGCGGGCCCGGCCACAAGCGGTCCGGATCCACTGGTGCTTGCGGTCGAGCGTCTGTGGGCCGATGGCCTGGTTGTCGTCACGGCGGCCGGCAACTCGGGCCCCGGCCCCGGCTCGATCGCCTCACCCGGAGTCGATCCCTACGTCATCACCGTAGGGGCCACAGACGAGTCTGGAACGCCCGGACTCTCCGACGACTTCGTCGCCGAGTGGTCGGCTCGCGGTCCTTCGGTCTTCGGCCTCCAGAAGCCCGACTTCGTTGCACCCGGCACCGCAATAGTTTCGCTTCGTGCACCCGGGAGCACCGTCGACACCACCTACCCCAATGCACGTATCGAGGATGACTACTTCCGGGGATCCGGGACCTCGATGTCGGCCGCCATCACGGCCGGCGCAGCCGCTCTGCTCCTCCAGGCAGAGCCGGGTCTGAGCCCCGATGCAGTCAAGGGCCGCCTGCTCGGCGGCGCCGCTCCCCTGGCGGGAGCGGACGTCCACTCCACCGGTGCCGGCGTTGTCGATGTGGCGGCGGCCGTTGCCTCATCGGCACCACCTGCCAACACCGATCTCCCTGCGCTCCCCGCGGGCGGACCTGCCCCGTATCCGAGCGACCCGCAACCAGACAACGGCAAGGGATCGGGCAAGAGCTCGTGGGATTGGTACCGCAGCCCGGTGGGCGGAGATCGCTGGCTGGGACGTGGATGGGCAAACAAGGCCTGGAACGGCGCCGAGTGGGTCGGCCGTGGATGGGCCGGCCGTGGATGGGCCGGCGCCGATTGGTCGGGACGTGGATGGGCCGGACGCGGATGGGCCGGTCGGGGATGGGCCGGTCGGGGATGGGCCGGAGAACTGTGGAGTAACTCTGACTGGTCCGGGCGTGGATGGGCCGGCAGAGGTTGGGCCGCCGACAACTGGACCGCCGAGGAATGGCGCTAGCGCCGAGTTCCGCTCCTGCTTTAGCGGTATACGCACAAAGGAGGATCGCCACCTACGTCCTGGCTTGGACGGGGGTGGCGGTCCTTGCCGCGCTGTCCCTTGTGGTCGCGCCCACGAGACCCGGCGCGCCGCTCGAATCTCGTCCGGTCGCCATTCTCCTCTTCGCCCTCATCACTGTGGCGGCAGAGGGGATCATCCTCTACCTCCACCACGGAAAGTCCACCGAGTTCATCACACTCGTGGAAGCCGCTGTGGCGATCAACATCCTGCTGTTCTCGTACCAAAACGCCTTGCTGATCACCCTGGCCGGCATGGCGATTGCCAACCTCCTCCATCGCAGGCACCCGATCAAGTTCCTCTTCAACACCGCGCAGTACACCGTGTCGACGGTTGCCGCGCTGATCGTCTTCCACCAGTTGTCCGGCGGCGCAGATCCTCTGAGTGCCCAAGGTCTGATTGCGCTTGCCATGGGCGTCACCGCCTTCGGCGTCACCAACCTCGTGGCCATGTCCGGCCTCGTTTCGATACTGGAGGACCGCAAGTTCGCACCGGTGCTCCGATCGAGTGTGCAGATGTCCGCGCTGACCGTCTACGGCAACGCCGCTGTCGGTATCGTGAGTGCCGTCCTGTGGCAGACGCGGCCCGAATTCCTTGCGCTTCTAGTCGTGCCTGCGGCGACCCTCCACCTTGCCTATCGTGGAGTGGTCCGCTCCGCCGAACTCCTCGAAGAGGTGGTGACCGAACGCGACCGCCTGAACCGGATCGTGGGCGGAGCATCCGATGGGATCGTGCTGTTGGATCGGGAAGGTGAGGTCGTGGTGTGGAGTCCCGCAATGGTCCGGTTCACGGGAATCGAAGAGAACGACGCCCGCGGCCGCTTGATCTCGGAGGTCCTCGTTGCGGACGATCCCTCCGGACAGCCCGTGGACTCCCTCGAGCCACTGCGCCTTGCGAGCCCCGACGCTCCCGTCACCTCCGTTGAGATGGTGCTCAGGCATCGCGAGGGAGGTGAGCGGGTCGCTCAGGCGCGCCACACCATGCTGTTCGATCAGCACGGAAGCTGCACCGGCGATGCGATCCTCATCCACGACATCACACACGAGTACGAGGCGGAACGCCTGAAGGACGATTTCCTGGCGCGTGTCTCTCACGAACTCCGTACTCCGCTGACGCCGATCAAAGGCTACGCGCAGACGCTGTTGCGAAAGAAAGGCAACGTCTCACCCGAGCGAATGGAAGACGCACTCGGCCGCATCGTCGAGAGGGTCGACCACATGACTTTGCTAATCGACGATGTGCTGCTGGTTGCACGAATGGTCGCCGGAAGCGCAAACGTCGAGGGCACGATGCGCATGGATTCGGTCGACCTCGTCGATCTCGTCGAAACCACACTCCCGCCGTTCAGGAGCATGGAGCCGGACCGGCAGTTCGAGCTCCTCGCAGACCCTGATCTGCCGCTGGTGGTTGCCGACCGGACGAGGGTGGCGCAGATCGCTGCCAACCTCGTGTCGAACGCGAGCAAGTACTCCGCGAAGGACGCGCCCGTCACGGTCCAGTTGCACAACGAGGGCCAGTGGATCGCCCTGGGAGTGGCCGACCGCGGGCGCGGCATCCCTCCGGATCAGGTCGATAAGGTATTCGAACGTTTCCACCGCCTCGAGAACCCGCTCACGATGGAAACCGGCGGCATCGGCCTGGGGCTGTACATCACACGCGGCTTCGCCGAGGCCATGGGCGGCACGCTCACCGTCACGAGCAAGGTCGGCGAGGGCTCGACGTTTACGCTCCGGCTGCCGAATCCGGAGTGGAAGCCCGCCCACTAGGGCTGGCATCAAACCTATGTACACCACACGACAATCCTTGTCGTTCCGTGTACGGAGGTTTGGTGAGGGTCAGCGCGCGCAGGCCGCCCGGATCTGTGGCCGCGCCCGGCGCAGGGCCTGCTTCTTCTTTCCGTCCGCGATCAGCAAGTTCACGTCGCCGTAGATGTCGATGAGCGCGCTGTAGCGTTTGCTTCCGGGGCCGAACTCGTTCGATGCCTCGATGAACAGCGCCGCGGTGGCGTTCGACTTGCCGAAGGCCTTGGAGAGGTCGCGCAGATAACGTGTCACCTTTCGCCGGCAGCCGCGGCCGTGCGCTCCCGAAGTGCCTCCGGGATCCGCTACTTCCGGCCGCACGGCTTGGGGCCCGCCGCTCGTCTCCTCCGAGAACGACAGAAAGATCAGCACCCCTGCCACAAACGGCAGAATGAGTCCTGTGACTAGGACGGCCACCGCCAGGCGCGATACGTTCGGCCGCGGCGGGAGCGGGATCTTCTGTTTCCAGTCGGCCTCCACATCGGGCGCCGACGACGCCGGCGTGTACCCGCAGCGCGGGCAGGTCGGACTGTTCGCCGGGTAGGCCTGGCCGCACACTCGGCAGACGCGCGATTCGTCCGAGTACGAAGTGCTCACGCCGCGATCCTCCCATTCCGTCTGCTGAAAACCGCGCATTCCGCGGTTCTGAGCAGACAGTAAGACGAGTCCGCTACAGATTGGCGATGATCGCCGGAAGCTCCTCCAGACTGCCAATGGTCGGCCATTCGGTGTCGGGATGCGCCCCGGATCGGTCGAGCAGCACCGCGTTGATGCCGACTGCCGTCGCGGGCTCCACATCGAGCCGGATCGAATCGCCCACGTGGGCCGCCGCGCCGGGTTCCACACCGGCCTGCTCGAGGGCCATCTCGTAGATCCGGGGGTCGGGTTTCTCGACACCCACGAGGCCCGATATCACGCTGACCTCGAACACATCGCCGGCTTGGAGTTCCACGAGCATCTCTTCGAGCCAGCCCTCGAAATTCGAGATCAACCCGACGCGATATCCATCGGCGCGCAGCCGGTCCACTGCCGGAAGAGCATCGGGATAGAGACGGTAAGTCGCACTGTCCGAGAACACCTTGTAGAGCTCGTCCGGCAGCGTATCCACGGGGATGCCGAGCCCATCGAGGCACCGGCGGTAGATGTGGGTCCACAGTGAATACGAACCGGCCGCGGATGTGGACGGCGCCGAGTCGCCGATCTCCGCGGCGATGGTTCCCATGTCACGCACCATCCCATAGAGGACGGGGGCGACCTTTTCGGGCGACACCTCGTATCCGTGTTCGCGGCAGGTACGGGCGAACAGCTCCGGAAACGAGGGATGCGGATGAAGGATGGTCTCGCCCGCGTCGAGAAAGACGATCTCAATCATCCTCGGGAGCCCCTCATCTCGAGGAGACGTTTCCACACACGGTCGGCCTCACGAGCCAGATCCTCGCTGGTGCCATCGTTGCGCACCACGATGTCTGCTCTACCGAGCAGTACCTCCCGGTCCGACTGAGATGTCATGCGCGCTTTGATGTCGGGCACCGACATGCCTCTATCGTGCTGTAGCCGGCGGATGCGTTCGTCGTCGGTGGAGTCCATCACGATCACGGCATCACAGACATCTGCCAGCGCCGTCTCCACGACGAGCGCTGCATCGAGGACGACTATCGCGTCGCTGGAGCGCAATCGGTCGAGCTCGTCGGCCACCGATTTGAAGATGACCGGATGGACGATCGCGTTCAGTGCCTTCAGCGCCTCTGGATCATTGAATACGAGCTCGGCAACGCGCCTCCGGTCGATCTCCATCGACGGATGGACGAGGACCTCTTTTCCGAACTGATCCACCACCGAGTGCCACGCCGGCTCCCCCGGACGGAGAGCGTCGCGGCCCAGTGCGTCCGCATCGATCACCTGCGCGCCGCGCTCAAGGAGAAGTGCAGCGAACGTCGTCTTGCCGGTACCGATGCCCCCCGTCAGCCCGACGACGAACATGTTCGATGAACTGACTAGGACTGGCCGCGCTCGCGCTTTAGATCCTGGACGATCGACTCGATCGACTCCTCGTCGCCCTCTTCGCCTGGCTCCAGCGTCTCGGCCCCGGACTCCGCGCCCTCGGCCTCTGCCTTCGGCTCGTCCTCGGCCGTGATCTCGTCGATGGTCTCGCCCGGCGCGGCGCCCGGATCGGGCTCCTCCTGGAGCAGACGCTCTTGCTGGTTGCGCTTGTCGGGTTCCGCGGCGGTTACACCTTCTCGTCCCTCCGGCGGCGAGTCTGGCGCCGCGTGAGAGGTCATCTCCGCCTCTTCCTTCTCCTCCGGAGGGGCCGCCCTGCCCGCATCCTCCGCGCTGGTGATGGCCTCGGGTGCCAGTGGCTCTTCGGCGATCTCGGGAGCGGTCTCCGCAGCGGATGCGATCTCTGCCTCACCCTCGGGCCGCTGCGACGTGTCCTCGGTGGGCACGCCGGCGGCCTCCGACGCAGCGCGCGCCTCGACCTCTATCTCGGGCTCCAGCTCCATCTCGCCGGAGGCCATGGCGTCCATACCGGGAGCGGATTCCCGAACGGCCTGCTTGCGCGACAGGCTGATCCTGCGGCGATCGAGATCGATGTCGATGATCTTGACCGGCACACGGTCGTGCACGCTGACCTCGTCCTCGGCCTTCTCGACGTGATGTTCCGCCAGTTCGGAGATGTGCACGAGTCCCTCGATCGCATCGTCGACCTCGACGAATGCACCGAACGGGACGAGTTTGGTGACGCGTCCCTCGATGATGTCGCCAACCTCGTGCGTCCTGGCGAACTGGCGCCACGGGTCCTCTTGGGTTGCTTTCAGGCTGAGGGAGACGCGCTCGCGGTCGAGGTCGACCTCCAGTACCTCGACGTTGACCTCCTGGCCGACGTCCACCACTTCGCTCGGGTGATCGACGTGTTTCCACGACAACTCGCTGACGTGGACCAGACCGTCGACGCCGCCGAGGTCGACGAACGCACCGAAGTTGACGATCGAAGACACGGTCCCGGTGCGGACCTCGCCCTTCTCGAGCGATGTGAGGAACTCCTGCCGCTGCTCCGCCTGAGATTCCTCGAGGAACTTGCGCCTCGACAGCACGACGTTGTTCCGGTTCTTGTCGAGCTCGATGATGCGGCACTCGAGCTCCTTGCCTACGTACGGCTGCAGGTCACGAACTCGGCGCATCTCGACAAGTGACGCGGGGAGGAATCCGCGCAAACCGATGTCGAGGATCAATCCGCCTTTGACCACTTCGATAACGGGACCTCGGACGGTGCCGTCCTTCGACTTGATCTCTTCGATCCGTCCCCACGCGCGTTCGTACTGCGCACGCTTCTTGGAGAGGATCAAACGGCCGTCGGTATCTTCCTTCTGAAGAACGAGTGCCTCGACCTCGTCGCCCACCGCAACAACCTCATGTGGATCGACATCGTTGCGGATCGACAGCTCTCGAAGGGGGATGACACCTTCGGACTTGTATCCGATGTCGAGCAGCACTTCGTCTTTGTCGATCTTCACGACGGTGCCGTTCATGATGTCGCCCTCATCAAAGGGCCGGATCGTGGCCTCGATTGCGGCCATCAGCTCTTCTTGCGAGTCACCGACGTCGTTCTCGACGATGACCCCACCCGCGTACGTCGCTCCCGACGTGGACGGTGCGGTGCGAGTGATCATGCCTCCTCGACCGTCCGGCAGGGTCTCCTCGCCCTCGCCGGGCACGCCGGCGATGTCGGCGGACTCCGGCGCTTGGACAGCGCCGCCTTGCTCCTGCGTCAAATTGGGTTCCTCCTCACAGAAATTAACCCCCGCGCGAGGGGGCCGAACGAGTATACGGAACTCCGGAGCCCCTGCTCAACAGGGGGATTTGGGGCGCGGCGCTCGAACTGCTGCCGGCGCGCCGAGATGGCAAATGACCCCCGAGGGGTGGTGGTGATTTGCCTTTCGGGGCGGAGCCGGCGGGCGGTCACCCGCCGATCGGCGTCTCTCGCTCCTTCAACACACGGCGCAGGATCTTCCCGGAGGGCGACTTCGGGATCTGATCGACGAACTCTACGGCTCGCACCTTCTTCTGAGGGGCGACACGATCGGCGACGAAGGCCACGATCTCGTCCTCGCTGACCTCGCCCCGCTTGACGATGAACGCCTTGGGTATCTCGCCCGCCTCGGCGTCGGGCCGCCCGATGACGGCGGCGTCCGCGACCTCGGGATGAGCCACGAGCAGAGCCTCGAGTTCGGCAGGCGCGACCTGGAACCCCTTGTACTTGATCAGTTCTTTGAGGCGGTCGACCAGGAAGAAATATCCGTCCCCGTCCGCGTAGCCGATGTCCCCCGTGTGCAGCCACCCGTCGTCATCGATGGTCGCTGCGGTTGCGGCTTCGTTGTTCAGGTAACCGCGCATGACTTGCGGTCCCCGGATCCACACTTCGCCCAGGTCTCCCGAACCGGACTCGGCACCGGTGGCGGTGTCGACGACCACGCACTCCGTGTTGGGGATCGGGGGCCCGATGGACCCGGGTTTGTTTGCCAGTTCGTCGGCCACGACGTGCGTCACCGGGCTCGTCTCCGTGAGCCCGTATCCCTGAACGACCTGGCAATCGATGCGATCGGCGCAGTCTTCGGACAGGTCCCCACTCAGCGGCGCCGCCCCCGACGTTATGTGCTTCAAGGAACTCAGGTCGAACTTGTCCACGATCGGGTGTTTGGCGAGCGCAAGGACTATTGGTGGAACGAGATGGGCCCGGGTGACCTTGTAGTCCTGAATCACCTTGAGGAACTGCTCGAGGTCGAAGCGCGGCATAGTCACGATGGTGGCGCCGCGCCGGATGGCCGCGTTCATGATCACCGTCATGCCGTAGATGTGGAAGAAGGGCAGTACGCCGATCAGCGTGTCAGACTCCCCCACCGGAGCTACGGCGTTCATCTGGCAGACGTTGGCCACCAGGTTGTTGTGCGTCAGCATGACGCCCTTTGGATAGCCGGTCGTTCCGCTCGAGTACGGCAGGACCACAAGGTCGTTGTGCGGGTCGATTTCAGCCTGTGGCGGCGCGCCGGACGACATCAATGACGAGAAAGGCGTTGCACCTTCGGCCTCCCCGAACACGAAGACCTCGGCGAGCCCGGCGCGGCCTGCGGCGTCGGCAGCGGTGGCCAGGAACGGTGGAACCGTGAGAAGAAACTTTGCTCCAGAGTCTTTGAGCTGGAACGTGAGTTCATCGACTGTGTACAGCGGGTTTGCCGTCGTCGTGATCCCTCCGAGGCTCGCGACGGCATGGAAGGCAATCGCATACTCCGGAAGATTCGGCGAGAAGATCGCGAACACGTCGCCCTTACCAAATCCCCTCTCGACGAGTCCGGCAGCAACCGAGTGCACGGCGCCGGCAAGTTGCCCATAGGTGATCGTTCGCCCGCTCGGCCCGTCGATCAGCGCCGGCCTGTCTCCGAGGTCGGCCGCCGTCTCCAGAACGAAATCCGACAGCGAGACCTCCGGGATAGAAACGTCCGGAAAGGGACTGCGAACAGTCATGGTTGCCTCCCCCGAGAACCCACCACGCCACTCGTGATGTTAACCAAGTCGAACTGTTCGCGCTGAGCTACGGAATCCACGGCCCCTTTTCTTTCGCGCCCGATTTGTGCCGACAACGGCGAAAGAAAAGGGGGCGCCCGAATGTGCGCGAACGGTTCGGGGGCGTCAGGACTTGGCGTCCGCCCAATTGACCCCTACGGATGCGTCCACTTCCAGGGGCACCTTCATCTCGCAGACCCCGGTCATCTCGCGCTCGACGAGCTCCGTGGCGGCCTCGACCTCGCCGTCGGGGACCTCGAATACGAGTTCATCGTGAACGGTGAGGATCATCCGCGTCCCCACCCCCTCGTTCTCGATCGCAGCCGCAACATTGATCATCGCCAGCTTCATGATGTCTGCGGCGGTTCCCTGGATCGGCGCATTGAGTGCCTGCCTTTCGCCGATCGCCCTCACACGGGGATTGCCACTGCCCAGCTCCGGAAGATAGCGGCGGCGGCCGAACATCGTCGTTGTGAAACCGTCCGCGTGTGCCTTGGTGACGACGGCGTCGAGAAACTCCTTCACCCCTCCGAACTGCTCGAAATAGCGGTCCATGATCTCGCGGGCCTCCGGGACGGGGATGTTCAGACGTTCCGCGAGTCCCGGCGCGCCCATCCCGTACGCGAGACCGTAGTTCACCATCTTCGCAGTGGAGCGCTGACCGACCGTGAGATCCCCCGCATCAACCTTGAATATGCGTGCGGCGGTAGCGCCGTGGACGTCCTCCCTCTTGCGAAAGACCTCTACGAGGATCGGGTCCTCGGAGAGATGCGCCATTACCCGCAATTCGATCTGCGAATAGTCAACCGAGAGGATTTTGAGTCCCTCCGCGGGAACAAAGGCGCGCCGGATCGTGCGTCCGATGTCCGTGCGGATGGGGATGTTCATCAGGTTCGGGTTGGTGCTCGAGAGCCGCCCGGTTGTGGTGACCGTTTGCTCGTATGTCGTGTGAACGCGCCCGTCCTTAGGATCGACGAGTGGCGGCAGCGCATCGACGTATGTGTTCTTGAGTTTGGCGAGCTCCCGGTAGTCGAGCAGCTTCTGCACGAACGCATGCTGGCCGACCAGCTGTTGGAGGGCACGGGCATCCGTCGACAATCCGGTCTTGGTCCGGCGCGTGGTCTTGAGGCCGAGCTTTTCGTAGAGCAGTTTGCGCAACTGGGGGGGCGAGCCCAGGTTCAGGTGCTCACCGGCCAGCTCGTAACACTCCGTTTCGAGTTCTCCGATGCGTACGTCGAGATCGCGCGCCATCGTGGAGAGGTAGTCGAGATCGATGTGCACGCCGATCTGCTCCATACGGGCGAGGACCGGGATCAGCGGATGTTCGATCTCCCTGTAAAGCTGCGACATGCCGAGGCGTTCGAGCTCCGGCTCTACGGTGGAGGCGATCTCGGCCACCGCGAGAGCGCGCAGGCACCCGTCCTCGGCTTCGATCTCGTCCTGATCCTCGCCTCCGAGGTCCAAGGCGCCTTGAGGGGAATCCTCCTCCACGCGTTCCGCTCCCGTGACTGCTTTTAGCTCCCGGCCGGTGTACTTGCGGGCGATCTCCTCGAGGGCGTAGCCGCTCGCGCCGGGGTCGAGAAGATAGGAGGCCACATGCGTGTCGATGTGCAGCCCCCCGAGCTCCAGCCCGATGCCGGCCAGTCCGAGGATGATGCCCCGTCCGCCGTGAACGACCTTTGCGACGGACGCATCGGCAAGGACGGACCCCAGTGCGGCCGCTATCTCTTCATGCGCAACACCCTTGGCGCCGGCGGGAACGAAGGCCACCTGCCCCTCTCCCCAGGCGAACGCAAGTGATCGCGGCGCGCCGCGCGGCGTTGCCGCGACGAGGTCGAGGGAGAAACGCCCCGCCGCTGCGAGTTCTGCCGCAAGGGCCTCGAGGTCTGCAGCGGTGTCCATCACTCGCACTTCGAGGTCGAACGGAGTGCCCTCCCCCTCGGCTGCTTCCGGCAGGTCCTGCATCAGACGCTCGAGAAGCGAACGGAACTCGAGTGAGGTGAAAAGATCTTTCACCTCGTCGAGGTTCCACGCGCCCATCTTCAGATCCGCAAGCTCGACACCTTCGAGCGGAACCTCAACGAGCGTGGACAGCTTCTTGTTGAGAACAACCTGCTCGCCGTGCGCGGCGAGGTTCTGCGCGAGCTTCGGCGTCTGCTCATCGGCGTGTTCGATAACGGCCTCCGCATTGCCGTACTTCTGGATGAGCTTGGCGGCCGTTTTGGTGCCCACGCCGGGCACACCCGGGAGGTTGTCGGATGTGTCGCCCTCGAGTGCCTTGAGGTCCACGTACTTGGACGGCGGCACCCCGTACCGTGCCTCGACGGCCTTGGCGTCCATCTGCACGATGTCGGTGATGCCGCGACGGTTGTAGAGGACGTGGATGTCGTCGTTGACCTCTTGGAAGAAGTCCCTGTCACCGGTGACTATCCGAACTCGGGCCCCGGCCGACGCCGACATCCGAGCTAGGAACGAGATGATGTCGTCGGCCTCGTGGCCTTCGAGGCGGAAGACCGGGATATGGAGAACCTTGAGCACCTCGTCGATCAGAGGCAGCTGCGGCGAGAAGTTGGACGGCGCCTCCGTGCGGGTCGCCTTGTAGTCGGCGAATTCCTCGGTGCGTTTGAGCGCACCACCCATGTCGAAGCAGCAAGTGATGTAGTCGGGCTTCTCCTCCTGCAGGAGTTTGATCAGCATCGAAGTGAAGCCGTAAACGGCGTTCGTGTGCGTCCCGTCGGTGGTCTGCAGGTCCTCGGGCAACGCGTAGAACGCGCGGAAGGCCAGCGAATGACCGTCCAGAATCATTACCTTTGGTTTGGGGGAAGCCTTCGGCGGTGACATCGAATTCCAGCTTACAATCCGGTCGATGGCCACTCCCTCTTTGGATCTGAGCGCACTAAACCCTGCTTCAAAGGAATATTTGGAGGCGGTCTACGAGCTGGAGGAGGAGGGCCGAAAGATCCTGCAGGCCCGCATTAGCGAACGCCTGGGCCTCGCTCCGGCAACCGTCTCCGAGGGCGTGCGCCGCCTGATCGCCGACGGTTACGTCACCATCCAACAGACGCGCGAAATCGCGCTCACAGAAACCGGTCGAGAGGTCGCGGAGACCCTCGTGCGGCGCCACCGCCTCGCCGAGCGGATGATCACGGACATCCTCGGACTGCCGTGGCACTCGTGCCACGACCAGGCGCTCGACTGGGAGAAGGTTATGACGCCCGAGATCGAGCAGGCGATCCTCGACAAACTCCAGGGCGACCACACCTGTCCGCACGGCAACCCGATCCCGGGAACCTCCTCCGCAGTCCCGTGGGCGGCGCTAAAGCCGGTCGCCGCCATGGCGGTAGAGGAGTCCGGCACCCTCACCCGCCTGCTCGAGGATGTCGAGCTCGACCACGACGTGCTCGTGTACCTGGAGAAACACAGCCTCATGCCGGGCCACGAGCTGAAGCTCGTAGAGATCGCTCCGGACGGCACCCGGATACTCGAGGTGGATGCGGCAGACCGAGTCGGTTTGGGCGACCGGCTGGCCGACAACCTCTGGGTCCTCCCCGACTGATCAAATCGCCCAACTGTCTGTTGTGGCCTTACGCCCCCTTTTCTTTCGCCGTTGATCGTCGCGTCGGGCGCGAAAGAAAAGGGGCCGCGGATTCCGAAGGTGAGCGCAGACAGTTCGAGGAATTAGTTGGAGCCGGGCGTGCGCGACGCCAGGTCCTTGTCGAGCAGGTAGAGGGCCTCGCCGCTCTCGCCGACTCGCTTCAGCGCGTCGATGATCTCCGAGACGCTCTTTTCCTCCTCTACCTGCTCGGTAACGAACCAGTTCAGGAACGCCTGGCTCGCGTAGTCCTGCTCCTTCGTGGTGAGTGTGTACAACTCGTTGATCGCCTGCGTGACGGCGCGCTCGTTGTCGAACGACTCCTGAAAGATCTCGAGCGGGCCCGAGAAGCTCTGCTTCGGCTTGCCCAGGTCGCCGAGCACCACACGACCGCCCCGGTCCACGATGAACGTGTAGAACCTCATAGCGTGCTCGAGCTCCTCCTGGTACTGCGTGCGAAGCCAGTGGGCGAACCCCGGCAGCGTCTCGGCCTCACACCATGCCGACATCGCCAGGTAGGCGTACGCCGAACGCAGCTCGAAGCCGAGCTGGGCGTTCATCGCCTCTTCTACCTTTTTGACGAACATCTCGCCTCCCGATTGCCTAAACGAACGGGCCGGATTCCAGAATGGATCAGGGCGTCATCCTACCGGCGCGCCGCCTGATTTCCCTGATCAGGGCACCTTTCATGCCCGCTTGGGTTGCCCCCCGGCGCCGGATTCGGCTAGCCTTACCAGACTAGTTAGCCAACCCTTACTTGGAGGGAGTGAGCGGATGCGCCTTGGACGGGCTCCCCTGCTGATCGCAGTGGTTGCAACGATGGTGCTGGCTGCATGTGGCGACGACGACGGAGCGTCGGTACGAAACGTCGGGGGCTCCGGGAGCGCCTCCGGTTCTGGGAGCGCGTCGGGTTCGGGCTCCGGATCGGGCACAGGACATGCGAGCGGATCCGGCTCGGCGAGCGGAGTGGCTCATTGTGAGCCCGTCGGCGATGCGTCGACCGCCGACACGACGGTCGACGTGACGCTGGAGGAGTGGTCGATCACGGCGTCGGAGACAGAAGTCCCGGCGGGGACCATCACATTCGCCGCCACCAACAACGGCGAGGACGCACACGAGGTCGTGGTGGTCAAGGCCGAGGATGTCGATTCCCTTCCCACGACCGACGACGGAATCGTCGACGAAGAGCAGCTTCCCGAGGGTGCGTTCATCGGTGAGATCGAGGCCTTTCCGTCTGGTGAAGATTGCACCGGGACCTTCGACCTCGAACCCGGGACGTACGCACTGTTCTGCAACATCCTCGAGGTCGAAGAGGGCGAGGAAGAGAACCACTACGAACTCGGCATGCGAACGGAAATCGAGGTCACGGGCTGATCCGGCCGGCGTACTCGCTTGTTCCGTGGTCTCCCGAGGGGTGCGCGGCCGCTAATGGAAAGAACGACGGCTCCGGCGATCCATAAACCGTGCAGCGCCCATGTCATAGCGCTCATATTCATGTATTCGGGCAGCACCATGCGCCACGTGCGGTAGATGGGATTGGACGTCTCGAAGAAATCGACAATCCATGTGATTTGCCCCAGTGACCCCTCGACGATCAGCCACGCGTACGTCGCCAGTCCCAGCGCGCCCAATGCCGTCACCGCAACGAGGTGCCGGCGCGCCGAGTTCGCCCACCACGCCACCATGAGAACTAGAACCGGGAGGACCACAACGATCTGGCGCCCGGGCCACCACCATCCGTGCATCGTCAGCGCCACGAACGTCGCGCCGAGCCAACCGGTTGCGGCCAGCGCGGCCAGCCATCCCCAGTGCCGAGGTCGCGCCCTGAACATCGCAGCGGCGGCGGGAACGACGAGGAGCCAAGCCGGCTGCCATGCCGCGATTCCGAAATTGCGATCGACCAGTAGCCCGATCAACCGCCGGCTGCGGCCGAGGACGTCCGGTTCCGATCCGACGACGCCGAACTCGCCCGAGAGGAAATGGTCGCCCGTTGCATACGCCGTCCAACCTCCGTACCACTGCCAGTGGGCGACGGCGAAGGCGACGCCGGCGAGGCCGAGCCCCGCCACCACCAGACCGGCTTCTCCGCGGCGCTCCGCGCGCCACAGCCTCACAACCAGCCATACGGCGATCACGGCGGCAACGGGCGAGTACTTCACCGACAGCCACGGCAGGGCCACGACACACAGAGCTTGTCCAACGACCGCCGAGCGCGCCAAAGGTCCCGTGAGGAGGGCAACGGCGACGGCTACCGCAAGAGCTGCCGGCAGCTCGGGGTAGACCTGGGATCCGTACACGGCGAGCGGAGCCGACGCGCCGAAGATGCTTGCTGTAAGGGCGGCAGCAAAGGGCTGCACCTCGAACCGCCTGACAGCGATCCATACGAGAAGGGCCGCCAGGGCTCCCGCAAGAAAGGCCAGCGTCATCTTGGCGGCGGCCCATCCTCCGAGTGCCACCGGGGCGGCGAGCAGCGCGGGAAGGAGCGGATCGTGCGGGCTCACCTCCCGCCCGTCCGCGAGCGGCCTCGTCTGCGGATCTAGTGGGATCTCGTGGAAGGCTCGCCACTCCTCCGCGGCGATCTCGTCGGAGACGTCCAGATCAAGGTCGTCGCCGAGGCTCATTGCGGTGATGAGGTATTGGGGCTCGTCTCCGCTGACGCGTGCTCCGTAGGTGGCGCGCACATCGATTCCCGCCATCGCCGCCGCGAAGGCGATGGCTCCCGAAATAAGACACGCCGTCATCAACCGGCTCATATCAGAGCTTCACTCCTGCGGATCACGAGAAGCCAAGTTAGGAATCCCGAGAGCAGTATGAGAACCAGCGATGCGAGGCTGGCGTCGGCGAAGAACGCGCTCTCCGTCGCGGTCCAGATCCTGACGGCCAGCGTTTGAAAGCCGATGGGGGCAAGAAGAAGAGTGGCCGGGAGCTCCTTCATTGTCGACAAGAGCACCAACCCTCCGCCCGCAAGCAAACCCGGCATCATCAGCGGAAGCTCGACCCGCAGGAAACGTGCCGCGCGCGAAACGCCGAGGACGCGCGCCGCATCCTCCATGGCCCGCGGCACGCTCGCAAGCGCCACTTGTGACGCACGCATCGCCTGCGCTCCAAAATGCACGACGTATGCAAGTAGCAGCAGCGGCAGAGTCTGGTAGAAGACCGAGATGTAGGCAGGCGCATCGATAGTCCAGTAGACGAGTGCCAGCGCGATGGCGAGCCCCGGCAGAGCGAAACCACCGACGACGACACCGTTTGCGACCCCCCCGACCCGGCTGCGGTAGCGAACGGTGAGATAGACGACGGGGACGACCACGGCTACGGCGATCGCCGATGCGGCGACGCTCGCAAACGACGTGTTCGCCAGGGGACCAAGGAGATCGCCGAAGTCCGCCGCTAGATCGGAGGCGGTGGTCGTACCCCTGACCAGTCCTCGGGTCGACCACCACGCGAGCACCCCGACAGGAGCGGCGAGCGCAAGGCCGACCAGCAGCATCATCGCCGCTAACGTCGGTGCCTTCCATCTACCAAGGGCAATTACTAGCGGGCGGACTCCTCGCCGCACGTCTGGAGCGCGAAGGCCTCTCGTGAACACCCTCTCCAGAGCGACCACTGCGATGGCCACGAGGCCTAGAAGCAGACTGAGGCTCACCGACGTGGTGCGATCGATCAACCTCGTCGAGTAGATGGAGCGAGTGAGCGTGTCGTACCGCATGAGCTGAACCACACCGAAGTCGCTCACCACATAGAGAAACACCAACAGCGAACCTGCAATGATGGCGCCGCGCGCTTGAGGTAGCACTACTTCGAAGAACGTCGTGAAGGGCCGGCGTCCCAACAAGCGAGCAGATTCCTCGAACGAGGCCGGGAGCTGTCGAAATCGTGCGCTGACCGGTAGATAGACGTACGGATACGTGAACAGGGTCAGCACTATGAAGGATCCGGCAAACCCGTCGATCGTGACTATTCGATCGACGCCGAGCGGTTCCAACGCGGCCTCCACTAATCCGCCGGGAGCGAAAGCTGCGAGCATCACAAACGCGCCGATGAACGAAGGGATTACAAGGGGCAGCGGGAGCAACACGCGCCAGAGCCGAACCAGCGGGACGTTCGTTCGGACGACGACCCACGCAGCTGCCGTCCCTACGGCCGCGGCCGCAGCGGCCACCGTCGAGGCGAGGAGCAGACTACGTGCGAGTGGCTCCAGCGCGGAGCCCGACATCACCGTCGATCCGAACACGCCGAGGTCGGAGGCGCTTCTCAAAAACAGATAGACGAGAGGCGCCGCGAATATGGCAGCCGTTCCGGTCGCGACGAGCAACAGCGGGGGCCGGGCCCGCCCCAGAGGGGGTCTCAGAGGAGACCGCTTTCGGAGATCATCCGGGCGGTGCTGCGGAGGTCTGCCCCGAGGCCACCGATGTCCACGTCGGGCGCATCGACCGCGTCCAGTGGTTCGAGGTCGGCCGCCGGCGAGACACCCGACGCAAGCGGGTACTCGAACGTCTCCTCGCTGAAGTATTCCTGGGCCTCCCGCGAGAGCATGAACTCGACGAAACGCGCCGCCTCGTCGGTTCGGTCGGTCCCCTCGATCATAGAGACGGTGGATGCGATCAGCAGTGCGCCGATATCGTTCCCGGGAAAGACGTAGTTCCGGCTCGGCTGGTCCGGGTTCTCGTCCAGCGCCCGGTAGTTGTAGTAGTGGTTTACGAGCCCCATGGGTACCTCACCGCGCCCGACGGCAGCGACGATCGAAGTGTTGTCGGCGTACGTTGGACTGCCGTTCGCAACCATTCCTTCCAGCCAATCGCGTGCCGCTTCGTCACCTATCTCCTGCCGCATGGCGGTCACGAAGTCCTGAAACGATGCATTTGTTGGAGCTATGGCAACCTCCCCCGCGTATTGCTCATCGGTGAGATCCAGAACGGAATCGGGGAGGTCGCCCGAGTCCACGATCTCGGTGTTGTACACGAGCACTCGCTGGCGCGCCGTGACTCCGACCCATTTTCTGTCGCCTGCTTCGAACTGAGGATCGACGGCCTCGAGGGCCTCCGATCGCAGCTGCGCCAGCATCCCCTCGGAGTCCAGGAATCCAACCGTTCCGGGGCTTTGGGAGAAGAAGACGTCCGCGGGCGTGTTGGAACCTTCTTCCGCGATGAGTAGAGCCAACTCTGCGGAGTCGCCATAACGCACGTCGATGTCGATGCCCGTTTCTTCTGCGAACTGTTCCAGCAGCGGGCCTACCAGGGATTCCTCACGGCCCGAATAGACGGTGAGAGCGTCGCGCCCGCCCGAACAGCCCGCGCCGACAACGACGACGGCCATTGCGACGAGAAGAAGTCTCCACCTCATGCCGGCTGGAGCGCCGTCACCTGCCGGCGCACGATGCCCGACAGATCGGTTGAGGGTTCGTAGTCAAGGAGGCTGCGAGCGCGATCGATGGACGCCCACGTCGCGGCGACTTCCTCGGATCCGGCAGGTTCGACGTTGAAACGGCACTCCACGCCCAGAACGTCACAAACGGCGGTCGCCATCTCAGTCAGGCTGCGCGGATGCCCGGAGCCGAGGTTGAACGTCCCGCCCACATCCCGCTCAACTATGCCGATCAGCCCGGCGATGACGTCCGCCACGTCGGTGACGTCGCGCATCCGGCCGGGGGAACCGAGGATCGTCAGGGGGGTTCCCTCGGACGCCGCCAGGATCCAGCGGGCAAGGGCCATGTCCGGCCGCTGCCTCTCGCCGGCGACGGTGAAGGGACGAACGATGGTGACGGCGCCACCCGCGGCGGCGCGGCGTAGGGCGAGGTCTTCGAGGGCGACCTTCGAGCGCGCGTATCCGCCTGTCGGTCGAAGCGAGTCGCCCTCCCGTGATGGGCGCAGGACTCCGTCGTGGAGGGCACCGCCGTAGACGGAGGACGATGAGACGACCACGACCCGCACCGAGTTAGGGACCGCGGCCAGGACCCTTGCTCCGGCGACGACGTTGTCCCGAAGGCGGAGAGCCTCGACGTCGGGCCCGGTGATGCGGACCCCCGGGCAGCCTGCCAGGTGCAGGACGGCGTCGGCGCCGGCCAGGGCGGCGGTGACATCGGGAGCGTCCGAAACGAGGTCGGCGACGATTTCATGCCGGGCCGCTGCCGGGACTCCGGCGCGCCGGTCGATACCGATAACCTCGTGGCCGGCCGCGGCGAGAGCTTCGACGAGATGCGATCCGATGAACCCCGCTGCCCCCGTTACGACGAACGCCATTCGGTGTCCTCCTCGAGCCGGTAGGCGTCCGGCACCCCGGTCGCCCCTCGTTGCAGGCCTGGAGACAGCGCCTGTCCCCAGATGTAAGGTGACCCTAACAAAGGAAGGAAGGACTAGCTAACTGAAATCGATGGGCATCCCTCTGGCCGGTCGGGAGCAGGCGATTCGGGCTCGGGCCGGCGCAGAAAGTCGCCGTCCGGCGGCGACTTGGTGGCTCGGCGCGGCCGCGCTGGCGGTCAGCGCCGTTGTGATCGTCCGCAGTGTAGACGTCGGCGCTCTCGGATCAACCTGGGCGGCCCTCGGGTCGTCGCCGGTGGAGCTGGTCGGTGCACTGCTCCTCTTCGCCGGCGCCTTCGTGGTGCGAGCCGCCGTGTGGACCTACGTACTCCCCGGCCTGGCCATGGGACATTCGCTCGCGGCACTGCATGTGTCCCTAGGAGCCAACCACGTGCTCCCGTTCCGTTTGGGCGAAGTCATGAGGGTAACCAGCGTCGTTCGGCGCGCCGGGGTCCCGCTCGGTGCCGCGACGGCCTCAACGGTCATGCTCCGGGCGGCAGACATAGCGGCCGTAGTGGGCCTTGCCGCAATCCTCGGGCCTCGTGTTGTCGCGGACACGACGGGTGAGTGGGCGTGGGCCCTGCTGATCCCCGCGGTCGCGTTGTGGGCGGGGGCGCTCTTCTGGCTGCGAAGGATCTCGACGATGTCACAGACGGCGGTGCGACCGGCAACCGTGTTGGTTGCCGCGGGCGCGGGCGCGGCGTGGGTCATGGAGAGCGCGGTGGTCTACGTCGCAGCAGGGTGGGCCGGCATCGACTTGTCGATCGCGGAGGCGGTTCTCGCGACTGCGGTGATCATCGCCGCGCAGGTCCTGGCCGTCGCGCCGGCAGGCATA
>DASQUP010000079.1:0-36458 GCA_035641235.1 Actinomycetota bacterium
CCCGAGATCGAGGTGACGCCACCGACGCACGGATGAGTCGTAGCTTGCTCGGGTCTGGAACCCGCACGGGCAGGTAAGCCGCCTGAAGCGGCGGCGCAGCCTCACGACGACGCCCTCGGAGGTGAAGCTCACCCCCGCCACGGTGGCTCCGGGGATCGCCAGCATCTTGTTGAATGCGGTAGTGGCGCGCACGCGTCCTCCTCGGTCTCGGTTTGCTGTCGCAAGCTCCGAAACCTACGCGAGCGGCGCGTGCGCGTCGCTCCTCTCAGATGTGGACGTTTCGCGCTCTATCGATTGGCCTAGGTGGCCACAGCTTTACCAGGGCATCCCTGTCAGAGGTCGCGAAGATCAACCCACGGAAACCCGAGGAGTCCCTTATTTCGTGGCTAATTGCCATCTCGGCGCGCCGGCGCACCGGCGCGCCGCTGAAATGGCAAATAACCCCGGACAGGTGGGGGTGGATTGCCATCTCGGCCGGCCCCGGCGACGGCCACCCCGCACAAAAAAACGGCCTCCGCCATCGGCGGAGGCCGTCGATCCCAGCTTCGGAAGCCGCTTAGGCGGCCTTGGATACCTGGCCGGACCTAGGGTGTCCGATGATCTCGGCCACGTGCTCGAAGACCTTGGGGGTCGCGTAGCCGGCGGCGGCGATCATGAGGCCGGTGCCGATGTAGCCGAGGGCCTCGGAGCGGACGGCGATGCCCCACTGGGCGAACAACGAGAAGCTCAGTGCCCACGCCACCAGCGCTCCCAGAGCGATCGTGAGGACCGTCTGAACCTTCGAAAGGTCGACGTACTCGTTCAGCATGTCGACAAGCTTGAACGTGCCGATTCCGAGCAGAACCACGATTGCGAATTCGTACACTTTCTCCTACCTCCCTGAAAAGCGGCCTCGTCGGGCCGATCACCCCTTTTGACGCAGCCGGGAGGTAGTGGTTACAGGATTCTTTATTACAAGCTGTACAAAGTGACTCTGGAAAATAGCCCCTGTGTGCTATTCCATGGAGCGGCCCATCATCCAAGAATTGTCACCAGGGCGGGGGTCCAGTCGCATTCGCCGCCGCAGCCATCCGACGTACTGCCCGCACGTCGGAGACTCCCGCCCTCTTTAACTCTCTACCCCTCGGTTTCCTCCGGCTGCACGTGGGCGCCGATGGGGAAGCCCACCCGAGCTACCTCCCGATCGTCGAGCGTGAACACAACCCTGTAATCGTCCGCGGCGTAGTCGATCTTCAAGTCCGCCACTTCGTCTTGGAGTCGCTCGACGTGTTCTCTCCTGGCGATGTGTAGTTCCCGGGGCGTCCCTTCGTAGACGGCCGTTCCGCCCGGCGACTCGATCCGCCACTCCTCCGTAAACGTGCCGTATTCGCCGGTCCACCCACGCAGCAGGAGGAAGGCCGCCGCCACTCCGGGCTCTCCGTTCACGATGACCTGGCTACTCAGGCCGGGATGGATCTTGCCACCGCCGATGATGAACTTCTCTCGATCGATCACCTTTGCGTACTGCAGCCGTGCGCCCATCTTTCTCCTTTGCTCGGTCCCGCCTCGGTGCCCGCCTAGCCCGACTCGTAGGTCTCGATGGTGACGCTGAGTTCAATCATCTCTTTCTGCAGCCGGTCCAGTCCAACCGCCTGAACAGGCGAGAGGACCCCGGCCGCCTCGAAATGTTCTGCGAGTAGTGCTTCGGCTCCTGCAGCCAGGAAGGCAGCACTCACGCCGTAGATGTCCCTGCCCATGACGACGACATTCCTCCATCGATGCCCCGATCGCGCCTCGGCCAAAACCGTCCACCGCCTCTGTCTACCCGTCTCGCCCGGGCCCTCGGGGAGGCGGCTCGCAACCCGATCTGCGACCCCTCGACCCCAGCTCGTCCCAAGAAGCGCCCCCAACGGCGGCCTCGCCAGCCGCAACGCAACGTACTGCGGCCGGCCCACGGTAGCGAACGTCTGGAGGCTCGTGAAATTCGTGTGGAGCGGAGCGAGCTTCGCTATAGCGAAGGGAAATGCCGTGCTCAACCTCACACCGAGGGGAGGCGGCATGGGCACCCACCGGGTCGTCTGGCCGGCCCGAACGGGCACAGATCGGCCGTCCTGAATCCACGCTCCCGGGGACGAAAGGATCCCGAGCCCCGACCTGATCGTGCCGGCCGAGCCGGTCGATGGAACCGCATATGTGATGACGCCTTCGGGATTGTCCATCTCTTCGCACGCAAGCGAGATGGCAACATCCGCCGGGACTTCATCGAATCCGAGGGCCGGCGCGAGTACGAGTCCCGCCGAGCGCGCCCGATCACCATAGCCCTCAATCAGGCGGGCGATGAATTCCTGTTCTCCGGCCGAGTCGATGTAGTGACACCCCGCGCGCACCGCCGCCTCCACCGCCGTCTGCCCAAGCTCGACGAACGGCCCCACGCACGTGACGAGAACCCGGGCGCCCTCGAGCGCGCGGGTCAATGCATCGACGTCCCCAACTTCGACAACGGCCGTCTCTGGGTCGCCCGTCTCGGCGGAGAGACGTTCGAGCTTGCCTGGATTGCGCCCGACGATCTTGAAATCCAGGCCACGGCGAGCCATCGCGTGGGCGGTCAGATGGCCCGTGTAACCGGTAGCTCCGAACAAGACGACTCCCGGCATTCCTTCAGCCTACTGCGCAGGATTTTTGCCGGCGCACTTACTCTTTGCGGATGCTCGAGCCCCATCTCACCGGCACCATCCATCTCGTGCGGCATGGACAGGTCGAGAACCCCAAGGGGGTGATCTACGGACGTCTACCCGGCTACAACCTGTCGGAGCGGGGTCGCCGGCAGGCCGAGGAAGCCGGCCTCCACCTCTCATCCGCCGATGTCGGTGCATTGTGGGCGAGCCCGCTGGAACGAGCTCAGGAGACCGCGGCCGCAATCTCCGAACATCACGAGGTCGAGATCGTTACCGACGACCGTTTGATCGAAAGCGACACGACGCTCGAAGGCGTTGGTCTGACCCTGCGCTCTTTGATCATGTCCCCGCGCCACTGGTGGCAATTCCGAAACCCATGGAAACCCTCGTGGGGAGAAGCCTTCACAGAGATACGCGCTCGAATGGCGTCGGCGCTTGCCGAAGCGGTGGCAGCCGCGGCCGGGAGGGAGGTGGTCGTTGTCTCGCATCAAACGCCGGTCCTCGTCGCGCGGCTTGCGCTCGCCCGTCGGAGCACTCCGCCGTGGATTGCGGGACTTCCGTGTCAGACCGGGTCTGTCACGACGATGGTTCTCGAGGCTGGGAGGGTGGTGAAGGCCTCCTACTTCGTGCCTTCCATCTGATCGGATTCGGGGACGCCCTCGGGGTCGACTGCCTCCGGGTCGACTACCTCCAGCAGCGGAGACGAGCACACCGGGCATATTCGGGTATCCCCGTCTCTTACGTACACGTGACGCTGGCAGGTTGGGCAAAAGGCATTCGCAGCCATGGCGCCCACGGTAGCCTGCTTTGATCCCAGAAGCTAGCGCGTTGGAGGAATGCTTGTTCGTGTCGAATATGACACATAGGTCTTTCTGTCTGCTCAGAACCGCGGCCGGCGCGGTTTTCGGCGGACGGAATGGGATCGACTGACGAAACGTGGCTGCCTACGATGCCGTAATCATCGGTGCCGGACATAACGGGCTCACGTGCGCTGCCTACCTGGCTCGCGCCGGGATGCGCGTCGTGGTCTTGGAGCGAACCGATCTTGTCGGCGGTGCATGTGTCACAGAGGAACTGTGGCCGGGATATCGAATGTCGACCGCCGCTTATTCGTTGTCTCTCTTACAACCCGAAATAGTGACCGACCTCGGTCTCGAGATCGACGTCCGAGTCCGCGATCCCGTCTACTTCACTCCTTTTCCCGACGGGGGTGGGCTTGTGATCCCGAGAGACCCCCAGGGGGCCCACGAGGCGATCTCTCACGTCGATCCCTCCGATGCGGACGCGTATGGGAGGTTCCACGAGTTGTTCGCCGAGGCCGCCCGCCGTCTGCAGCCGTGTCTCACGTATCCGGCGACGCGCAAACAGGTTCGGCGGGCGTTCCGCAAATCAGAGATCGACGGATTGTTCGACCGGACCGTCGACGGCGCGATTGCCGACGTGTGCGAGGAGTATTTCGCCAGTGATGTGATGCGCGGGCTGATCTCGTCGCAGGGGATCACAGGCACGGCGGCCGGCCCGCGTACACCTGGAACGTCGTACGTCTTCTTGCACCACGCTTCCGGGCTTGCACTCGGCGAGATCGGCGCGTGGGGTTTCGTGCGCGGAGGAATGGGCGCGGTCACCGGCGCGCTTGCCGACGCTGTGCGATCGGCGGGAGGGGAGATCCGGCTCGAATCGGAGGTGTCCTCGATAGCGCTGGACTCTGCTCGGCGGGTATCGGGAGTCGTGCTGGAATCCGGAGAGGAAATCGAAGCAGCGACAGTTTGTTCGAACGCCGACCCGAAGCGGACGCTGCAGCTACTTCCTCGGTCCGCGCTGCCGCGTGAGTTCGTCGAAGACGTGGAGTTGCTTCCCACCATGGGAACGGTCGTGAAGGTGAACTGTGCGCTGCGTGGATTGCCGGCGTTCAGAGGCATGCCGGCCGGCGACCGACCGGGGCCCGAGCACCTCGGAATGATCACGATCGCTCCTTCGATCGACTATCTGGAGAAAGCGTGCCGGACGGCTGCCGAGGGCCGGATTCCCGACGAGTTCTTTTGCGAGGCCTGGATTCAGACGGCAAGTGAAGAGGGCCTTGCGCCCGAGGGCAAACACACGCTGTCGATATTCGCTCAGTACGCCCCGTACGATCCGGTCGAGGGATCCTGGGACGAGTTGCGCGAGACGGTGGGGGATCGTGTGATAACGACGATTGAGCGATACGCCCCGGGCCTGTCGGATCTGATCGAGCATCGCCTGGTGCTCGGCCCGCGTGACCTCGAAGTTCGATTCGGACTGACCGGCGGCAACATCTTCCACGGCGAGCTCCTCCCCGAGTGGATCTTCGACCGGCGTCCGTCCCGGCCGTGGCACCGGCACAGGCTGCCCGTGCCGGGGATGTACCTCTGTGGTTCCGGGGCCCATCCCGGAGGCGGCGTCGGCGGCGGTCCCGGTCGCATCGCGGCGCGGGCTGTCCTCGAGGACTTCGTTTCGCGCGGCGCAGACACAAAAGGCCGTCCGCAGTGACGTGGGTGACGAACGAGAACGCAGCCATTCTTACCGATCTCTACGAGCTCACCATGGCGGACAGCTACTACCGCCGCGAGATGAACCGGGAATGCACCTTCGACTTGTTCGTGCGGGAGCTGCCCGAGGAACGGAACTTCTTGGTTGCCTGCGGGCTCGAGCAGGCGATCGACTACCTCGAGCAACTCTCGTTCGACGACGAGGCCATTGCGTACCTCACCACTCTCGACCGTTTCTCCGACGGCTTCCTCGACTACCTGCGAACCTTCTCTTTCTCGGGTGAGGTGTGGGCTGCTCCCGAAGGTGAGATCCTGTTCCCTCAGGAGCCGCTTCTACACGTGACGGCTCCTTTGATAGAGGCGCAGATCGTCGAAACGTTCCTTCTCAACACCGTCATCTTTCAGACGATGATTGCCGGGAAGGCGGCGCGCATATCACTGGCTTGTAGGCCGTTTCAGTTCGTCGACTTCTCACCGCGGCGCGATCACGGCGCGGACGCAGCGCTCAAGGCGGCGCGCGCGTCCTACATCGCCGGTGCCGCCGCAACGTCAAATGTGCTTGCGGGAAAGACGTACGGCGTTCCGGTGACGGGCACCATGGCGCACTCCTACATCATGGCGTTCGACGACGAAGAGGTCGCGTTTCGCTCGTTCGCTCAAGACTTCCCGCGCCATGCGGTTCTCCTCATCGACACATTCGATGTCGAGGAAGGCGCACGCCGCGCAGCACGCGTAGGGAGGGAACTCGCCGCAAAGGGTTCGTCTTTGAGCGGCGTCCGAATCGACTCTGGTGATCTGGATGCGTTGTCGCGCAGCGTTCGCAAGATACTGGACGACGCGGACCTGACCGAGACCATGATCTCGGTATCCGGCGACCTCGATGAGTACCGGATCAAAGAACTGGTCGCGGCGGGCGCGCCGATCGATTCGTTCGGCGTCGGTACGCAGCTGGGCACGAGTGGCGACGCTCCCAGCCTCGGCGGCGTCTACAAGCTCGCTGCCGACTCGGGGCAGCCACGCATAAAACTTTCTGCGGGCAAGGTCACGATCCCCGGACGAAAGCAGGTGTACAGGTTCCCTGCGTCTGGAACTCCCGAACGCGACGTGATGGCGCTCGAGGACGATGAGATTCCCGGCGGCCGCCCGTTGCTTGAGCGCGTGATGGTGGCCGGCGCGCGGGTCGATGAGCCGGAGTCTCTCGATTCCATTCGAGACCGGTGCCGGGCCCGACTCGAAGAACTTCCGACGGAGCTCCGATCCCTCGACGAGCACTCCGTATTCGAAGTAGGGCTCTCGACTGAGCTACAGGAACTAATGGATCGGGCCCGAGCCATGTACGAGTCCGGTAGTTGATGGCCGCCGGCGGCGGAACCTAGTTTCGTCGCCTTCAGGCAGGGTAAGACCCGCGCACCCGCAAACAACGGTTAGAACGCTTCCGCGCGTTGAGAGAGGCGTTCTCCACCCCTTCCCAGGGGAGGTGAGTGAGGGTGGGTATCGGAGTGAGTCTTTTCCTGATCGCCACGGGGGCGATCCTCGCGTGGGCGGTGAATGTCGATGCTTCCGGAGTCGACATCAATATGGTCGGGGTCATCCTGCTCATCGTCGGCGCGATCGGATTGCTGCTCTCGATGCTGTTTTGGAGCAGCTTCGCCCCGTTTGGTCGCAAGGAGGATCGAACGGTCGTGCGCGACCGGGAGGTTCTCTGACACAGCATTACCGATGACGTGAGATGTAGTCGCTCACAGCGACCCCCCGAGGCGGGTCGGACCCCCACCCGGCCCGCCTCCTCCCTTTTCCACGAGAGGTGACGTCGGCTTTCTACGGAGCCGTGACGTCGGCCACCGCACGAACGAAATCGCTCAGACCTGCCTTGGGGCGTTCGTGCCACGAGACCACATTCCACACATCCCACGAGTAGCCGTTCGTCTCATAACCCCGGCCTCCGACTGCGATCTCGATCCCGATTCGGTCGACCTGGGCGGTTTTAATGCCGCCGCCCGGTGTGATGCGGAGGGCGCGCCGGGATGAGGGATCGGCAAAGCCGATCAACTGGTAGGGAAGGCGCATCTCAACCCCGTCGGGAGTTGCCGCCCATAGCGACCTCGAGTCAAACCGTGCATCGCGGGGGTCCGAGTTCCCCTCGCGCAACTCACCGACATCGAACTCCTCGATGTCACGCTCTTGTCCCGTGGAGGGAACAACGAGGGGCCGGTTCATGATCTGTTTTTGGAGGTTCCATACTCCGCTGCCGGGCTTGAGGTCTGGGGGATCCACTTCGAAGTACCGGTCAACCTTCCCGTACAGGATGGCTTCGGGATCGTTTGACGCGCGCACCCAGCTGCGCGCGCCGTCGGGGCCCATCGTGATGGCGTAGTCCGCATCCGCACCTACGTCCGGCGCGCCGGGGAGACCGCCGTTTCCCTCGGCGAGGACATCGAAGCCGATTGCCAGCCCACGATCGAGGGAGTTTTTCTCGTCGAGGACGACGTTCAGATAGAGGAATCCCTCGTCTTTGACGGCGCGGACCTCTCGCACTCCCTCGTGGCCTTCAAAGATGACCTGAGATCCGTTGTTCGCCCACTCCGTTCGATCCCCGTCGATGACCGCGGCGGGCCGTTCCCCCGGTTCCATCGCGACCAGTCCGAAGTGTTCCTCGTTCGTGAGCGGGTTTTTCCACATCTGGCGGCGACCACCCGGGAGTTCGTAGTCGATCGTGTTCCAGGTGAACTTGAACCATTCATCCGCCCACTGGAAGACGAACGCACCCGACAGGTCGAGATCGCGGATGATCCGCAACATGTCAGCGTTCATCGACATTGCTTCTTGTTCCGAGTGGTTTCCCTGATCTCTTCCGAGGGGTCCGAGATGGGCGACGCCGAGCCCGGAGGGCACTCCGAACTCCGTGATCATCACGGGCATTTCCGAGTGGTGGTCGCGCAGACTTTCGAGGTAGCCCGCGTAGGGGTCCGGGCGGCCGCCGTACTCGTACGCCGAGAGTGCCGGCTCGTGGCGCATGAAGTCCGGGAAGTAGGGATAGGCGTGATAGCTGGCGAAGAAACCGCCACTCCATTTCCTATCGGCGGCGATGTGATTGGCATCGACGCCGACGACGTCTTCGCCTTCGATGGGCTCATCCGGATGGTCCAACGGATCGGTGGTCGGCCAGTTCGTGAACGTGAGTGGGACGCTTACACCACGCTCGGCCTCGGCGGTCGCCGTGTGATCCAACATTTCGGCCAGCCATGTTTCGGTCGGGCTCGCATCTTTCGTGGATGAGAAGAACTCGCCGGAGAACGATGTTCGACCGGCGTTCTTGCGGTCGGACTCCCTCGTCGCGACCGGGTCCCATTCGACGCCGATGGAATAGCCGAGCAGCCACGGCGAAACATCCGCCGAGTAGGTGCCCGAAGCGTGCCCCCTCAGTTCGGTACGGACGAGGTCGCCGTGAACAGCGCCGACCGCGTCGCTGATCTCTTCCTTGAATCCTCCGTGCACCGCCGGCGCGAATAGGTCGTGGGTTGCGTAGAACTCCTCTTCGGGAATCCATACCCCATGCACGAGGTAGAGGGGGGCATCACTGTTCTCTTCGTTGTACCGGAGCAGTTCCTCGTAGAACCACGGCGGTAGGACGGTGTAGACGCGTACGGCCCTGAGCCCCACCGAAGCCATCTGCGGGAACCACCTTCGGTACTCGGCCGCCTCGAGCCCGTGCTCTCCCGGCAATGTTCCCGGAACCGTCGGACCGATGTTGACTCCCGGAACGAAATCGACCTCGCCGCCCTCGGTGTGCAGGATCAGGCGGCGCCCGGAGGTCTCGGCTATTCGGGTCAGTCCACCGGAGGTGCGAGGTGCGGGGGCCCATGAGCCGTCGAGATCCAGCGGCCGTCCCCACTGAAAGGAATCAGCCGGCGGCTCTGACGCTGTTCTTGGAGGCATGTTGCTGCCTGCGCTGCACGACTGGAGCGTCGCGGCGGCCATTAAGGCCAGCGCAACGAGCGCGTGCCGACGGAAAGGTATTCGAATGCGCCCCATAAGTCCTGGTTTCGGCGTGCGACGTGGTCCGATTTAGAAGCGCCGGACTCTTTTCTGTCTCCGACGTGTCGTTTCCCCGATAGTCATTTCGGTCCGACGTCGCTACGGTGGGCGCACCAGCGGCGTCTCTCATGCCGGTGGGCCCGGCGAAAGGCGGCCGGTGCAGCATTCCTGCAACGGCGCCGAATAGCCTCTTTTTAAGAACGACTTGGCTCGTTTGTGACTTTGTGAAGCGATGGAGGACTCGATGTCGAGTAACGAACTGGTGCAGCAGGCGGCAGGGATCATCTCCGACTTCCTCGATGGATTGGCGGAGCGACGTGTGGGGGCCACCGCGACGATGGAAGAGCTGCGGGCCGCGCTCGGAGGCCCCCTCCCCGAAAATCCGGTCGATCCCTCGGATGTGATCGGGGAGCTCGCCAAGGCAGCCGACCCTGGGCTCGTGGCCACAGCGGGGCCGAGGTTCTTCGGCTTCGTCATAGGCGGAAGTGTTCCGGCATCTGTCGCGGCGGACCTGTTGACTACGGCGTGGGATCAGAACTCTGGCCTGGTAGCGGCCGCCCCCGCTGAGGCTGCGGTCGAGGAGATCGCCGGTCGCTGGCTCGGCGAACTTCTGGCACTGCCGGAGGCCGTCTCGTTTGCCTTTGTGACCGGGGGCATGATGGCCAACTTCACCGGTCTGGCCGTCGCCCGCCATCACGTACTTCGCGGCGCCGGATGGGATGTCGAAGGTGATGGTCTCATCGGCGCGCCGCCCATCACGGTCGTCGTCGGCGAAGACCGTCACATCACCGTGGACGCCGCCCTCCGGTATCTCGGTCTTGGCGCAAGCCGCTCCCTGGTTATCCCCTGCGACGGGGACGGGCGAATGGATCCCCAAGCCCTGCACACCGCCATTGCGAATGTGGAGGGTCCTGTGATCGTTTGCGCGTCGGCGGGCAACGTAAACACGGGATCGTTCGATCCTCTGCGCGAGGTGTGCGACATCACGCACGAGCACAACGGCTGGGTCCACGTGGACGGCGCGTTTGGACTGTGGGCCGCGGCCGCGCAGGAGCGCCGTCATCTCCTCGACGGTCACGAGCTGGCCGACTCATGGGCAACGGACGCGCACAAGTGGTTGAACGTCCCGTACGATTCGGGACTCGTTTTTACCGCGCACACCGAGTCGCACCGTGCCGCCATGGGCCAGCGTGCGAGTTACCTCGTCAAGGAAAAGGATGGAGGAGCGCGGGATCAGTTGGACTTCAGTCCTGAGTTCTCGCGCAGGGGGCGGGGCTTCCCCGTCTACGCGGCAATCCGTTCCCTCGGGCGATCCGGTATCGCGGAGATGATCGAGCGATGCTGCCGGCTCGCAACTCGGTTCGCGGACACGCTCGGCGCGCAGCCGGGTGTCGAGATCGTCAACGACGTTGTGCTCAATCAGGTGTTGGTGCGCTTCGACGATGACGATGCGACGACTAATGAAGTGATCAGAAGGGTGCAGGAGGATGGCACCTGCTGGCTGGGTGGAGCGACGTGGAAGGGCCGAGGCGTTATGCGGATCTCCGTTTCGAACTGGTCGACGACGGAGGACGACGTCGACCGGTCGGCCGCCGCGATCCTGCGCTGTTACGCCGCCGCCAGCTGACGCGCGCCGCCGGGCCGCGGCCTGCCGTCAGTCGCTAACGGGGCCGGTTCCGGGCCAACACACCCCTCCGTACCGTCCTCCAGTGACTGCCTCACACCTAACGAAATCCTTTTCAGGAGGTTGTCCCGTATGCGATTTGCGAGGGTCTACGCAATCAAAGAGGGCGAGCTCACGACCGAGAATGGCCGACAGGTCAGCTCAAGACGGCGAGGCTGCCGCAGCCACACCACAAGCTCGCCTCGCCGGCCCCGCCTTCCATGATCGTCAGCTCGAGGCCGCAGGCCGAACACGTCTCTCCGGTCGGCGATTCGCCCGAATCGTTCTCGATGAACACAAACGCAGATTCCATGAGCGTCACGCTACAGGCCCCCTGTGACGGAAACCCGGATATGGTGCCCCAGACTAGCGAGCGCTCCGACGCAGGATCCGGACGACGCGGTCCTCGACCCTTGCTGCGGTCGATTTCGGCATTCCGCTCGACATGATCGAGAACGCCGCCCACTGCTTCGTCTTTTTCAACTGGACCCAGCCCGAGAGCGTCGATGTATTCGTGAGCGTCCCCGTCTTGGCCCGGACATACAGGCCCTCCAGGCGATCCTTGAGTGTTCCCTGGCCGCCGCGGGGCAGACCCTTGCGCAACTTTGTCCCCCAAGGCTCTCGTTCGGCAGCCACCAGCGAGCGAGCCATTCCTCGAGCTGAGATCCGGTTGCTGTACGACAGGCCGGACCCGTCGTACGCGGTCACCCGGACGTTGCGGTTTTCAATCCAAGCCTTCACGGCATCCGCGGCCTTGGCGATCGTCCCTGGCCGGCCGTACCGTTTGACTCCGAGACGCTTTCCGAGTACCTCGGCGAAGAAGTTCGAGGACTGTCGGTTCATGAAGCCGACAAGAGTCTCGAGCGGCACAGAACGAACCTTCGTTATTCGAGCAAGGCCTCCGGGTGGCGTGCCCGCCCCAGGTGCACCGCGGACCTTGACACCAATCTTGCGCAGCTTCTTAGTCAGCGACCGCGCAGCCCTCAATTCGGGATCACTGATGTGAATGCCGCGCACGCGGTTTCCGTTGAAAGTCAATGCCGATGGGAGCGGGATGTAACGGCTCGGGAAATATGACTTCCATCCCGGCGCGAACCAATCTCGCGAGAAATAGCTGATCGCACCAACGACACTTCCGGTGATTTCTTGCACCCCGGCATCTCGGATTCGGCGCGCCAGCCGGTTCAACTTCGTCGCCCGGAAGGGAAAGTTGCGCGCGTACTGTTTCGACGCGGCCAGTGTTGGGTCGCCGGTTCCCAGAACGTACAGGTCACCGTCAACGATGCCACCGTCGAGCGACTCGCTCGACGCCTCGGTCATAATGCGAAAGTCGGTTCCGAGGTTCGCGTAGAGGGCCATCGACAATAAGAGCTTCTCGTTGGACGCAGGGAGGCGTTTCACCTTCGCCCCGCGCTCGTAGATGACGTCTCCGCCGGCACGTACAGAGATGCCGATCGAGCGGCCGGACGCGATGCGGTTGATCTTCCGTTTCCATCTGGGGGTTCCGACCGTTGATGCCGCCGGCTGCGGCTGGGTGATCGAGTCCTGGGATGTGCTGCTTCCCGAGAGGTTTTGGTTCGGAGCCCGCCCTAAATCAAGTCGAGCCGGCGCTGCGGATTCCCTCGTTGCAATGGCCACCCAGGCCGGAAGCACTAAAAGGGCAACGAGAGCCCAGGTCAGCCGTCGCATGAGCAGAGTGTGGTGATCACGTCCCGCTGCGTCTAGGTACTTGCCGGACTTCCCTAACGGCCGGGAGTGGTCAGGCGCCGTCGTCGAACAGCGTGGGGTCGTCTCCGAAGAGCCGCAGTTGCGCCGCGTTGACCTCGGCCCGGGCGGGCCGGTCGATGGCCAGGGCCAGGCGGTGGTACGCCTGCTCCCGAGCCAGTTGTACTGCCCTCCGGCGCGCCCGAGTCCGCTCCTCATCGAGGCGGCGTTCCGCAGTTCGGATCGCCTCGTCTACTAGCCCCGTCTCCCATTCGGGGAGCGGCATGTCATGCATTGGTCCTCCAGCCCTCCGTCCGAAGCCTCTTCCCACACACCCGGGGGACGTGGAGTATGAGGCACCAGAGCCGCGAAGCCCCGGATTTCGGCGCGATTCCAATCTCACCCAGCCGGTTTGCGGGGATCGGTTGAACGGATGGCATGCGAGGCCGGTATTCCTACCGGCCAAGTGGGGCGAGTCGGCGACTTGCTACAGAGAAAGGATCGCGATGGCTCACAGAACGCGGCTCGTGGTGGCGGTGGCACTTGTGGCGGCTCTCGTTACGGCGCTGCTTGCCACCGGCGTTGTGGCCGCGCCGTTCAAGGTCTCGGTGGGCGACGGGGGGTTCACGTACTCGCCCAGGACGGCGCACGTCAACAAAGGGCGGAGGGTGAAGTGGACGAATGAGGGCACCGTGTCCCACACGGTCACTTTCTACAAGAAGCCCAAGAAAGCGAGGATCGGGAGCTTCACGCTCGCCGCCGGCGAGTCCAAGAAGCGCAAGATCCGCAAGGCAGGGGTCTACAAGTACCGCTGCACGATTCCGGGACACTCGACCCTTGAGGACGGCAAGTGCACCGGGATGTGCGGAAAGGTGCGGGCGCACTAGGGGCGAGCCGTTCTGACCGCGCTCCGCAACAGATCTACGGGCCCGCACGCGGTCAGAATGGCGCACACATCATCTAGGCGGGGACCGGCTCCTCGAGGTGACCAGCGACCCGCACGGGCGCTCCGATCACAAAGACCTGCGGCCCGCCGGGCTCGAATGGCCGCTCGAACGTAGAGACGACGGTCGATGCCGAGAACGTCCCCAGGATGCGGAGCACATCATCGCCGATGTTTCGCAGCCCGTGCGGCGCCATGGGCGGGACAAGGGCCACGTCGTGTTTCGTGATCCGGCCCACCTCATCTCCGACGCGCGCCTCCGCGGTGCCTTGCAGGACGATGAGGAGTTCCTCTGCACTGTCTCTGTGCACATACAACTCCGCCCCGGGGTCCAGCTCGAAGAGCACCGTCGCCGTGCTCGCCGTTCCCGTCGCGCTGTGGACGGGGAAGCTCACGCGCAGACCCGGCGCCGTCGGTACGAGCTCGAACTCATCGAGATCGAAGGTAATCATTTTCTCTTCTCCTTTCGCTACACAATGGTGTGCAGCGAATCCTAGTGAGAAGCTGGCGCCGTTGTCAAGTTTCCGGGTACACTACTGTGCAATGAAGCGAAGATACGAGCTGAAGGAACGCGCACAACGCCAGGCCGAGACCAGGCAGCGGATCGTCGAGGCAACGGTCGAGCTCCATACGTCGATCGGTCCGGCACGCACCACGATCTCGGCCATTGCGGAGCGCGCCGGGGTCGAGCGCCACACGGTCTACTCCCACTTCCCCGACGAACGGACGCTAATTGGCGCTTGCTCGGCCCACTGGGAAAGCCAACACCCGCGGCCGGATGTCCGGCGATGGCTCGACCTCGAACCGCAGGAGCGTATGCGCGGGGTCCTGGCCGACGTGTACGCCTGGTTCGCGGACGTCGAATCCGATCTCGAGGTCCTCATGCGCGACACATCGCTTGTTCCGGCGCACGGGGAGGTCATGGCGAAGACCGCAGAGGAAATGGGTGCGCTCGCCGACGCCCTGACGCGCGGCTGGTCGCGACGGAAGACGGTGCGCGCCGCCATCGGACACTCGCTCGAATTCGAGACCTGGCGCTCGCTCGTCCGCCGGCAGGGGCTCTCTCGAAAGCAGGCCGTCGACGCGATGGTTCGTTTAGTCGCGAACGTCTGACCTGCGCTGGGGGAGGGCGGACCCTTATCGATCATGGCGCCGCCGAAAACCTGTGTACACAGAACGACAATCATTGTCGTTTTATGTACTCAGGTCCGCGCAGCTAGGCGGCGCGCCGCCCGCGGCGGTAGCCGAGGTGGCGGATTCCCACCGATTTTCCGGGAGAGGGCAAAAGTGTCACAGCCCTCCGATAGGTTCGGAGCATGATCACAGCAACCGCTCATGCGGCGACGAAAATCGCCCTCGACGAGGCCCAGCGGCGCGCCGTCACCTTTGGCGGCCGCCGGCTCCGGGTGACCGGAGGCCCCGCCACCGGCAAAACCACGGCCCTTCTGGAGCGTGCCGCCCACCTCGTCGAGGATCGCGGCGTCGATCCAGAGGGCATCCTCATCTTCGTCGGGGACCGCAGGCACGCCGTCCGGCTCCGCGATGCTCTGGTGAGGAGGGTCGGGCGCTCCATGGTCAGGCCGTCCGTCCACACGTTTCACGGATTCGCATGGTGGCTCCTCACCCGGGCGTTCACCGTTGAGACGCCCTCGGGTCCGGAATCGGAACTCGGATATGCGCTCGCCGGCCTCGAACAAGAACCCGTCCTGCTGACGGCCTTCGACCAACGGGCACGCGTTGGTGGCCTGTTGCGCGCAGAGAACCCCGAGGATTGGCCCGTCAACGGGGACCTTTTGGGGTCCAACGCCTTCGCCGGCGAAGTGCGGGACTTCCTTCTGCGCGTCAAGGAGCGGCTCCTGACAAGGCGCGACATCGAAAGGCTTGCACAGGAACGCGGCCGCAGTGACTGGCTCGAGCTTGCCGCCTTCTACGAGAAGTACACCAACCACCTGGAGAGCGGAGAGTCGTTCGACGACGGACGCCCGCGCCTCGATTTCGCCATGGTGCTCGAATCGGCGCGCCGTCTGATCGGCGAACACGACGCGGTGGCAGAAGATCTCAGGCGCGTCTACCCGCACGTCCTCGTCGACGATTTCGAAGAAGCGAACCGCGCCGAAGCGGCGCTCCTCGAGGCCCTGATCCCAACCGACGACGAGACCGATCGCAGCGCCGTCGTGTTCGGTGATCCGAACGGGACGGTCTTCACGTTCCGGGGAGCGGATCCGGCATGCCTCGAGGGGCTTCCCGTCGAGGACATGGTCGAACTGACGACTCGCTACCGAACGACTTCTGATACCGCAGTCAACCTCTACTCGCACCTCACCGAGGAGGCGCGCGCCGCGGTCGCAGAGCTTCGCCGGCATCACGCGAGGGGCCTTCCCTGGGGCACGATGGGGATAGTCCTGCGCGACTACCACACCCTGCTGGCGCCACTCCGCCGGGAGCTTCATCGAGCGGGAGTGCCCTATCGGGTCGAAGGAGAGGCCCTCGGGCTTGCCGACGATCCGGTCGTCAAACCGGTGCTCGATCTGTTCTCCATAGCGTGCGGCAGAGTTGACTCCGAGAACCTGTGGCCCGGCGTACTGTCGTCCGACATCGGGGGCCTCTCGTCGACCGAGCTGATCGAGCTCCGGCGCGCCGCGCGCCTCGCCGGGGTCCCTCTGCACGAGATCTGCGTCGGGGACCGTCTCCCCGACGGCCTCCCTCCGCCCGTCGCTCGCAAGGTGATGGGTCTGTGCAGCCTCGTAACCAAGGCGCGCGAGTGGGCTCAGCGGATGCGGCCGGATGAATGTTTCTGGAGGCTGTGGCAGGCCGCCGATGCGTGGGCGTCGCTGGTCACTGCGGGAGACGATCGCCGCCTCGATTCGCTGACGACGCTGGCCGATGCACTCGGTCGTTTCTCGGACCGGCACGGGTCCGGCGCGCGCATCGCAGACTTCATCGACACCCTGGTGTCGGCTGAGTTCACGCCCGAATCCGTGCGCCTCGTCGAGCCCTCGGACGCGGTCACGGTCACTACGGCGCACGGGGCGAAGTCAACCGAGTTCGAGTTCGCTGTGGTCGCCGGGTGCGTCGAAGGTCTGTGGCCGGATCCGTCCCGCCGTGGCGTGCTGCTCGAGATCGACCTCCTCGGAGGCTCGCGCGACCATGCCGATCGACACCGCGATGCACTGGCCGAGGAGGAACGCCTTTTCCGTCTGGCAACCTCGCGAGCTCCTCGCATTGTGCTGTCCGGTCTTCGAGCCGGCGGTTCCGATCGCACGCGCGCCGAGCCGTCACGGTTCCTCGAGCAATTCGGTTTTTCGATTCCCGATGCGAATGCCCTGGTTCCCGAGCTGCTGCTGACGGAGCGCGAAGCGGAGGTGGCGTGGCGCAAGACGTTGTGCCACAAGGAAAAAACTCCGGCAGCGCGCCTGGCGGCTGCATGGGGTCTAGTAAACCTTCCGGACCTCGATACTAATCGGTGGTGGTGGGGCCGCGACTGGACGCAGAACGATACGCCCGTTGTCGGAGAGAAGAAAAGGACGTCGTACACGCGCTTCTCGGACTACGAGAACTGTCCGCTCCAGTACCTGCTGAAGCAGGTGCTCGGTCTCGACCCAGAGACGAGCTACCACATGGCTTACGGCTCCCTGATGCACCGCGTCCTCGAGAAGGCCGAAAACGGTGAGCTCCCTAGAACCTTCGACGCGCTCTGGGAGGAGGCGCAGCGTCTCTGGCGGGAGGATGCGTACCCGCCGGGAGCGATCTCCGACTTCCTGAAGCGCGACTGCCGAGAGATCATCAAGCGCTACATCGAACTCGAGGCCAACAACGGACACAAGACGATCACAACCGAAGAAGAATTCGCCTTCGACATCATTGGATGGACGGTGCGCGGAAAGATCGACCGGATCGATGAGTGCGGACGAGACGGCATCCGGCTAATCGACTACAAGACCTCGAACAGCTACAAGTTCGACGAGGAGGCCAAGGAGGATCTCCAGCTCGCCACGTACTTCCTCGCCTGCGCCCGCGCCGACAACCTACAGTCACTCGGTGAGGCGAAGACGGCGGAACTGTTGTACCTGCGACACGCAAGAGGGAACCAGATCCGCCGCGCCACCCAGATGCCGAAGAAGTCCGACGACGGGACACCGTGGGTCGACGTGACGGAGAACAGAATCGTCGAGTTGCTCCAGGGGATCGAGTCCGAGAGCTTCGCCCCCAGTCCCGAGGCGGAGTGCCGGTTCTGCAAGTTCAAGCCGCTGTGTCCGATGTGGCCTCAGGGAGAGGAGATGTTGCTCCGGTGAAGCACCACCCTGCGGTCACTGCAGCGCTCGGCGGCTACGAGCCCACCGACGAGCAGTGGCGGGCCATCGAGCATCCATTGGGACCGGTGTCCGTCATAGCCGGCGCGGGGTCCGGGAAGACGGCCGTGATGGCCGCCCGGTTGGCGAACATCGTCGTCTCCGGCGCGGCGCGCCCGAGCCAGATCCTCGGCCTGACGTTCACGAACAAAGCGGCTCAGGAACTCGACGAAAGAATCCGGCGCGCCACCGAACACGTTGATGCACATCCAGGCGAAGAAGTCGCCGTCTTCACCTACCACGGGTTTGCCGATCGCATCCTGCGCGACTACGGCCCGAAGATAGGTATCGAGCCCGAGGTGGCGCTGATGTCCGAGGCGCAGGCCTTTATGCTCGTTGCGCGCCTCTTTGAAGAGATAACGTTCGAGCGATTGAGGGTTACTCATTTGCCATCCTTGGTCGCAAAGGTGCGCGCGCTGGCGGAAGCGTGTTCCAACCACCTCGTCGATCCGGCACAGGTCATAGCCGCCGATCGTGCGCTCGAACGGCGCTATCTCGAGATGGACAAAAAGATCCCCGTCAAACTCAAAAGGACGATGAACGATCGTCCCGAGATCGCCCGCGTGGTCGAGGCCTACGTCGACAAGAAACGAGAGCTTGCCCGTATCGACTACGGCGATCAGATCAGATTCGCTTACCGCGTGGTCACGGAGCGACTCGAGGTGGCCGAGGCGTTGCGCACTCGGTGGCCGGTGGTGCTACTGGACGAGTACCAGGACACAAACATCGCACAGCGAGAGATGATGCGCGCGATCTATCCAGAGGGTTCTGCGATCACCGTCGTGGGTGATCCCGACCAGGCGATCTACGCATGGCGGGGCGCGACCCTCTACAACATTCTTCGCTTCCAGAACCATTTCAGGGGGGGAACCGATGGGGCCGCGCGGCTCGCGCTACAACGGTCCTTCCGTTCGGGCCGGCGGATACTCGAGGCTGCCGATGCGCTGATCGGTGTCGTTCCCTCCGACAGGCGGGGTGGCGAGAAGGTGCTGGAGCACCACCCGCCCACCGGCGATGGCGATGTGCGTTGTGATCTGCTCGAATCCGATGCGGACGAGGCCGCATTGATCGCGCGTGAGATCAAGGCCCTGACGGTCGAAGGGAACGGATCGAACGTACCGTTCGCAGAAGTTGCGATCCTGTGCCGAAAGCGACGGTTGTTCGGTCGAATTCACGAGGCCCTCCGCCGCGAGGGCGTTCCGGTAGAAGTCGTCGGCCTGGGAGGCCTTCTTACTGTGCCGGAAGTGATCGATCTTCTCGCTTACCTTCGATTGGTTGCCAACCCCGCCGACAACATCTCGTTCGCTCGAATAGCGATGGGTCCTCGATGGCGCACCCACTTTCGCGACATGGCGGTACTGGCGCGCTGGGCGGCCGAGCGCACACACGAGTTTCGGCACGCTCTCACGGAGCGTGAGGCCTCCGACGAAGAAGTCGATCCTGGCGAGGAACGATTTTCGCTCTCCGAAGCATTGGAGCATCTGGAGGAGATCGAGAGCCTCTCGGACGCAGCCAAGGTACGACTGACGCGTCTGAACAAGGAGCTCGAAGCCCTGCGTGCTGCGGCGAGGGGAGCGACTCTCGTGGAAGCGATCGAACAGGTTCTGACCGAAACCGGCATCGAGGACGAGTTGCTTGCTACCGGGACACCAACCGCTGCGGCTGCGCTCGCCAATCTGGGCTCGTTCGTCGATCGTGCAGATGCGTTTGCGCCGCTCGAAGGGGAAGCGTCGATTCCGGCCTTCCTCGAGTATCTCGAGGCTGCGGAGTCGGTGGAGGACTTGGAGGCCGCCCAGCCTCAGCTCGACGATTCCGTGAAGCTCATGACCGTGCATCAGGCGAAGGGCCTCGAATTCGACGTCGTGTTCGTTCCGGGCGCGGCCAAAGACATCTTTCCGGACGCGAAGGTGACCGACAATCCGCTCCAATCGAGCTCAGAGCTTCCGTTTGCGGTTCGCGACGATCGCGATGAGCTGCCCGAGTTCGACATCGGCGTTCCCCTGAAGGACTTCCACGAGGCGTTGAAGGACCGTGCCATGGAGGATGAGCGCAGGCTGGCCTACGTTGCCCTCACCCGAGCGCGCAAGCGCCTGCACGTAACCGCCGCGCACTGGTACACGTCCGAGCGGGAACGCAAGACACCCAATGGGCCGGGGCCGTTCTTCGAGGAGCTCGCGGGGTGGCCGGCGTCTGAGGATCGTGAGGCGCGCGATCCGCTACCCAGTGTGAGTGTCGGCACCTATGCAGAGTGTCCGGAGGAGAATCCGCTGCGAGGTGAGCTTGCACTTCGGGCCCAGAGATGGCCGGGGACAAGTGACTTGCGCGCGGATGATCTGTTCGCAGACGGTGCTCGCACCATCGTAGAGCGCGTGCGGGAGGACGAGGCAGCGGTGGACGAAGTCATTGACGCCAAGGGAATCGACAGGGCTGAACTGGATCGCGAGCGCGAACCTGTAGCCCAGCAGCTCCAGATCGTGACCGCGCCCCCGGCCGTGCAGGCGGTGGACGAGCGGCTGACGAGCCTCTCGGTGTCCTCGCTGGTCCAGCTCGCCCGGTGTCCGAAGCAGTTCTACTGGACCGTCGTCAGACCCCTGCCGCGCCGCCCCAGCTCCAACGCCCGCCGAGGCCACGAGATCCATCGATGGATCGAGATCGAGTCGATGGGCCAGCAGCGCCTTGGTGATCCGGAGGATCCGCCCGATCTCTCGCCGGAGGAGCTCGCCGAGCGCGCCGAGGGCGCCGGCCCGGCCGGTCCCACGGACGCGGATCTGAAGCGCTCCTTTAAAGAGAGCCGCTTCGCAGAGATGAGGCCGCGGTCCGTCGAGCAGCCATTCGTAATAGCACTCGAGGGTGGCTACCTGGTAAGGGGCCGGATCGATGCGATTTTTGAGCACGACGACGGGTCGTGGGAGATCGTCGACTACAAGACTGGGCGGGAGCCCGATGCGAGCGACGACACCGCCCGGCTGCAGCTGGCCGTCTACGCGCTGGCGGCGCAGAAGATCTGGGGCATGGAGCCATCCAGGCTGAGGGTGACTTACTTCTACCTTGCAACGGGGCGCGCCGAGACGATCGAGGCGACGGAGTTGACGACCGACGAGGCCGCTCTTGCACAAATGTTCGAACGTGTGGAAGGGCGGAAGCTCGATCCAACTCCGGGATCGGTGTGCCACTATTGCGACTTCCTGCGATTCTGCAAGGAGGGCCGCGAATTCATCGAGGCAGCAGCGGCCCCGTAGTCGGCGGGCACCCGGCTCCTGCCATGCTTCTCTCGATCAACGTTGTGCCTTTGGGGTGACCCAGCATCGGCGCGGTGGGAAAGGGGCTTTCACCGGCGGCTCTATGTTCGAACCATGCCGGCAGAAGCCGGGGTACGGCTCCTTCGAAAGTACCCTAGACGGCTACCGCGACCAGGAGGACTTGATGCTCGGCCGAACGCCATTGCGCCGCTCGTGGATTTCAAGCGAGCGCCCGATCCCCCGGCTGATCGCGCGTCCTATTCGAACCTTCCTCGACACAGAGTCCGCCGGCGGGATAGTCCTGCTAGGCGCGGCAGGCATCGCCCTCATCTGGGCCAACTCACCCTGGTCCGGCTCCTATGAATCCTTCTGGCATACGGAGATCTCGCTCACCATCGGAACGTTCGAGGTCTCGGAGGACCTGCTCCACTGGGTCAACGATGGATTGATGACCATCTTCTTCTTTGTGGTCGGGTTGGAAATCAAACGCGAGTTGGTCGCTGGCGAGTTGAACGAGTGGCGGAAGGCCGCTCTCCCTGCGGTGGCCGCGCTTGGAGGAATGGTCGTACCGGCGCTGATCTACATCTCGCTGAATCTAGGAGGAGACGGTAGCTCGGGCTGGGGAATCCCGATGGCCACGGACATCGCTTTCGCAGTTGGGGTGCTCACACTTTTCGGGAGCAGAGCTCCAACCAGCCTCAAGATATTTCTCTTGAGCCTCGCGATCGTCGATGACATCGGGGCCATCCTTGTCATCGCCCTCTTCTATTCGAGCGGGCTTCAGTTCTGGTGGCTCGCCGCCGCGGTTGGGTTCATCGCCGTCATCGTGCTGATGAAGCGCTTCCGGGTGTGGTGGACGCCGATCTATGCCATGGTCGGTGCCGCGGCATGGTTCGCCACGCTCGAGTCGGGTGTGCATGCAACGATTGCCGGTGTTGCCTTGGGGCTGCTGACGCCCGCTCGGCCGTACGACGCGGCCGGGGCCGCCGACGCAATCCGTGAAGCGGGTCACCTCATCTCCGACCCAAGCCCCGGCGCGGTCCGCCGCACGATGATCCAGGCGCAAGAGGTCGTTTCGGTTGCGGAGCGCATCGAACATGTTTTGCACCCTTATTCGAGCTTCCTCATTATCCCGATCTTTGCGCTCGCCAATGCCGGCGTGGAGATGGACGTGGGGACCCTTGGTGATGCGGTGAGTTCGCCGATAACCGTGGGGATCGTGCTGGGCCTGGTGGTGGGAAAGCTCGTCGGCATCACCGGCTTTTCGTGGATCGCCGTCCGGTTCGGCATCGGAACGCTTCCCCAGGGAGCAACGTGGGGGCAACTCGCGGCCGTGGCGGGGATCGCCGGCATCGGATTCACCGTTTCGCTTTTCATTGCCGGCCTCGCCTTCACAGAGATGGACCTCGTCGACGAGGCGAAGATCGGAATCCTTGCCGCATCCGCTGTCGCCGCAGCCGTGGGGGCGATCATTTTGCGACTTGCGCGCGGCCGCTCCTCGGGCGGCCGGACGAGGGACCATGCAGACGCAGCCGCACCGAGCGAAGGTGAGTTCACGGGGTAGCTCGCACCTACAGGAAGAGGCTCCGGCGCGCCGCACGGGGGGAAGGCCGCCTGATGTACGGCTGCGGTCGTGGCGGGGAAGCCTCAGGCGGTTCGGCGCTTTCCTTGCGGCGCCCGATGCGGCAAGGGCCGAGAGGAAGAAGGGTCGTTGGCGGCGCGCCGGAGATCAGGCGGAGCGATCGAACTCCACGCTTTGGAAGGTCCGGTCGACGGCGCGGAGGAGCCGGATGGTGCGTTTGCGCTCGGTAAGCGAAGAGCGAGCGTTGGCAACCGATCCTGCCGAAAGGGTTGCGTCGACCTGCCGGCCGAACGACACGAGCAATGTGGCCGTGGATGCGAATATCGATGACACTGCCGATAGCGCCCCTGTCACGGCGCCACCTCCGTCCAACTCGGGCGACTTGTGCGTCTCTGCCTCCGACTTCCAACACAGTCTGACCCCTGTTTGTTTCATCGATGTTGTCCCCCTGTGAACGTTTCGTAAGGACGGGGTCTCCCGGCGGGCCATTTGGCTGGCCCCGCACGCCGTAAGCGGCCGGTAGCTGCTTTTCCCGGTTGTCCTTTACTCTGGTTCTTACGAGCGATTGAGCCCAAATCCCTACAGCGGGGGTTAATCATGTACGACCCGTTTTCAGACCAACTGCCCGACGTCGACCCCACCGAAACCGGGGAATGGATTGAGTCGTTGGACCAGGTCATCGACCATTCGCCGGAGCGCGCCCGCTTCCTTATGAACCGGCTCCTCCATCACGCTCGGTCGCGCCAGGTGGGCGTTCCCCCAATGGTGTCGAGTCACTACATCAACACGATTCCGCCGGAGCAGGAGCCCTATTTCCCCGGCGACGAGGTGATCGAGCGCCGGATCCGGAGAATCATCCGCTGGAACGCCCTGGCGATGGTCAGCAGGGCGAACAAGAAAGCGGACGGAATCGGCGGACACCTCTCGACCTACGCGTCCGCGGCGTCGCTCTACGAGGTCGGGTTCAACCACTTCTTCCGGGGAAAAGGCGCCACCGGCGGCGGCGATCAGGTGTTCTTCCAGGGGCATGCTGCTCCGGGCATATACGCGCGGGCGTTTCTCGAGGGGCGTCTGACCGACGAGCAGCTCGAGAACTTCCGCATGGAGTCGACGGGCCACGGTCTCTCCTCCTATCCGCACCCCCGCCTGATGCCGGAGTTCTGGGAGTTTCCAACCGTTTCTATGGGATTGAGCCCCCTGAACGCCATCTACCAGGCGCGCTTCAATCGTTATATGCAGCACCGGGGGATCAAGGACACGTCACGCCAGCGGGTGTGGGCATTCGTGGGCGATGGCGAAATGGATGAGCCGGAGTCTATGGCGGCGCTGTCCCTCGCGGCGCGGGAGGGTCTGGACAACCTTATCTTCGTCGTTAACTGCAACCTGCAGCGCCTCGATGGGCCGGTGCGCGGCAACGGAAAGATCATTCAGGAGCTGGAGTCCATCTTCCGCGGCGCCGGGTGGTACGTGATGAAGGTGGTTTGGGGGCGTGAGTGGGACGAGCTCCTTGCCCGAGACGCAGATGGAGTTCTGGTCAACAAGATGAACACGACCCCCGACGGTCAGTTCCAAAAGTATGTCGTGGAAAGTGGCGAATACATCCGTGATGATTTCTTTGGTCCGGACCCGCGTCTGAAGAAGCTCGTCGAGCACCTGTCGGACGACGACATCACCAAACTTCGTCGCGGTGGCCACGATTACCGAAAGCTCTTCGCGGCCTACAAGATGGCAACCGAGGTAAAGGATGCGCCGGTTGTGATTCTTGCCAAGACCGTAAAGGGATGGACTCTGGGCGGTGCGGTTGAGGGTCGCAACGTTACCCACCAGGCGAAGAAACTCTCGGACGACGAGCTCAAGGTCTTCCGCGACCGGCTCGAGTTGCCGATCTCGGACAAGGACATCCGGGAGGGCGTGCCGCCGCTCTACCACCCGGGTCGAGATAGCGACGAGGTCCAGTACATGCTGGCGCGCCGCCACGCACTCGGAGGCTCGCTCCCGGAACGCCGGGTCAGTCCCAAAGCCGTGGAGTTGCCCAAACCGGATCTCTACGAGGAGTTCTCCGGCGGGACGGACCAAAAGGTAGCGACGACGATGGCGATGGTCCGGCTGTTGCGCAAGCTCCTGCGCGACAAGAAGATCGGCAATCGGATCGTACCGATCATCCCCGACGAGGCCCGCACGTTCGGAATGGAGTCGCTGTTCCCGGACTTCAAGATCTACGCGGCCAGGGGACAGCTGTACGAACCGGTAGACGCCAAACACCTGCTCGCTTATCGGGAGGCGCAGAACGGCCAGATCCTCGAGGAGGGGATCACGGAAGCCGGCTCCATGGGGTCGTTCACCGCGGCCGGCACGTCTTACGCCACTCACGGCGAACCGATGATTCCGTTTTTTATCTTCTATTCGATGTTCGGGTTCCAGCGGGTCGGTGACTTCATCTGGTCGTTTGGTGACCAGCGCGGACGAGGATTCCTGCTCGGGGCCACCTACGGCCGCACAACGCTGAGCGGAGAGGGTCTCCAGCACCAGGACGGCCATTCGCTCCTGCTGGCGTCGACGAATCCCGCGTGCCTGGCATATGACCCCGCGTTTGCATTCGAGGTGGCCACAATCGTGCGCGAAGGGATCAAGAGGATGTTCGAAGACGGCGAAGACATCTTCTACTACCTCTCGCTGTACAACGAGCCGTACGCGCAGCCTGCGATGCCGGAGGGTGCAGCGGAGGGGATCGTTAAGGGCCTGTATCTATTCCGCAAGGCGCCGAACGACCGCAAGCACAAGGCCCAGATCTTTGGTTCCGGCGTCCTGATGCCGGAAGCGCTCAAGGCTCAAGAGCAGCTCGCCGAGCACCACGACGTATCGGCGGACGTGTGGAGCGCTACTTCGTACCAGCAACTGCGCGTAGACGGGCTCGAGACCGAGCGATGGAACCGGCTCCATCCAGAGGAGGCCCGGCGCCAGCCTTTCATCGGCCAGTCTCTCGAGCAGGCAGAAGGACCGGTTATCGCGGTGAGTGATTCGATAAAGGCCGTCCCCGACCAGGTAGCACGCTGGGTTCCCGCTCCCTTCGTACCGTTGGGCACGGACGGCTTCGGACGATCCGACACGCGAGAGGCACTACGACGGCACTTCGAGATCGATGCTGATCACATCGTCGTGGGGACACTGGCGGCGCTCGCGGAGTTCGGTGACGTCAAGCCGGAGGCCGTCACCGATGCGATCAAGCGCTACGAGATCGACCCCGAACGGATCCCGCCATACTTCGCATGAAAGCCGGTTCCGGGCTGGTATCAGAGCCCGGACTGAGTGACTGCCACGACCGCCGCCACAAACAGGAGGCCGAAGCCGACCGCGCGCCCAACCTCCTCGGATTTCCATCATGCAACCCCCAACCCGGCGAGCAGCATGTCACACCTTGGGGAATAGCGAGACAGCGCCGCAGCTGCTACGACGTGACCTTCTTCTTGGCCGTCTCGGTGGCGCCCGCGCTACTCCGCCTCATCCCTTGTCTTCTCATGAATCGATCTCCAACAGCCGATAGCCGACTGCGTTCACTACCGTTGTTCCATCGATCTGCCTATCGGCCGGGTTCAGACCGTATGGATGAATGTGTCCGTGAACGAGGTACTTGGGGGAAGCAGCCTTGACCATATGGTGAAAGGACTCGAAGCCCTGGTGGCAGGGGTCATCGTCATCGCCAATCCCACGTGGCGGTGAATGTGTAATGAGCAGGTCAACGAGTCGACTGCGGCGCCTGCGGAGTCTGCTACGCAACAGCAGTCTTCTGCAGCGTCTCGCCATCTCTTTCTGCGTGTACTGATTCGGACCCTTCCTGTAGCGATGCGATCCACCCAGTCCGCCAACTCGAAGGCCCGCGACGTCCACGATGCGCCCATCGATATTCGTGCAGCCCTCTGCTCCGGGGTTATCGAGTTCGGAGTATGCAAGGAAGTTGATCGTGGTGGAGGCTTGCCTCTTGGGTGTCAGGTCGGGGTCGTGGTTACCGGGCACATAGACGAGAGGCTTCGAAATGGTGGTCACGAGATACTCGAGATAGTCGAACGGCAGATCCCCGCAGGCGACAATCAAGTCAGGCTTGAGGTCGGCAAATCCACCGTGATAGGCGAGATTGCTAACTTCGTCGGAGACCGCGAGGATTCGCGTCATGTGTCGATCCTATTGGATTCATTGATAGGTCCTCCCTGAATACGGGGATATCGTCTGTCAGGAAATCGCGTATGGAACCGGAGGAAAAGATGAGTTCTGATGCCACGCGCTGGTGGACGGAAGGAGTCCTGTATCAGATCTATCCGCGCTCCTACGTCGACTCGAACGGCGACGGGATAGGGGATTTGCGTGGGATCATCTCCAAGCTCGACTACCTCGCTTGGCTCGGTGTTACGGGCGTGTGGCTCAACCCGACGATGGAATCGCCAAACACCGATTGGGGGTACGACGTCTCCGACTACACGTCCGTTCACCCGGAACTCGGGACTATGGAGGACCTCGAAGAGCTGATCGATCGGGCGGGCGAACGCGGCATCCATATCCTGCTCGATTTCGTTCCGAACCACACGAGTGACCAGCATGAGTGGTTCATGGACTCCCGCTCTGCTAAGGATTCGGCTCATCGCGATTGGTACGTGTGGGCGGACCCCAAGCCGGACGGCTCTCCTCCCAACAACTGGCGCAGTGTATTCGGGGGATCTGCGTGGGAGTACGACGACCCAACGAGTCAGTACTACCTGCACAACTTCCTCGACACACAGGCGGATCTCAACTGGTGGAACGAGGACGTTAGAAACGCGATGGAGGATGTTCTGCGCTTTTGGTTCGACCGGGGTGTTGCGGGGTTTCGTATCGACGTGGCGCACGCGGTGGTCAAGGACCGCGAGTTGCGCGACAACCTTCCTGCGACGCCCGAGGACGATCCCCGCATTCAACGGCTGGGCCAGCAGCATACGTTCAACATGGATCAGCCCGAGGTCCACGACATCATCAGAAAGTGGAGGAAGTTGGCGGATTCGTACGACCAACCGCGGATTCTCCTCGGTGAGACCTTTCTCCTCGATCTGGCTCGAGTGGCCGCGTACTACGGCACGGGTGACGAGCTCAACATGGCGTTCAACTTTCCGTTCGTCTTCTCGTCCTTCGAGGCAAAACAGCTCAAGGAGGTCGTAGAACTCACCGAGTCGCTGCTGCCTCCGCTCGCATGGCCGGTCTGGACCGGATCAAATCACGACGTACTTCGGTTCCCCACCCGGTGGTGTGACGGCGAGTCGGACAAGACCCGGCTTGCGTTGGTGGTTCTGATGACCCTTCGAGGGACTCCGGTTCTCTACTACGGCGACGAAATAGGAATGACGGACACGAAGATTCCTCGTGAGGAGCTCAGGGATCCAGTTGGGCAACGGTTCTGGCCCGAGGATCGCGGACGAGACTCGTGCCGGACGCCGATGCACTGGAGCGCAGAGGATGGTGCGGGATTCTCGCCGCCGGGAGTCGAGCCGTGGCTCCGTTATGGGGACTACGGCGCTTGCAATGTGGAGGATCAGAAGGATAAGTCCAGCTCGATGCTTTCTCTGTGCAGGGAGCTGATAGCGCTGCGCCTTGAGTCGGACGACCTCCGGCGCGCCGGATACGAGTCGGTGGAGTCGCCCGAGAACACGTGGGTGTTCCGGCGGGGGAGCACTACGGTCGCGCTGAACTTCTCCGACGAAGCCGCGCGCGCTGATGAGTCGGGGACGGTGCTCCTGTCCACGGATCCGGCGCGCTCGCGCGGCTCGGTCGGCGAGTTGTCCCTGGCGCCGTGGGAAGGAGTGATCCTGGCGCAGGGCTAGCGCGCATCCCGTTCTTTTCTTCTCTATGCGTCTCCCAGACGGTCACAGAAGAAAAGAACGTTACGGGGGAGGCAATCCTCCTCGGCGGCCTATCGTCAGTGCCGCCCTCTCCTGGGCGGCGGCCAGGGCCTGCCGGCCGTCGAGGCCCCGGTACAGCGCGTCAACGAGGCCGGCAAAGAACGCGTCGCCGGCGCCAACCGTGTCGACCACCGGCACCCGCGGCGCCTCGGCGCGCCAGAAGTCACCCGAGCGCGCATACAGCTCGGCGCCGTCCACTCCCTTGCTCACCGCGAGCCATGCGATGTTGGGGAACGCTTCAAGGAGCGCCTGCGGCCGAGGCTCCACGTCGAACTCGGCTGCCACAAGGGGGAGTTCATCGCCCCCCATCTTTGCCACAGTGGCGTGCCGGAGCCCACCGTCCAGCGCTGCTCCGAACGGCTCGGGCGGCCGTAGGTTCACGTCGATGGCTTTGAATTCGGCCGAGCGCGCAAGCACGTCGAAGAGCGTTGCGCGCGTTACCTTGGATCGACCGGCGAGCGTGGCGCAGCAGAACACGTCGTGCTTTGGGAGATCGTCCACGATCTCGATCTCGTCCCACGCCGCCGGGCCGTGAATCGTAAAGCCGTGCTGGGTGCCGGACATGTCGACGGACACGGTCCCGGTCGGGAGCGTCGGGTGAGTTTGAACGAGGGAAGTGTCCACGGATCGCTCCTCGAGCACTCGGCGCGCCGACGCGCCATCATCGTCGGCGCCGACGCTCGTGAGCAGGTATGCGTGCCATCCGGCAGTCGCTAGATGTACGGCAACGTGCAGTGGCGAGCCCGCCACGACACGCTCGCTGGGGAACTCGTCGACGACGACTTCCCCGAAACTGATGACTCTCAGTTGCCGTAGATCCCTTGGCTGGTCTCTGTGTCGAAGAAATGCAGCCGTGTGGTGTCGACGAAGAGCTCGGCCTCAGAACCCTGGGACACCTTCGTCTTAGGGTCGAGCTGCGCAACGAACTCGTTGCGTCCCTCGGCGGCCCTTTCCTCGAGGCGCTCCGCCTCCCCGGCACCGGTGTCTTCGGCCAGCTCTTTCATGTCGTCGGTCACGACGATTGGGGCATCGACCTCGAAGTGAACGAGGGTCTCCGTGCCGATCGCTTCCACGAGGTCGATCTTCACCTTGATGCGGGAGTCGGCAGGAGCATCACTCTTGAAGTCGGCGTCCTCGAAGTCCTGGGGTCGGACTCCGATAATTACCTCCTTACCCGCTTGACCCTTGAGCGCGGGACGGTGCTCGAGCACATCCTTCGACACGGCGATCCTCTGATCACCCATGGTGATTTGCAGCTTGCCGTCGCTTTCCTCGAGTTGGGAAGCGAAGAAGTTCATCGATGGACTTCCGATGAAGCCCGCCACGAAGAGGTTCTTTGGGGCGTCGAACAACTCGGACGGTGTTCCAACCTGCTGCAGCATCCCCTTCTTGATCACAGTCACTCGATCGCCCATCGTCATGGCCTCGACTTGATCATGTGTGACGTACACGGTGGTTACCTCGAGGTCACTCTGAATTCTTGCGATCTCCGACCTCATCTGGACTCGGAGCTTTGCGTCGAGGTTCGAAAGGGGTTCGTCCATGAGGAATGCCTGGGGATTCCGCACGATTGCCCGGCCCATTGCCACTCGCTGCCTCTGCCCTCCCGACAGGGCTCGCGGTTTGCGCTTGAGGAACTCATCGAGACCAAGGATGTGCGCCGCATCCTTGACTCGTTTGTCGATGTCTTTCCCTTCGACCTTTGCTAGCTTGAGACCGAACGCCATGTTGTCGTAGACGGTCATGTGGGGGTAGAGAGCGTAGTTCTGGAAGACCATGGCGATGTCGCGGTCCTTGGGGGGAACGTCGTTGACGACTTTGTCCCCGATCCGGATTTCACCATCGCTGATCTCCTCGAGACCTGCGATCATGCGCAAGGCAGTGGTCTTGCCGCATCCCGATGGACCCACCAGGACCATGAACTCCCCGTCCTCGATCCCGAGGTCGAAGTCCTCGATCGCAAGGGTGTCTCCATATCGCTTCGTGACTTTGTCCAGGACGATCTCAGCCAATGTGACCCCCTAACAGCTCACTGCCCGGTTGGTCGGTCCGCTTGATCGTAAACCGCTTCCCAACCGTCGACGAGGTTGGACTGCCTGGATACCCCCCGAACTCAGCTGGGACCAAACACTCTTGGCGATTTAGCTCATCCGTTCGATGATCATCGCCATTCCCTGCCCGCCTCCGACGCACATCGTCTCGAGTCCCATTGTGCAATCCATCGTCGTGAGGTCGTTCAGAAGCGTGCACATAATGCGGGCCCCCGTCATGCCGTAAGGATGTCCCAGTGCGATGGCGCCGCCGTTGGGGTTCACCACATCGCCGAAGGGATCGAGGCCGAGCTCGCGGCAAACCGGCACGACTTGCGCAGCGAAAGCTTCGTTGATCTCAACGACATCGATGTCACTGAGTGACATCCCAGCATGCTTGAGGACCTTCCTAACAGCTTCGATGGGGCCGAGCCCCATGATCTCCGGTGCAAGCGCGGATACGGACGATGCGATTATGCGAGCTATTGGAGTAATGCCGAGCTGCCCGGCACGCTCGTCGCTCATCACGAGTACCGCCGCGGCCCCGTCGTTTAAGGGGCAGGAGTTGCCGGCGGTCACTACACCGTCTGGCTTGAATACCGGCTGCAGCTCTGCGAGTTTTTCCAGGCTCGAGCTAGGGCGAGGGCCATCGTCCGCCTCCACGATGGTGCCGTCCTCGAGCGGATACGGTGATATCTCGCGGGCGAAGAACCCGTTCTGCTGCGCGGCTACGGCGCGCTCTTGTGATCGCTGTCCGAACCTGTCGAGCTCATCGCGCTCGAGGCCGTACTTGTCGGCGACGTTTTCTGCCGTCATCCCCATGGGGATGTACACATTGGCAATAGGCGCGTCGTCGCCGAACAGTTTGGGGTGAAGTTCCGACATGTCCTTGGGGTAGCCGTCCACCTGCGAGATGGACTCGACCCCGGCGGACACGAAGACATCGCCTTCACCGGCCTTGATTGCGTGGAAAGCCATTCGGATCGTTTGCAGCGACGAGGCGCAGAAGCGATTGACAGTGGTCCCCGGAACGTGCTCGGGGAGCTCGGCGAGCAAAGCAACACGCCTCCCGAGGTTCATTCCTTGTCGCTGCTCCGGAAAGCCGCACCCCACCATCACGTCCACAACCTCGCCCGGATCGACCTCCGGGACCTTGGCCAGCACGTCTTTCACGGCGAACGCAGCGAGATCATCTGGCCGGGCGTCGACCAAGGAGCCTTTCTTCGCCCTCCCTATCGGAGTCCGGGATGCTGCAACGATCACTGCCTCCGGCATAGCCAGCGCCCCCTCGTAGGTCCGTGTTCTAGGAGCGACACTAACGCCGCGGCTGCAGGAACTTTCCCGAGGTCGTTAAGGGTCGGAGCTACCGAAAGAGGCCGTTTGTCGACTGGACGAAGTCCTCGTCGGACTGAGCCGTCGAGGCAATCTCCTGAGTAAGCGCATCTTCGAGAACGCGCAGCCAGTCGCGTCCCTTGACGGTCAGCCGGTGTTCTCCGTGGTCGTGAAGAAGGCCGGCCGCTATCAGATCCGTCATGTGTTCCTTCGTCACCTGGCCCTCCGGTTTCTTGATGTAACCCGGTGAAAACGGTAGCGAATCGCCACTTGACCCGCAGGTCTTGGAAGCTCGCGACCCGCGTTGGGCGCAGGCCGATCCCGGATTGGTCGCCGAAGTTGCGTATAGCGGAGTAATCAAGTCGAGGCGGCTCCGGTCGACATTTCCTGTGAGGACATATGACTGCTGCGATGAACACGACCGTAAACGCCTGGATGCTCCACCCACTCGATTGCCCCTGCCTGAAATGCACAACGTGGCGCGAGCAGCACGGCCTGGGATGCGACTGCGGGCTCAAGTCCTGCTGGGAGAGACAGGTTCTCCTGCAGGAGGGCGAGGTGGACGACCTCCTGGTCTGACCCCACCCGGGCGCCCTGCGGGGTGGAAATTTGCCCGATTTTATTGTGCTTCTCCTGGTCTGTGCTTCGGTTATTGGGGGATTAGGCCGATAAACGGGAAGAACCCAGGGCGGAGTTGAGCAAGCAGCTCAACCGGGCCGTCACGAAGTGGGGACCACCAGTTCGAGTGAGGCACAGGCGGAGCGGCAACCCGGATAAATCGGCCAGCGCCGTAGAACAGGCTGGCCGCTTTCACGCGCTCGTTCGCAGGGCATTCGATGAGTCGCCGGTGGGCATGCTTGTGGCGGACTTGGACGGCCGTTTTCTTCACGTCAACGACGGCCTCTGCGAGATGTTCGGGCTTCCTCGCCCGGCGATCCTCGGATCGGAGTGGACGGATCTTGTTCATCCCGATGAGATCACTTACGGAGAAGGTCTCGCCCGTCGACTGAAAAATGGGGAAGTGTCATTCGCCTCAGCAGAAGCGCGAATGGTCCGCGCCGACGGGACGAACTTCTGGTCGAACCTGATCATTTCGCTGATCCTCGGTTCCGACGGCACGCCTGCTTGTTTCTTTGCTCAGGTCTTCGACATAACCGCGCAGAAGCAGGGCCAGGAGTCGCGCGCGCAGTACGCGTCGACTGTCGAACTGGTCAAGCAGATCGCCACACGCGCAAACGAGACGGACTCCGTCGAGGAGGCGCTGCGTACAGCGGTAACTGAAGTCTGCAACTACCTTGGGTGGGCGGCCGGACATGTGCTACTTGCAGGTGTAGGTCCCCCCGGTTATCTCAACTCAACCGGCATCTGGCACCTCAGAGACCCCGAGCGATTCTCCGAATTCGTTGAGACGACGAAGGGGATTCGCTTCACCCCCGGCAAGGGCCTGCCCGGGGAGACATTTGTCGCGCGCACACCACTGTGGATACCCGACCCATTCGCTGCTTCGGGCCGTCTCCGAGAGCCCGCAGGAAAGAGGGCCGGCATACGCGCCGCCTTCGCGTTCCCGGTCTTCGTGCAGGGAGAGGTAGCGGCTGTACTCGAATTCTTCGATTACCAGGTGCATCCGCGTGACGAGCTGCTTATCGAGACGGTCACGCAGATAGGGACTCAGCTGGGACACGTCATGGAGCGCTTTCAGGCCGCGGAGGCCCTTCGCGAGAGCGAGCACCGCAACCGCTTGATCCTCGATACCGCGAGCGACGCATTCATCGAGATGGACGAATCGGGGAGGGTCATCACGTGGAACCGGCAGGCGGAGCTGTCATTCGGGTGGGCGGCGGAGGAGGTTATCGGTCGCGTCCTCTCCGAGACGATCGTCCCGCCCGAGCACCGGCGTGCCCATGACGAGGGCCTGAAGAGGTTCCTGACCACCGGCCGAGGGCCTATCCTCAACCAGCGGATCGAGATATCGGCACTCCGAAAGGACGGGCAGCAAGTGCCCGTCGAGCTGACCATCTGGGCAGTCCTAATGCCGTCCGGGTGGACCTTCAGTGCCTTTGTTCGCGACATTGCGGAACGAGTACGGATGCAGGAGGAGCTCGTCAGGCTGTCCACTATCGACGAACTCACCCGTCTCAAGAACCGCCGCGCGTTCTTGGAGACAGCCGTCCCGCAGCTAAAGGTGGCGCGCCGTCTAGGTCACCGCCTGACCTTGCTGTTCATCGATCTCGATCGAATGAAGGAGATCAACGACAAGCTCGGACACCTCCAAGGGGATCGGGCGCTGATCGACGCGGCGGAGGTCCTGCGGGGGACCTTCCGAGAGGCCGACTTGATCGGTCGGGTCGGCGGAGACGAGTTCTGCGTCCTGCTCGTTGGCACGTCCGAAGACGCAGGAGTTTCGGCAGCCCGATTACAGGAGGCCGTCGAGAAACACAACAAGGAAGCAGAGCGCCCCTTCCGATTGTCGTTGAGCATTGGCTCCACAACGTTTGACCCCGAAAATCCTTTGTCGATCGAACAATTGATGGATCGAGCGGATCGCTCGATGTACCGGGACAAGGCGCGCCTCGGCGGGTCAGCACTGGGCATTTAAGACTTCCTGTGCAACGCGCCACAGACGGAAACGATCCGGTTACTAGGCTTCCTTAAATGAAGTTTTTGCACGGTGCGGGCGCCTTCGTAATGGCCGTCTCACTGATGATTGCGTGCGGGCCGTCGGTCGATCTCACCGTGCAAGCGCCGGCGACGTTCCCCGAGGAGCCCGGCGGCTTCGAGTCCGCCACAATCGATCGCGTTGTGGACGGTGACACCTTGGTCGTTCGCATTACTGGACGAACCGATGGACCGGGAGCGGGAGAGGCGGCGGTCGGCCGCACGTATCGGGTCCGTCTGATCGGTATCGATACCCCCGAGTCGGTGGATCCACGACGGCCGGTCGAGTGTTTCGGGCGAGAAGCGGGGTCGGCGCTGAGCGCCCTGGTGGGGGAGCGCACCGTGCGACTGGTGAAGGACGTGGAGGAGACGGATCGCTATGACCGGCTTCTCCGTTACGTCTACATGGATGCGGAGATGGTCAACGCGCGGTTGGTGGCCAATGGCTATGCGCACGCGTACACGTTTCCGCCGAACATTCGCCACTCCAAATTATTCGTGCAGCTGCAGAGGGAAGCGCGGGAAGGCGATAGGGGACTGTGGTCGCCAAAGACGTGCGGTTCGGGCGATGGTGGTTGAACCCTGAGATAGCTCGTTCTCCTCCTGTCCTCACACTCGTAGCGGTGGATCCCGGTCGCCAGCACGAGCGACTACGAGTAGACCTTCCGTTCCCACCTGGGTCGTCTCCATCCGGAGCCGACCCAGCGCATCCAGATCCTCTTGACTCCGCAGCCGTATGCGACCTCCCTACTACGTCCCCGACGCGCGGAGCAGCTTGACCAGCAACTCTCTCAGAGTTCGGTGCCCCTCCTCGCCCAGCACCTCGTCGAGTTTCTCCTCGAGGCCAACGATCGTCTGTTTACCAGCTTCGATGGCCGCAACCCCGCGGGGCGTCAGCTTGATCAACTTGGCGCGACGGTCCGTGAGGTCCGGCTCCCTCGCCACGTAACCGAGCTCCTCCAACTCGTCCACAAGCTCGCCCATCGCCTGGGGACTGATGTTTGCTCGGTGCGCCAGCTCCGTCAGGCGCGACCCATCGGGGTCGATCTGAGCGAATACCGCGGAGTGCTTCGGTTTCTGAGGGAAGCCCGCGCCGACGACACCGTCGACGATCCGAAACCCCAGAAGGCTGTAAGCCTGGCCCAACATGGCCACGGTATTGGGGCGGTCCCGATCCCGTTCTTGCTCTTGCATCAGCTCTCTATCAGATATTAAGGTTGCCTGAAGGACAAGGACTCCTGAATAAACCCCGGAGGGCGGGCATGTCGAATCGCGAGGAATCGGAAGACGTGAGGGACGAAATCCAGGCCCCGGGAGATTTGGGCGGGGTGACCCCGCCACGCATTCGGAGGCCGTCTAGGTACCTGCAGAGCACCAGGCTTAACCGGCTATGCATGGAGCCGCCGGGCCCGACGGGTGTCGATTGATGGACGCGTCGGCCGGCCGCCCGAGGAGATCGGTCCGGCTCGCTGCCTTTTTGTTCGGCTTGTCCGGTGTGGGCAACGGCATCACGACGCCGCTCATCCTCTGGAGCTATGAGCGGAACGGATACCTCCCCGAGGCACCTTTCGATCTGGGATTCAGGCTCATGGCGGGTCCGTTCGAGGAGCTTGGGTCGGACCTGTTCGTCACGTTGGGCTGGACCCTATTCACTGTATCGGTGCTCGATGTGATTGCCGCGGTCCTACTCTGGAGGGGAGCGCGAGGTGGAGCAGCCCTTGGCGTCGTGACGAGCCCCGTGGTCTTCGCTCTCGGCATCGGCTTCGCGGTGCCCTTCCTACTGGTGACGGCAGTGATTCGCGTTGTCCTTATCGCTGCTGGTTGGTCCAGCCTGACCTGGTCGAGCG
>DASQUP010000080.1:0-13614 GCA_035641235.1 Actinomycetota bacterium
GTCCTCCGAGATGATGAGCAGCGGGCGTCCCGCCTGCATGACCTTCTCGAGCACCGGCAGCAGGTCGCGCACGTTCGAGATCTTCTGCTGCGCCAGCAGGATGAACGGGTCCTCGAGCACCGCCTCCATGCGCTCCTGATCCGTCACGAAGTAGGGCGAGATGTAGCCCTTGTCGAACTGCATTCCTTCGACGAGTTCCAGTTCGAGACCGAAGGTGTTCGACTCCTCGACGGTGATGACCCCGTCCTTCCCGACCTTGTCCATGGCCTCGGCGACCATCTCGCCGATCTCGGGATCGTTGTTTGCCGAGATCGAGGCAACGTGCGATATCTGCTCGCGGCCCTCGACCTCGCGCGCCTGCGCCTTGAGCGAATCGACGGCCGCGGCGACGGCCTTCTCGATGCCTCGCTTGAGCTCCATGGGGTTGGCTCCGGCGGCGACGCTCTGGAGACCGGCCCGAACCAGCGCCTGGGCGAGCACGGTGGCCGTGGTTGTTCCGTCACCGGCGACGTCGTTGGTCTTGGACGCGACTTCCTTTACGAGCTGCGCCCCCATGTTCTCCCACGGGTCCTCCAGCTCGATCTCCTTCGCGATGGTCACGCCGTCGTTGGTGATCGTCGGCGCGCCCCACTTCTTGTCGAGCACGACGTTGCGCCCCTTGGGGCCGAGCGTCACCCGCACGGCGCTCGCAAGGCGGTCGACACCCGCCTCGAGGCCTCGGCGGGCCTCGTCGTCGAACTTCAGTAGTTTGGGCATGGAATCACTCCCTTAGATTGCCGCCCCACTCGCGCCAGGCGCAGGGCTCGGACCCTGCGAACACACTTGTTGCGCAGCTGTCATTCGGACGGAGAGCGCGCAACATAGTGTGTTCGTAGCCTGGACAGAAAGTGGTGGGTTCCTAACCGAGAATTGCGAGGACGTCGCGGGCCGAGAGGATCAGAAGCTCTTCGCCTTCGAGCTTGATCTCGGTGCCGCCGTACTTCGAGTAGACCACCCGGTCGCCCTCTTTGACGTCCATCGGGATCAGATCGCCGGTGTCGGACCGCTTGCCCGGCCCAACCGCCAGTACGGTGCCCTCCTGAGGCTTCTCCTTGGCGGTGTCGGGGATCACAATGCCCGAGGCGGTCGTCTCGTCCCCCTCCTCGGGCCGCACGAGGATGCGGTCCTCAAGCGGCTTGATGTTGGTCTTTGTGGCAGTTGCCATGCGCGTACCTCCCTGAACCAGTTGACCCGTCGGTTAGCACTCCTACTCCAAGAGTGCTAAATGGTAACGCGCCCGGCGCGCGCCGGTCAACCGGCCCTCCTCGGGAGCCGCTGGCAAACCTGTGGACACCAAACGACAATATGTATGGCCCTGTATCTACAGGTCCGCCGAGGAGGCTTATGCGAGTCATCGGGAACCTCATCTGGCTGTTGTTCGGCGGCCTGTGGATGGCCCTCGGCTACGCCGTCGCGGCCCTGATCATGTTCGTGCTGATCATCACGATCCCGTTCGGGATCCAGGCCCTCAAGCTGGCGTCGTTCTCCCTGTGGCCCTTCGGCAGGACGCTCGTCCGGCGCCGGAGTGCCGGAGCCGTCCACGTCGTGGGAAACGTGATCTGGTTCGTCCTTGCGGGGTGGTGGATCGCGCTGGGACACCTCATTTCGGCGGTCTTCTCGGCGCTGACCATCATCGGGATTCCGTTTGCCATCGCGCACCTAAAACTCGCGGGAACCGCCTTCTGGCCGTTCGGCCACGAGATCCTGCCTATCGGGACGGTCTCGTCGGACCCTCAGGCCATAACGGTCTCCGCTCCCGATAGATCTGTGTGACCAGGACGACACCAAAGGTCCGTTATTCACAGAGGTTGCGGCGTGCGCGGCTAGACCGTCAGCGGCAGGTTCGGGTCCGGAGCCGCGTCGAGGCTCGTCGAGATTCCCCGGCGCAGCATCGCAGCTCCGCACGCCGCCACCATGGCGGCGTTGTCGGTGCAAAGCTCCATGGGAGGCACATTGAGGGTGATACCGGCCTCAATGCACGCCGTTGCAAGGCCGGACCGCAGGCCCGAGTTAGCCGCAACGCCGCCACACAGGAAAAGCCGGTCGACCCCCGTTTTGCGCACGGCAGCCAGGGTCTTGTGAACCTGAACATCGACCACCGCCTGCTGAAACGACGCCGCCACGTCCTCGACGACGACCGGCGTCCCCTTCGTCTCCTGCGCCCGTACATAGTTGATTACAGCCGTCTTCAGCCCGGAGTACGAGACATCGAAGCCCTCTTCGTCGAGCATTGCCCGCGGGAACTTGATCGAGCCGGGATCCCCCAACAGTGAGAGCCGGTCGATTTCCGGCCCGCCGGGATAGCCGAGCCCCAGAAACCGGGCCACCTTGTCGAAGGCCTCTCCCGCTGCGTCGTCGATAGTGCTCCCGAGCAGGTCGTAATCGGCGTGGCCGCGTGCGTGGATCAACATCGTGTGTCCGCCGCTGATCAGCAGCACAACCGCCGGCATGGTCGCGCCCGGGTCGGACAACAGATTCGAATGGATGTGTGCTTCGAGATGGTTCACGCCTATGAAGGGAATGCCAAGGACGGCGGCGATCGATTTCCCTTCAGCAACCCCCACGAGCAACGATCCGATCAGACCCGGCCCGAGCGTTGCGGCAACGCCATCGAGGTCCCAGAAGGTGGCGTCCGCGGCTCGCAGCGCCTCGCCGATTGCAGGCGTCAAGGCTTCCACATGGGCGCGCGCCGCGATCTCCGGCACGATTCCCCCGAACTCGCCGTGCAGGTTCGTTTGGGAAACGATGATGTTCGAGAGGATCTCCCGTGACCCCTTGACGACTGCAGCGGACGTTTCGTCGCAGGAGGTTTCAATTCCGAGAACCAGCGAGTCCTCGTCCCATGCCTCGAGCTGGCGCTCCTTTACTGCAGGTGCCGGCGCGACCCACAGGTCACTCATCAGCGCGCTCGCCTCGATCGAGTTCGTCGAGCTGCTCTCGAATTGACTTCAGGCGCAGTCTGTATTCGGTTGAGAGCACATCCTCCACGACCATGATGAGAGCGTCTTCGTTGGTCTCGATGTAGTAACCCTTGCGCACACCGGACACGGAGAAGCCGAACTTCTCGTACATCGTTTGCGCAACAGTATTGGTAACGCGGACTTCGAGCGAAACGGATTCGCACCCGCGCGCGATCGCTTCCGTTATCAGCTTCAGCAACAGACGCGTACCGATCTTCCGCCCATGGAGTGCCGGATCCACGGCGATGTTCGTCACGTGAGCGTCGATCCCCGTGAACATCAAGCCGGCGTATCCGACGACGTCGCTTCCCCGCTTGGCGACGAGGTACGACCTGCTCGCTCGCTGCGACATCTCGGAGAGGAAGAGAGACGCGCTCCACGGCCGCGGATATACCTGTGATTCGATCGCAAGCACTTTGCGGAGGTGGCGCCTCCGCATCTTCGTCAGCTCGATCGCGGGGATGTCGTGATCCCGCCGTCGCGCTATGGCCATCAGGCCGACCTGCTCCCTCGGATTCGTTCCCACTGGATCGGCTTCGCCGACTTGCGCAGATACAGCGGCTTCAACTCGTAGAGAGAATCGAACTCTTCCCTGATCATTCTGGGAATCGTTAGTTCGACGAGTGCCCGGGCATCGGGCCATGCGTGGCTCATGGTCCCCACCTCGACGACCGGGCCGCAGACCTCGAAGATATCCCGGTACAACAGCGCGCCGTTTCCGACGAGCAGCACCTCCTCCGGACGCGAGGTAATGCCCACCGCCAAGCGCTCCGGGGTCTCCACCCGGTAGTCGGTCATACGCTGGATTCCGCCCGGCGAAGACCGGTAGAAGGCGTGGAACACCTCGTTGCGCCGCGCATCCAGGGCGACGCATATCGCCTTGTGCGAGTAACGAACCTCGTAGGCAACAAGGTCGAGACTGACGAGACCGACTATCGGAACCGACAAGGCCTGCGCGAGAGCCTTCGCCGTCGCGACCCCCACGCGCATTCCCGTGTAGAGACCGGGCCCCAGACCCACGCAGACCCCGCTCACATTCCTGTAGTCGAGTCCGGCCTCGTCTAGGCAAAACCTCAGGCCCGGCAGCAGGAACTCGTTGTAGGTGGCTCCGCGCGACACCATCGCGCTAGCGACCACCCCCTGCTCCGACCCAATGGCGACACTCGCCTGGGGCGTCGAAGTCTCGATGCCCAGAACCAGCACTGTTCCTCTTTCCTACTCTTCTGCGATCTTCCTATGGTCGCGTGTGATGGGCATGGGCGCGTACGAGAACCGCTCCCCTCCGGAGTCTTCCATGGAGGCGGCATCGAGGAGCGTCTCGGCCGTCTTCCGCATGCCCTCCAGTTTGGCCACCCAATCGTCCCCGCGCGGCCGGAAGACCATGTCCCGATGCGTCTCGAGGGCAGGATCCACCGCCCTCCGGATGTCTATCTCGACGTAGCGCTGGGGCAACATCGGGGCCACGGCCTCCCCCCACTCCACGATCATGATGGCGTGGGGATCAAGAAGCTCCTCGAAACCCAGGTCGATGACCTCCTGAAAAGAGTTCAAGCGGTAGACGTCGATATGGATGATCGGATAGCGGCCCCAGTGCTCGTGGACGATCGTGAAGGTGGGGCTCGTGACTCGAGCCGTCACCCCGAGGGCCGCTCCCAGGCCCTGCACGAATACCGTCTTGCCGGCGCCCAAATCGCCGCTGAGGCTGATCACGTCTCCCGGCAACAGCATCGGAGCCATAGCCGCCCCCAGGATCCTCGTTTCCTCGGGGGAACGGCTGGTTACCGCCAGGGACCGGTGCATCCCTCAGAACAGGCCGAGCTGCTCTGCCGGATCCTCGGCCTCCTGCTGGGCCCCGACGGGCTCGGCGGGAGGTCGTGGCTCCTCGTCGAGGGCAGCACGCACCAGCTGGAAGTCCTGCCTGATTGCGTCGATCGGGCTCAGTCCGCCGAACCGCCCACCTCGCAGCGCGGCGGCCGGGTGGAACGTAGGGATGACGGTGGCCCCGCGCCTTTTGTACTTGTGCCCGCGAGCCCGGGTGATACCGATGGGCATCTCGAGGATGAACTTCGTGGCGAAGTTGCCCAGGGTGACGATCACCTTTGGATTCATGTGATCCAGCTGGGCATCGAGGAAGGGCTTACACGACTCGATCTCGTCCGGTTGGGGGTCGCGGTTGCCGGGTGGCCGGCACTTCAGGACGTTCACGATTGCCGCCGAACGCCGGTCGAGGCCGATCTCGCTCAGGCACTTGTCGAGAAGCTGCCCGGCCGCACCGACGAAAGGAAGGCCCTGCTTGTCCTCGTGGAAGCCCGGAGCCTCGCCGATGAAGAGCAGATCGGCGTCTAGGTTCCCGTCGGCCCAAACGACGTTTGTCCGCCCCTCGGCGAGCCGGCACCTCGTACATTTGAGCGCTTGGTCTCGAATCGCCTCAATGTCCATCGAGCGAGCGTATAACGCCACGGTCCGCACCATAAGTAGAGTGATGTTTTGGCGAGCGAGTAGCAAGGCTGGCAAGGCCGCAGCGGAGGAGCGTACCCGGAGGGTACGTGACGGAGCGAGAACGCAGCCAGGCGCAGCTTCCTCGCCGCCAAAACGCACGAGTACTTGTGGTGCGGGCCACCTCAGGGCCACGTCAGACGAGGAGCTTTCCGTCCTCCATTAGAAGATCTCCGTCGACCGTGATCCTGCCCCCTTTTCGCAGGTCACAGACCATGTCCCAATGAACGGCAGAGTTGTTGGTCCCCCCCGATTCGGGATAGGAGGCGCCTACGGCGAGGTGGACCGTCCCGCCGATCTTCTCGTCGAGGAGGATCTCTCCCGTAAACGAGCCGATTCCGTAGTTGGTGCCGATGCCGAGTTCGCCCAGGACTCGGGCGCCGGGATCGGTGTCGAGCGTCTTGATCAGAAACTCCTCGTTCTTCTCGGCTCGGGCGTGGACGATCTTGCCCTCCTCGAAGTCCAAGCGGATGCCCTCGACGCTCTGGCCGCCGTAGTTGGCCGGGTAGCTGAACGACACGGTCCCGCGCGTTTTGTCCTCGATCGGCCCCGTGAAAATCTCTCCGTCGGGGAAGTTCGCGTCGCCGTTGGCTGCTAGGAACGTGCGATCTCCCACCTCGAGCGTAAGGTCAGTCCCTTCGCCTTCTATGCGAACCTCGTTGCGTCCCTTCATCCATTCGATCAAGCGCTCATGACGCTCGGCGACCTTCTTCCATTCCGCCACAGGATCGGGCGCATCGACGAGGCACGCTCCGTAAAAAAAGTCCTCGTACTCCTCGAGGCTCATCTGCGCTTCCATCGCATGAGCATCGGTTGGGAAGAGGGTGACGTTCCAGCGGAATTCCCCCTCAGCGGAACGACGCATGTACGTCTCGGTTAGAGGTTGTCGAGCCCGGCGCGCGATTACTTGTCGCTCGGGGTCAATGCGCGTGAGCTGACGAGTGTTGGTCTCGCTGATGATGGAGATCGACACGTCGAGATTGTCCATCAACCATTTGTCCGTTTCCCAGACGTATTCGAGCTGTTTATCGCTGGCGACGCTGAAGAATATGGGAGGGGCCTGCGGGAGCGTGGCTCGAATCATGGGAAAGGCGCCCCGCTCGAGACATCTCCGATAAAGAGCGAGGATCAGCGGCTCCGCGACATAGGCACCATTTATGGCGACCTTGTCGCCCTCGCTGATCTTCATGGAGTAGTCGACGATGATGTCCGCGACTCGCTCAACTCTGATGTCTTTCATGGAAACCTCGAATCTCGAAATCGATGAATCGCGGGTAACTCTATCCGAGCGTGTCCTCGAGGAACGCCGCTATTAGGCCATTGACCTCTCGGTGCCGTTCCAGCATTGACATATGCCCACAGCCTTCCAGCATATGGAGTTCGGACTTGGGGAGGTGGGCGGCTATGTACTCGGAGGCATGTCCTACGGTCAGCCTGTCGTGCGAACCACCCACGACGAGCGCCGGCACGTTGATATCACCGAGGGAATCGCGAACGTCGAAATAACGGTACGACTTGATCAGGTCGAAGATCACGTCGGCAGGAGTCTCCGACAGCATGTCGTAGGTGAAATCTACCTGGCGGGCAGACGCTCCCGGTCCGAATCCAGACATCGACACCACCCAGAAGATGGCATCCGAGGGTTTGATGACTCTGCGCAGCAATTCGAGCCGTTCGGACTGCGTTCCGATGAAGTCGAACGGCCTGCGCGTGAAGCGCTCGAACCTAGCGACGGCCGCGCCGCCGGTGAGGGTTTCAACAGCAGGCGCATAAGTGGTGTTGAGAAGCACTAGACCTTTGATGCTGGACCCTAGGTCGTCCATATGATCGAGGCAGTACTGCAGCGCGATCATCCCGCCTATCGAATGCCCGACGACGACGACTTCCTCGACACCAGAGTCCGTGATAACTGCATGAAGGTCGTGGGCATGCGTCTCGATCGCGAATGGACGGTCTCCCTTGGGTTGAGAGACGCCGTGCCCTCGCAGGTCGTAGAAGACAAGCCGTTGAGAGTCAATGCCCTCAATCTGGTAGTACCAGACATCCGTGCGAAGAGCCGAGCCATGCACAAAGACCGCGGCCTTCTTGGATACCGGTCCGGCCTCTTCGATGAAGATCCGCGCGCCGTCGTCCAGCTCGATCGTGCGCCGACGGATGCCGCGCCGGTGCCCAAAGTCGCGCGCCGCCTCGGGATCGTTGCGCCGGCGCCGGCGAATGAGCGAGCGCTCCGCGGCAATCCCTACTGCGAGTCCCGCTGCGGTTCCGGCAAGGGCGAAGACTCCTCGCTTATTCGCCATTGCTCTCGAGGTTCAGATAAAGGCGGGGAACGCGCGATGCAATTCGGCCGGTGACCTCGTAGTTGATCGTGCCGATGCGTCCCGCGAGTTCCTCTGCGGTGATCTGCTCGCTGCCATCCCGCCCGACGAGAGTAGCGATGGACCCGATATCTATGTCCGCCGCGCCGACGTCGACCATGAACTGATCCATACAGACCGACCCCGAGACGCGATGTCGCTCACCGCTTATCAGAACGTCTGCGAGTCCCGAATAACCTCGGTCGTACCCGTCCGCGTAACCCGCAGGAACGGTGACAACGCGACTTGTGCTCTTGAGCTCGTAGTGGAGACCGTATGAGAGTGCGTCTCCGGCGGGAACCTCCTTGACCATGTTTATGCGCGCCTTGAGCGCCATCGCCGGCTTTAGGTCCGCGCTCCCAACCAAGGCTTCGCCGGGCCACAGGCCGTAGGCCGCCACGCCCGGCCGGATCAGGTCGAAATGCGTTTCGGGGAGAGCCAGCGCCGCGGCAGAGTTGGCTAGGTGGCGGAACCTTACATGCACACCGGCGCGCGCAATCTTTCCCACGAGGTCCACGAACACATCGGTTTGTTTGCGCGTGAAGGGATGGTCGGGGATATCGGCTACGGCGAGGTGGCTCCAGATGCCCTCGATCTCAATACCGGGTAGCGATTGGATTTCCAGCACGGCAGCCACCGAATCGTCTGGAGACAGGCCGACTCGGTGCATACCGGTGTCAAGCTTCACGTGAACGGGGACGGTCTTCCGCTGAGCCTCTGCGGTTTGTGAGAGAAGGCGGGCGAACGCCATCGTGTAGACGGTGGGCGTTAGATCGGCCTCGACCATGGTTGCGATCGCGCTGGGAGGTGGCTCCGTGAAGACATGGATCGGCGCGGTGATCCCCGACTCCTTGAGGTGAAGGGCCTCCGCCACCCGGGCCACTCCAAGGCGCGCCGCTCCGGCGCCGAGCATCGCCTGCGCGCACTGAGGATTCCCGTGTCCGTACGCGTACCCCTTCACGACCCCCATGACCTCCGATCTGGGAGCGAGTGCGCGCAGGGTTTGGATGTTGTGTCGAATCGCCGCGAGGTCAACCTCGGCCCACACGGGATGACCGCGCCGGTCGATTTCCTCTCTAGTCAGACCCATGGCCCGAAGCGTAATTCGTGAGGCGGGCCGAGGCTTCCGGGAGCGCCCCCGCCACGTCGCCGGCGGAGACCCCTCGAGTGCCGCGTTCGGCCGCGACCGAGCCGGCGAGCCCGTGGAGGTAGGCCCCCATCCAGGCACCGTCGAAGGGCTCCACGCCGGCGGCGAGCAGGGTAGCTATGGCTCCGGTCAGCACATCTCCAGTGCCGGCGGTCGCAAGCTCCGGCCCCCCCGTCGGATTCACGACCACGTTCCCGTCGGGATCTGCGACGAGGGTCCGGAAGCCTTTTAGCAGGACGATGCACCCGAAGCGCTCGGCGGCGCGCCGGACGCTCCTGAGCCGGTCCTCCTGGATGTCGTCGGTCGAGACCTCGAGGAGCCGTGCGAGTTCCGCCGGGTGAGGCGTGAGTACGGCTGGAGCCTCTCTTTTCTGAAGGGCGCCGGTGTCGCCGGCCAGAACGTTCAGACCGTCCGCATCGATCACCAGCGGGAGCGAGATCTCGTCCAGGACGCGGTTCACGAGGGCGGCCTGCGCCTCGCCGCGCCCCAGGCCGGGGCCCACCGCCAGAGCACCGGCACGCTCGACAACCGCTCTGAAGGCATCCAGCGCATCGGGTCCAAGCACTTCGCCATCGGTAACCCTTTGGGTCAGGACCTCGGGCATGGCGACCGACATCACTGCGTCCACTGCCGCCGTCACGCCCGCAGTCACGTACCCGGCACCCGCACGGACGGCTGCTGCGGCGGCCAGCACCATTGCCCCGCTCATGCCGGCCGATCCCCCCAGGAGCGCCACTGCTCCCAGGCTCCGTTTGTGGGAGTCCGGAGCCCGAGCCGGCAGCCGCCGCGCTACGTCGCTCTCTTCGGCCATCCAGGCCGCAGCGTTGTCGACGGAGATGCCAATGTGGGCCACCCTCACGGTTCCTGCATGGAGTGCACCGGCCCCGATCGCCGTGCCGATCTTCTCGGCCGCCATCGTGACCGTTACGAACGCCTCCACGGCTGGACCGTGGGCCCTGCCTGTCGCCCCGTCGACGCCCGAGGGGATGTCGACGGCCACGACCGGCGCGCCGAACGCGTTGATGGCGGCGATCGCCTCGGCAGCGGCCCCTTCGGCGACCCCGCGGAAGCCCGTGCCGAAAATCGCGTCGACGACGACATCGGCCCCGGCCAGCGCTCCAGGATCGAACGGTTCCACCCCAATGCCGGACGATTCCATCAACCGTTTGTGGTGGGCGGCGGCGCCTTCGACTCCGGACGGGTCCCCGACGAAGAGGCAGTGCGCCGTCATCCCTTCGCCTCGCGCCCGGCGCGCAACCACGAACCCATCCCCACCGTTGTTGCCCCGACCGCAAACAACTGCGATGCGCCGCCCGTACCTGCCCCCGGCCACGTCGATCGCCGCCCGGAGAACTGCGCCTCCGGCGCGCTCCATGAGCACTTCGCCGGGGGTCCCGGCGTCGATCGTCGCCCGATCGGCGCGCCCCATCTCCGCAGGAGAGAGCAGCGGTCTCATACGCCCAAGTATGGGCGCCCGAGCCAGCCAACTGGATCAAGAGGGCCGGACGCTCCGAGATGGCCTCGTTTAACTCGCCGGCGCGGGCGGCTCCTCGGGGGGCGTCTCGGTCGATTCGGGCTCGGGCTGGCCGGGCGCCTCCGGGGCCGAACCGCTGGAGAGCGATCGCGCCTCGGCCTCCAGCGCCTCGATGTCGGCATCGAGCTGCCCGATCTCCGCGACCAGCCGATCGGCCTCAGCGCCGGCCGGCGTCCCCTTGGCCCGTTCGTTGTAGACCAGGTAGCCGAGCTGCTCCGCGGCGTCGTTCATCTTTCTTCGGGTTTGCGCCTGATCGAGTTTCGTCTTCCCCTGCGCGGTCGCCTTCTTCGCCTCGGCGGTGATGTCCTGCGCGGCGGCCTTGACCTTGTCCATCAGTCCCATATGGGTCCCCCTCGCTGTGCCTCGACCAGCAATGTCGGTAGGGTTCTGCGGGCGAAAAAAGCTGCGCCTAGCTGCGTTCTCGGTCGGGCACGTACGTCCTGGTACGCACCCTCCCTGCGGCCTTGCCAGGCTTGTTTTTCGCGCCGCAGAACCTCGCAAACATCACTGGCCGAGGCACGTTACTCGACGGTCACACTCTTCGCAAGGTTACGAGGTTTATCCGGGCTGAGCCCGCGCTCCTTGGCAACGAAATAGGCGAGAAGCTGCAACGGGATCGTGTCGAGCACCGGAGTGAGGAGCGGCTTCGTTGCGGGGACTTCAAACAACTCGTTCGCGAGGGCGCGGGCCCTCTCGTCCCCGTGGGGCGCGATCAGAATAGTGTCGGCTCCCCGCGCGCGGACCTCTTCGACATTGGCGAGCATTTTCTCGTACATCGTCTGACCCGTGAGAACGGCGACGACGGGAACTCCCTTTTCGATGAGTGCTATAGCGCCGTGTTTCAGTTCGCCCGCGGCATAACCCTCCGCATGAATGTAGGAGATCTCTTTCAGTTTGAGAGCTCCTTCCATGGCAACCGCGTTACCCACTCCTCGGCCTATGAATATGAAGTCACGCGCATGTGCATAGCGCTTGGCCGCTCGAAGCACGTCGTCTGAGACGCGCAGGACGTCGGTGATCTGATCGGGCAGTGCCCACAACGACTCGATGGTTTCAGCCATCTTCTCGGGCGTCATGGATCCGCGCTCCTGAGCGAGGTATAGCGCGAGCACATTGAGGGCGACCAGTTGCGCCAGGAACGTCTTCGTTGCAGCAACTCCTATCTCCGGCCCCGCGTGGGTAAAGAGAACCGCATCGGCGTCCCGGGTTATAGACGATCCGACCACGTTCGTAACCGCAACGACACGCGCGCCCATGGCCTTTGCGAAACGGATCGCAGCAAGTGTGTCGGCTGTCTCGCCCGACTGAGCGATTCCGACGACCAGCGAGGTCTCATCGAGGACCGGATCGCGATAGCGGAACTCGGACGCGAGGTCGAGCTCCACGGGTATCCGAGTCCAGTGTTCGATCGCATGTTTGGCCGCCATGCCTGCATGAAACGAGGTGCCGCACGCAACGACGACGACCTTCGCAATTCGTTTCAGGTCGTCCGCCGACCACTGCACTTCGTCGAGCACTATGCGCCCTTGCGGATCGACTCGCCCCCGCATCGTGTTCCGGACGGCTTCGGGCTGCTCGTGGATCTCCTTGAGCATGAAGTCTTCGTAGCCCGCCTTCTCTGCCGCGGCCATGTCCCATTCGACCCTCACGACCTCGGGCGTTACTTCGGCGCCGTCGAAGCCGAAAACACGAATTTCGCCGGCTCGCACCTCTGCCAGTTGATGGTTGTCGAGCGGCACAACATCGCGCGTGTAAGCGATCAGAGCCGGAATATCGGATGCGACAAGTCCCACTCCGCCGGCGGATCCGACGATGATCGGAGGTTCCTGCCGGGCCACAACGATGACGTCCGGCTCGTCGGCCGAGATGCAGACAAGTGCAAACGCACCCTCGAGCATGCCGACCGCTTCGAGCACGGCATCGCGCAGGCTCGGCGCGCCGTGAGTGATCAACGATTCGATGAGGTGCACGACAACCTCGGTGTCTGTCTCCGAGGAAAACGTATGACCCTCGCCCTCGAGTTTCGTCCGAAGGACATCGTGGTTCTCGATGATGCCGTTGTGCACCACCGCGAGGCGGCCACTGCAATCCGTGTGGGGATGGGCATTTCCGTCGGTCGGCGCGCCGTGAGTCGCCCACCGTGTGTGCCCGATCCCAAGCGAGCCGTCGACGGACCTACCCTGAAGCGAGCCGATGAGCTCCGTTATCCGCCCGGCCCTCCGCTCGACCACCACTTCTTGGCCGTTAAAGACGGCGACTCCCGCCGAGTCGTACCCGCGGTACTCGAGTTTCTGCATACCGTCGAGCAGGACCGGCAACGCCTCTCCGTCGCCGACATAACCGACAATCCCGCACATGCGGACCTCTCCTTTCCGGCCGGGATGTCCGAAAGCCCGGTAAGGGGTCTCTACCCCGCTCCAAGCCTCGAGGCACGGCGCGCCCGCGCGGGCGCTCACGCAGCAAAAAAGAGAGGGCCACTCCGATGCCGGTTTGTGTTCCGGGATCACTCCCGGGGTTTGTCGACACCGTTACGACCGTGGCCGGCCGAGGGTCACCCGCCGAGTGGAGGAGCCGTAACCCCTCCTCCGAGATCCCCTGCCTCGTCGACTCGCCCCCTCCTCAGGCGAGCCCTGGCGCTAGCTCCGGATGGATGCATCTTCCTCTCGCTCACGAGGATAGCGGGCCGAGCCGCCTGGTGAAACCATGCTTGTGGAGGGTTCGCGCTAAGCACGTCGGCCTATGCAGGATCCGGTCTCAGCGATGAAATCGCGCCGAAATAAGCTTGACTCGCCCGGTTTGGGGCATTAGTATCGAACATATGTTCGATCAAGCGACACGAGAAGTCAAGTCAGAGGCGGTGGTGGGAGCGGCGCCGGTCGATCCGACCGAGCTGTCCGACGACGACCTCGACCACCACATGCAGGCCCTGTGGGCCCACGTGCACGTCGCCATGGGGCGGGCGGTCGAGCTGCAGGCGGAGATCAACCGCCGCGGGCTGTGGCACAAGTGGGGCGCGCAGAGCCCGGGACGGTGGCTGTCGTGGCGCGCCGGGCTGTCGCTGCGCGAGGCCAACACCGTGTGCCG
>DASQUP010000081.1:0-7742 GCA_035641235.1 Actinomycetota bacterium
GATCGTCATTGGGGTGATCGTGCTCCTCGTGATCATCGTGATCCTCATGTACAACCGTCTGGTTCGGCTGCGCAACCGAATCGACGCGGCGTGGTCGCAGATCGACGTGCAGCTGAAACGGCGCTACGACCTCATCCCGAACATAGTCGAGACGGTCAGAGGATACGCGTCGCATGAGCGGGAGACCTTCGAGCAGGTGACTCGGGCGCGCCAGCAGGCGGTCGACGCACGGGGGATCGAAGATCAGGCGCAAGCCGAGAATTTCCTGACCCAAACGCTGCGCCAGCTGTTCGCGGTGTCCGAGGCGTACCCACAATTGCAGGCAAACCAGAACTTCCTCGCCCTACAGGAGGAGCTGACCGGAACCGAGGGGCGGATTGCCTTCGCGCGCCAGTTCTTTAACGAGCAGGTGCTCGTGTACGACAACGCCATTGAGGTCTTTCCGACCAACGTCCTCGCCGGCGCGTTCGGGTTCAAGGACAGGCCCTATTTCGAGCCGGACACGGCGTCCCGAGAGCCGGTCGCGGTGGACTTCTCGACTCCTCCACCGCCACCGGAAACGGGTGGAGCCGGCTCCGCAGGGGCGTAGCTTCTACCCTCGATTAAGTCATGTACGAACGGATCTCATCTAACGTCCGAAAGTCGTGGCTGCTCATCGGCGTCTTTGTGGTGTTCGTGGTGGTGATCGGCTCTGTCTTCGGCTACTGGACGGGATACGGATTTTGGGGTCCGGCCATCGCGCTGGTGATCGCGCTGATCATGGTGTGGGGCTCGTATTTCAACTCCGACAAGATCGCTCTATCAGCGTCGCGCGCCAAACCCGCGGAGGCAACTAGGTACAACCAACTTCACAACATCGTGGAGGGCTTGAGTATTGCCGCCGGGATTCCGAAGCCGCGCGTCTACATCGTCGAGGACACAGCACCCAACGCCTTCGCCACCGGACGCAACCCAGAGCATGCCGCGGTGGCGGTAACAACCGGACTGCTCGCCAAGATGAACCGCGACGAACTTGAAGGTGTGATGGCCCACGAGCTCTCGCACATTCAAAACCGCGACACGCTGGTGATGACGCTCGCCGTTACCCTCGTGGGAGTGATCGTCCTGCTCGCCGACTGGATGCTGCGCGCGATGTGGTGGGGCGGTATGTCGGGTGGGCGTAGCCGGGACCGCGGTGGTGGCCCAGGCGCAATCATCGCCATCCTGGGAATCGTGTTGCTCGTCATTTCCCCGCTTATAGCGAAGCTTCTTCAGTCCGCGATCTCCAGACAGCGCGAGTTTCTCGCCGATGCCGACGCCGTGAACTTCACGCGTTACCCGGACGGTCTGATCAGCGCGCTGCGGAAGCTTCAAGAGGATCAGACCGTCGTTCGGACGGCGAGCCGGGCGACGGCCCACCTGTGGATCGAGTCCCCGATGACACACCAGGCTGCGCGCGGGCCGAAGGGTGCAACGAAACAGGGAGCGTGGCTCAACCGGATGTTCGAGACGCATCCGCCGCTCGAGATGCGGATCGAGGCCTTGCAGAAGATGGGCCTGGGGGGTGCGTACGGACCAACGCGGCCGGCGGCGGGAGAACCCCCGCCGCCTCCGCCATCCATGGGGTAGCTACACACTCCGCTCGTTCAGCGCTGAGGGATGGAATCAAAGGTAGCGGCGCCGGATCCAGTCGGCTGTCGCCTGCACGACTGTTTCGATCGCTTCTTTCGTGGTGCGCCCGGACGAAGCCCGGAGCTTGAATGAATGATCTCCTCCGTCGATCACGACGAGATCGTTTGGCGCGCTCAGATCCGCACGTACCTTCTCAAGCGTCTCGAGGGGACAGAACGGGTCGCGCGTTCCCTCCACGAACAGCATCGGGACCGTGATGTCTCGTAGGTGAGCGTCCCGCATCCGATCGGGCCGCCCCGGCGGATGCAGCGGATACCCGTGGAACACGAGACCGTCGATCGGCGCGCCGGACGCTGCTATCTGCGAGGCGATCCGTCCGCCCATCGATTTTCCGCCGGCAACGACGGTCTCGGCGCCGCGATCTCCGACGTGGTCGACGATGGCTCGGTACGTTTCCTCGAGCACCTGGTTCTTGTCCGGAGACTTTCGTCCACGCTCCTGATAGAGGAAGTTGAAGCGCCACACTCGAAAGCCTTGAGCAGCAATCGCCGTTGCCACGGTCGCCATGAACGAGTGGTCCATGCCGGCTCCGGCGCCAGGGGCAAGAATGAGGTCGACCGGTGCGTCGCCCAAGCCATCCGATCTGAGCGAGATCTCGCCCGAGGGAACGGTGAGGAGCTCAGACTCCGGCATCGTTACGAGATGGGTGGGGCCTGGAAGATCCTCGGCCGGGTCGCCTCGTCGATGTCGTCGGTCCGCATGGCGCGCCGGATTCGGCGCACGTCCTTGAACGGCACCAATGCCGTTCGGTTCTGAGCTTCGAACACTTCCGTGAGCTGGGTTTCGAGTTCCGCGATCTCGCGGACGGCGCGTGCCTGGCGGGCGTGCAGTCTCTCGATCTCGGTCTCAAGCTCGAGGATGCGAACAACTCCGGCGAGGTTGATGCCTTCGTTGGTCAGCTCTTGAATCCGCCGCAGCAGCTGGATGTCGCGCGGCGAATACCGGCGCGTGTTCCCCTGCGTGCGCTGGGGGGTGAGGAGACCTTTACGCTCGTAGACGCGCAGGGTCTGAGGGTGGACGCCCGCAAGTTCTGCGGCCACCGAGATTATGTACATCGCCTGACTGCTGTCGTCTCGTCGTCGTGCCACTGTGCCTCCCCTGCCCTACGACGCTGCCTTGGCGCGCGACCCTGGTGTCGTTGTGTAGCGTTCGAAATGCGCACGCGGCGAATGTTTGTGCTCCCGACCGAATTCCTCGAGCAGCTCACGTTCCCGGCGCGACAGCTTCTGCGGGACCTCGATCTCGATGCGCGCGAGAAGGTCGCCGCGCGTGCCACCCGCGCGCGCTCCCCCTTTGCCCTTGACACGCAAGACCTTGCCGGAACGGGTTCCGGCGGGCACCTTGAGCGTCACGACTCCATCGAGCGTCGGGACTTGGATCTTGGCGCCGAGTGCGGCCTCGGCGATGGTGATTGGGAGCGGTACCTCGATGTCGCCGTTCCGCAGCAGCTTGAAGAGCGGGTGATCGGCAACACGGACTCGTACATACAGGTCGCCCGGCGGACTACCGGCAGGTCCCGGGCCGCCCTTGCCGGCCACCTTGATACGTGCGCCGTCGCTTACACCCGGTGGGACCCGGACCCTTGTGCCGTTGGCGAGCTCGAACGTCGAGCCCTCCACGGCTTCCTCGAAGGAGAGGTGGGCCTCGGTCTCGAGATCCTGCCCGCGCCGCTCCCGTGGGCCGAACCCGAAGATGTCCCCGAAGATGTCGCCGACGTCCCCGCCGAAGATATCGCCGAAGTCGACGCGTCCGTCTCGTCCGCTGCCGGGGCGGAATCCGAATGGGCTCCCACCGGCACCCGCATAGCGGCGAAGCTCGTCGTATTCCTTGCGCTTTTCGTCGTTGGACAGGATCGAGTGAGCTTCGGAGATTTCCTTGAAGCGGCGCTCCGCGGTCTCGTCGCCCTTGTTGGCGTCGGGGTGGTACTTCTGCGCCAGCTTGCGGTAGGCGCGTTTGATCTCTTCCTTCGACGCCTTCTCGTCGACGCCGAGGACCTTGTAGAAGTCTTTCTCGAGCCAGTCCCGCGATGCCATTAGCTTCCTTCGCTATCTGTCGAGTCTTGCGGTGCGGCTTCGGCGGGCCGCGCCACCACAACCATGGCGGCGCGCATCACTTTTCCTTTGAACTCGTAACCGGTCCGGTACACCTTGACGACGGTGGGTTCGCTCACGGCCTCATCCTCATGGGACTCAACTGCCTCATGCAGGTTTGGATCAAACGGCGCGCCGAGCGCACCGATCGGGTGCAGTCCTTCCGAGTCGAGCACAGACATGAGTTCTTTGTGCACGAGCACCATGCCGTCGTCTTCCGTATGTGCGATCGCGCGCTCGAAGTTGTCGAGGACGGGAAGGAGCCGCTCGACGAGGCGCGCCCCGGCGCGGCTCGCTATCTCCGTCTGCTCGCGCATCATGCGCTTGCGGTAGTTATCGAACTCCGCCTGCAGTCGCTTCAGGTCGTCGAGGTAGTTGTGCTCCTTCGGTTCGGGCTTTGGAGTGGGGCTGTTCGACGGGTGATCGGCGCGCGCCTCCGCTTCGGCGGTGCCGGACGGATGGTCGGCGCGCGCTTCGCTCTCGTCGGTGACGGCAGCATCTTCATAGCGCTTGCGCTTGTCCGAAACCCGCACCTTCGCGGGACGAGGTTGGTTTTCCGTCATGCGGTGCGCTCCTCGCCGTCCTCGTCGACCACCTCGGCATCGACGACATCGTCGTCGCCGCTGCCCGGCTGGCCCTCCGATGCGCCTGCCGTCTGCTGCTGGCTCTGACGGTAGAGCACCTCCGCGATCTTCTGCGACGCGGTCAGCAGGTTGTCGCTCGCCCGCTTGATGGAATCAACGTCCGAGCCCTTGAGGGCTTCCTTTGCCTCCTGTAGCGCGTCCTCGACGTGCTTGCGGTCGGCGTCGTCGAGTTTCTCGCCATGCTCCTTGAGCGACTTCTCCGTCTGGTAGACGACAGAGTCGGCCTGGTTGCGGGCCTCCGCCTCCTCGCGGCGACGCTTGTCCTCTTCGGCGTGCGCCTCCGCGTCCTTCATCATCTGCTGGATCTCGTTTTCACCGAGCTTCGTTCCACCGGTGATGGTCATCGACTGCTCCTTGCCGGTGCCGAGATCCTTAGCGTGCACATTGACGATGCCGTTCGCGTCGATGTCGAAGCTGACCTCGATCTGCGGCATGCCGCGCGGCGCAGCTGGGATGTCGGTGAGTTGGAACTTGCCGAGCGACTTGTTGCGGTACGCCATCTCGGCCTCACCCTGCAGAACGTGGATCTCGACCGACGGCTGCATATCTTCCGCGGTGGTGAACACCTCGGAGCGCTTGGTCGGGATCGTGGTGTTGCGGTCGATGAGGCGGGTGAAGATGCCGCCCTTGGTCTCGACGCCGAGCGACAGCGGCGTGACGTCGAGCAGCAGGACGTCCTTCACTTCACCCTTCAGGACTCCGGCCTGGATGGCGGCGCCCACGGCAACGACCTCATCGGGGTTCACGCCCTGGTGGGGTTCCTTGCCTCCGGTTAGGTCCTTGACGAGCGCGCGGACCTGCGGCATACGAGTGGAGCCACCGACGAGGATGACGTGGTCGACCTTCGAGACGCCGAAGCCGGCGTCACGGATCGCCTGGTTGAACGGGCCCTTGCAGCGATCGAGCAGATCCTCCGTCATGCGATCGAACTCGCTGCGCGTCAGCTTGAGCTCCAGGTGAAGGGGACCCTGCTCGGTCGCAGTGATGAACGGCAGGTTGATCGTCGTGTCCTGAGTGGACGACAGCTCGATCTTTGCCTTCTCCGCAGCTTCCTTGAGGCGCTGCAGAGCCATTTTGTCCTTGCCCAGATCGACGCCGTTCTGGTCCTTGAACGTCTTCACCAGGTGGTCGATGATCCGCTGGTCCCAGTCGTCACCGCCGAGGTGGGTGTCGCCGGCGGTCGACTTTACATCGAAGACGCCGTCGCCGAGCTCGAGCAGGGAAACGTCGAACGTGCCGCCGCCGAGGTCGAACACGAGGATCGTCTGTTCGCCCTCGGTCTTGTCCAGTCCGTAGGCGAGGGAGGCGGCGGTGGGCTCGTTAACGATGCGCAGGACCTCGAGGCCGGCGATCTGACCGGCCTCCTTGGTGGCCTGGCGCTGGGCGTCGTCGAAGTAGGCCGGGACCGTGATGACGGCCTCGGTGACCTTGTCGCCCACGTACGCCTCGGCGTCGGCCTTGAGCTTCATGAGGATGCGCGCCGAGATCTCCTGCGGCGAGTAATCCTTCCCGTCGATGTTGTTCTTGTGGCCGGTGCCCATCTCGCGTTTGATCGACCGGATCGTCCGATCGGGGTTCGTGATCGCCTGGCGCTTGGCGACCTCGCCGGTGAGCACCTCGCCGCCCTTGGAGAAGGCGACGACCGATGGGGTGGTGCGGGCGCCCTCGGCGTTCGGGATGACGGTGGGCTGCCCGCCCTCGAGAACGGCGACGACGGAGTTCGTCGTGCCGAGGTCGATTCCTACAGCCTTTGGCATCAGTAATGCTCCTTTGATCAGGGACTTCTTGCCTGTTGTTGGCCTCTGGTTGGGCCTTCAGCGGCGCGCCGGAGCGGCGCAACCTTGAGTGCCCTCCAGAATGCAACTTGAGTCTGTCATTGTCAACTCTGTCGGACGCCGGGCTATTCCGCTTTAGGGGGCGAAAATGTCCCGATTTGGGTCCGGGTCTGGCGGCCGCGGGCGGCGTGATCCGGCCTCCGACCTATTCTTTTGCTCAGGACTGGCGCCGGTGATCGGCCCTGAGCCAAAGAAGACTCAGGCGGCCCGGAGCGCCGTCCGAATCTCGGCGGCGACCCCATCAGAGTCGCTTTGCATCCGGTGGTAGGTGGTCCGCAGGACCCGCTTGCCCTGCGCGGCCAGCCGGTTGTGGCGCCGGAGATCCCGCTCCCAGTCCGCGGGGCTCAGATGGTGCTTGCGGCTCTCGACCTCGATGATTACACCAGCGTCTGGGTAGGCGAAGTCGACTCGGGCCACGAAGCCGAACTCGTCGCGAATAACCTGCTGTCGGACCGGCGTTGGAAGCCGGTGCCGCCGGACCAGCAAAAGGAACCTCACCTCCAGTGCACTGTCGGTCGGCGGTGCCTTCGGATCCCGTCGCTGGATTACTGCGCTCAGGACGCCGGCGCCGCGCCGCCCGCGCCCACCGACCTCGTCGAGGCGGCGGAGGAGCCGATCCACAGTGGTGATCCGACGCCGGAGCGCACACTCCAGAGCGATCTCAACGGTGTCGGCATCGACTACGGCGCCGAGATCGATGAGCGTCCTGTGCACCGTCGTGAGGGCGAGACCCGCCACAACGGTGACATCCCTTGACGGCATCGCATCGACTCGATGAACGATGACGTTGTGGTGCGACCTGATGTTGGTGCAAGTCGTGAACTCCAGAACATCGGTCGGGATCTCGTCTAGCTGCCAAAAGTCGCCCGCAGCCCGATGGCTCACCCACAGCATCCCAGGAGCTCGGAGCGTCATCGCCATCAGTTGCTGCCTCACCGTCCGACGAGCAGCGGCGTACCTGTAGACGCGTGGGTGTTCTCTGACGATCAGCCCGGATTGACGCTGCCGGCGAAGCCAACAGTCGTCCAGGCCAAGCTCGATAGCCTGCCGATAGGTGAAGAGCGCATCCTGGGTGGCCGAAAGCCGGGCGAGTTCCGCCTGGGCTCCGTCTCTGCGCTTCATCCCCCCGTTGTCGCACGGGATTACATGTACGCGCTGTGATCCGCTTCACAATCTGTTCTTTGGGTCAGGACTTATCGCTCAAGCAAGTTCTGGGCAAAAGAAAGCCTGGCGAGTCGGCAGGAGGGACCTCGCGGCTTACCTCTTGGCTCAGAAATGGACCGACCAGAGCGTCGCACCTGAGGGCGCGCCCGCGCGGTCGGCGCCGGGCGCGTAGGCTAGGCGGCGGCCATCAGACGAGGGGAGGCTCGGCCGTGGTCGAGAAGATCATGATGTCCCTGCTGCTCGTGGTGACGATCGCTGCGTTTGCCAGGCGCATCCGGGAGCTGGTCGGTTTCATGAGGCTCGGCGCGCCGGACGATAGGCGGCCACAGAGCCTTGCC
>DASQUP010000082.1:0-14215 GCA_035641235.1 Actinomycetota bacterium
ACCGGTGACAAACACTCCACCAAGGCCAAGGAAAACGAGTCCAGAAAACATCGACAACAAGTCCGTTCGGTGGCGCTTCAATCCGCTCCCCCTTTGATCTGTTTGTATGGTTCGCCCCAGTACACGTCCACGGATGCAATCCCCGCTTCGATGTCCAGCGTGATCGTCCTCTCGGCATCGAATTCTCCTTCCGCGATGCTCCGTCGCAGATCAAAGCCACGATCGACGTGTCCGAAGAAGTCGAGGCGGCCGGCGTTGGCCGTGCCGTTCACAAGAACGCGCACGCCCTGGGGAACAATTACGTCGAGGTCTCCCATCGCAACACTTGCATCAACGTGGACGTCGTCCTCGAGCCGGAGCTCATCGAGAACCAGCGTCAGGTTGCCGGCCAGAACCTCGTAACTATCGTCGAGCTGCGCCGCAGTCCGCGGAACGAAGAAGCTGTCCCCGACCGTCCCGCGCAACGGCATATCGATGAGGCTTGAAGCCAGAACGAACGGAACGAGCAGGACACCCAGCACGATAAGAAGCCGCGCTCGCCCCCACCAGGCGCCCACGAGCAGGCCCGCACCGAGCACGGCAAGGGCGAGCGCGAAGAACTGACCCACATCCAGGGTCAACACATCCCAGTTCTCGAGCACCGCGGCCATACCAACGGCGACAAGCACCGCCGCGATCGTGAACCATCCGAGCGACGAACGCTCCCTCGGCGGCTTGGACGGCGCGACGGCTGTCGTCGCAGTCCTCTCGGTCCAATCCTCCGCAGGCGCGCCAACCGGGCGCGCATCGGTCTCCGCGCGCCCGGTTTCATCTGTGCCCTCAGCCGCATCGAGGTCCGGCGGCGCCTCTCCCGCCGGCGCCGTCGCACGATCCGGCGCCGGTCCCTGGTCGGGAGGGCGCGGTGTGCGGCGCTCGTCACGCAGGAGGACGAAGCCGGCCCCGATGAATACGGCGGCCCACAGGATCTCGTCGTCCCAGAAGCCGAGGGAGCCGACCAGAATGGCGACGCCGATGGCTGCGAGGGCGATCCCGAGCCACGACGACGTCTTCCACCACGATCGCAGAGCCACCTCCGCGCGAGACCGCTCCTCGTTTTCGAGGGGGATCAAGAGCCAGGCGAGAAGGTACAGCGCGACGCCGGCGCCGCCGAGCACCGCCAGAAAGATGAAACCGATTCTGAAGATGACCGGGTCGAGTCCCGTGTAGTCGCCGATCCCTCCCGCCACACCGCCGATCATTCGGTCGTCGGCCCGGCGCCGGAGCTGCCTCACTGCATTGGTTGGGTCTTCCCTTGTCTTGTCCATGACTGCATCCTGGCAGCCGCGGGGTTCCGCTTCTATCCGGGGCTGCCCGGAAAAGACCCCTGCCGCACCCAGTGTTTATCAGGGTCGTCCCCGATGGGAGCGGCGAACGGCCTGTGAGAACATCGCAGGAGGAATTTGACCTCGGAGGTAGCCATCCCCACCGCAGAAGGTGCTCGCTCAATACCTGCGCCCGCATCACGAACGGCCGCTCGACTCGCCCATTTCGGGCTCGTTCGCAGCGAGGACGACCGCATCTTCGTTGGGCTGGCCGGCGGATTCGGAACGCGCTGGGGAATCGACCCCACGATCATCCGGATGGCGCTCGCCGTCCTCGCCACAGCCGCGGGGGCAGGCGTGGTCATATACCTGATCGGCTGCGTCGCCTCCGTCGAGGCGCCCCGAATGGCCGATGTCCAAACCCGTCCGATGCGTCGCGGTCCCCGGCCCGTAATCGCGGTCGCTCTCATCGTGGCGGGTCTCCTCGTCCTCCTGCGTGGTGCCGGGGTCTGGTTCGGAGATGGACTCGTTTGGCCCGTGGCGGTGGCCGCTCTCGGGACCACCCTCATCTGGGCTCGCGGGGACGGCGCCGAGTCCTCCCCCATCCATCGGATGGCCGCCCGGATGTCGGGCAATCCGGTCGAGGCGGCATTCGGACGAGCTTCACGGACGCGGATCGCACTGGGGGCGGTGCTCGTCATCGCGGGAGCCGGAGCATTCCTTTCGGCCAACCGCGCACTCGCGGCCGCGTCGATCTTGGTTCCGATTCTGGTGACCGCGGTTGGACTCGGACTCGTCCTGGGACCGTGGTTGTGGAAGCTCGCCCGACAACTCTCCGATGAACGGCGCGAACGGATCCGCTCCGAGGAGCGCGCCGAAGTGGCGGCGCACCTTCACGACTCCGTTCTTCAGACCCTTGCCCTTATCCAGAGGTCGGAGTCGGCGCGCGAGATGGCGACGCTCGCGCGCGTTCAGGAACGGGAGCTCCGCTCGTGGCTGTACGGAAAAGCTTCGGCCGCTAATGACGGGGTTAGCGTCACCATCGATCAAATGGCCGGTCGGGTCGAAGAGCTGCACCAGGTTGTCGTCGAAGCGATCGTCGTGGGCGATGCCCCTATCGACGACCACCTCAGGGCGCTGGTGCTCGCATGTGGCGAGGCCACGATGAACGCTGCGAGACACTCAGGCGCGGATTCGATCTCCGTTTACGTCGAAGTCGAGGACGAATCTGTTACGGCCTTCGTCCGGGATCAAGGAAAGGGCTTCGATCCCGACACGATCCCATCGGACCGGCGCGGCATCCGTGAATCGATCCATGCGCGTATGGAACGCCACGGGGGCTGGGCTGAGATCTTCTCTGCGCCCGGTGACGGCACCGAGGTCCAGCTGCGTATGCCGCGACGGAGCAACTGACTCATGGCGATAAAGATCTTCCTCGTCGACGACCACCGTTTGTTTCTCTCCGGGGTGAAGTCCGAGCTGGGGAGCGAGTTCGAGATCGCCGGCATCGCCAGCGATGTCGATGAAGCCATCGCAGGGATCGTTGCGACGAACCCCGACGTCGTGCTTCTCGACGTTCACATGCCGGGGGGCGGAGGCCGAACAGTCATCGACGAGGTCACACGAGCGGGCAACGACGTGAAGTTCCTTGCTCTATCGGTTTCAGATGCCGCCGAGGACGTTATCTCTGTGGTTCGCGCCGGGGCGCGCGGCTACGTGACCAAAAGCATCGCACCGGCGGATCTCGCAGCTGCAATCAAACGCGTACACGAGGGCGACGCCGTGTTTTCACCTCGCCTTGCGGGCTTTGTCCTCGACGCGTTTGCCGGGGAGGGTCCTCAGCCGGTCGACCCCGAGCTCGATCTACTTACTCAACGAGAAAAGGAAGTCCTGCGGCTGATCGCGCGCGGCTACATATACAAGGAGATCGCCCGCCGGCTCCACATATCGATCAAGACGGTCGAGACGCACGTCTCGGCGGTCCTACGAAAACTGCAGCTCTCGAACCGCTACGAGCTGACGCGCTGGGCAACAGACCGCCGCCTTATCTGACCTCCTGCCCGAGAACCGTACGCAAGAAAGCGCCCACCTCCTCGGTGACGCGGTGGGCCGCGTCGATCACGGCCGCCATCCGAAAGAAGCCGTGGATGGTCCCCTCGTAGCGGGAGAGCCGGACATCGACTCCTGAGCCGCGCAGCCGTGCTGCAAAAGCCTCTCCCTCGTCACGAAGCGGGTCGTATTCCGCAGTGATGATGAGCGAGGGCGGCAGGCCGGAGAGATCCGCAGCCCGTGAGGGACTTGCCGCGGCTCCGTCTTTGGGATGGTCGAGGTAGTGGTTCCAGTACCACTGCATGGAGGCGCGCGTAAGCAAGTAGCCCTCTGCGAACTCCTCATACGAGTTCGTGTCAAACGAGTAGTCGAGCACGGGGTAGATCAGCACCTCGCATGCGAGCGAGTTCGTCTCCCCCATCGCAAGAGCTGCGGAGACGGCGAGGTTCCCACCTGCACTATCGCCTCCCACACCCACGCGCGTGACGTCGATTCCGGCCTCGCCTCCCGCCCGGCACGCCCATTCGATGGCGGCGCGCGCATCATCCAGGGGTGCGGGGAACTTGTTCTCCGGCGCAAGCCGGTAGTCCACCGACACGATCGCGCAGCCGGAACGATTTGCGATCGCGCGCAAGGGTACATCGGCCGTATCGAGGTTCCCCACAACCCATCCCCCGCCGTGGAAGTACACCAACGCCGGCAGCGATCGGTCATCGGTAGGCCGGTACACGCGGACGCGGAGGGCCCCGGCAGGCCCGGGGATCGAACGCTCCTCTACCGATCCAACTTCCTCGGGTGGCCCGGCTTGCCGCAGGGTCTGCAGGTGCGCGGCGCGCGCTTCCCCGGGAGTTAGCGTCGCGTAATCGGGTGCAGCGACGGCGGCGGCGGCGTCGAGAACTCTCTTTGTCTGAGAATCGAGTGGCATCCCCTACCTCCGTTGCGAGCAGGAGGTGCCAGGGTACCGCCCCGATTTATCTCAATCCGACTTCCGAGAACCGAATCCGTACGGGTATCTCGTCGCCAAATCTCTCCAGGATCGCCGTCGCCGCCGGCAACGAATCCAAGAACGTCTCGACCAACTCGGGATCGAAGTGGGTACCGCTCCCCTCCCTCAGAATCGATACCGCGGTGTTCACCGGAAAGGCGTGCTTGTAAACGCGTTCGGTGGTAAGTGCGTCGAAAACATCGGCGACTGCGGCAATACGTCCCTCGATCGGAATGTCGTCGCCCGATAGGCCCCGCGGATACCCGGTGCCGTCGACCTTCTCATGATGGGTCCAAGCGATCGTTGCAGCCATCACCACCAGCTCGGCATCCGAGCCCATGAGGATGCGGTGGCCGACGTCGCAGTGGCGCTCCATCACCGCGCGTTCTTTGAGGGTCAGCGGACCCGGCTTCAAGAGGATGCTGTCGGGAATGCCAATCTTCCCGACGTCGTGCATCTGACTGGCGAGCCTCAACAGCTCACATTCATCGGACTCCATGCCCAACTCACGGGCCATGAGCGCGCAGTAGCGGCTCATGCGTTGGATGTGGGCACCCGTGCTCTCGTCGCGCAATTCGGCCGCGATCGACAGACGCCGGACCGTTTCCTCCTGCGACTCCTTGAGGCGAGACTGGGCCTCTTTGAGGGTGTCGAGCGCTTGCCGAAGCTCGCCCGTCCTCTCGGCCACCGTGTTCTCGAGATGCTCATTGTGGTTTTGGAGAACCTGGTGAAGTTGGCGGGTTTCGAGAAGGTTTCTGATTCTGAGTAACAGCTCGGTGGGATCGAATGGTTTGGTCAGAAAGTCTTTAGCTCCCGTGGACAACGCTCGATCGCGTGCGTCGCGATCGACGTCACCGGTCAGTACAAGGATCGGAAGGAAGCTGTTCGTGGGGACGACGTCATTGAGGGCCTCCATAACCTCAAACCCGTCCATTCCGGGCATATGCAGATCAAGGACGATCAGATCCGGCTGCAGTCGGATATAGAGGGAGACGGCGGCGGTCGGGTCTGCGGTCGTGTTGACGCTCGTATAGCCGGCGCGCTTGAGGATCCGCTCCATGAGCTGAAGATTCGCATCCGTGTCGTCGATGATCAGCAGTCGTGCGTCAGAGAATCCGGGCGCGTGCATTGCCTACCTCATCTCGAGTACGCACCCCGCCACCCCCCGGGAACCTAACTTGTCACGAGGCGAAGGCGCTTCTTGTCCGCTTAACCCACAGAAGGTAGTGACTGTGGCGTTTAAGAGGAATCGTGTCAACCTATTTGAGTCTATCTGGGCCAAGAACGCCCCCCAAGGGAACCCCGTACCCCGATCGGGGGAAGTACCTCCCCCAATCGAGGGGTTTTTGTCCGCCTCTCCCCCGGACCCGAGGCCCGGAGGACGCCATAGTTCAAGGTTCGACGGCGTCTGACAGGTTCCTCCCGCGCTTACATAGGATCAGGGTGATGGAAACGCGCTCCGACGACCGAGTCGTCCCGGCGGCCGAACTGCCACGGCGCGCCGATGCGGTGGTCGTGGGCGGCGGCGTCATGGGGGCCAGCGCCGCGTACCACCTGGCGGCACGTGGCATGGGCGATGTCGTTTTGCTCGAACGCGAGCAGTTCCTCGGCGCGATGTCCACGGGCCAATGTGCCGGAGGGATTCGTCACCAGTTCGCTTCCGAGATCAACGTCCGCCTGTCGCTGCAAAGCATCGCCATGCTGGAACGATTCCCCGACGAAATCGGTCAGGAGATCGGCCTTCGGTTCGACGGCTACCTGATCCTCTTGAGTTCTGGGGAGAACGTCGCGGCGTTCGAAGAAGCCGTTGAGATGCAGCACTCGCTGGGAGTCGCTACCGAGTGGATCGATCCGAATGCCGCCGCACGGATGGTTCCCCTTCTGAACCTCGACGGAGTTGCGGGGGCAACCTTCTACCAACGAGATGGGCTTTGCGATCCGTCAAGCGTGGTCCAGGGATACGCGTCGGCGGCGCGCCGCAACGGAGCCCGGATAGTGACCGAAGCAGGGGTTACTGGAGTCGAGCGGCGCGCCGGGAGTTTCGTCGTGCATACGCCGAAGGGCGCCGTTGAGAGCCCGGTGATCGTGAACGCTTGCGGTGCATGGGCGCCGGAGATAGGTCGCATGGTGGACGTCGAGATACCCATTCAGCCGGTCAGGCGACAGATGGCCGTAACCACACCCCTGCAGGTGCCCTCCGATTTTCCGTTCACCATCTTCTTCGACGAGTCCCTCTACTTCCATCGAGAGGGCGCAGGCATTCTTACCGGCCAGTCCAACCGCGACGAATCGCCCGGCTACAAACTCGAGGTTGACCCTGAATGGGAGACCGTTCACTTCGAGAACGCGATGGGGCGCTTTCCATTACTCGAATCCGCCGGCGTGCTATCGAGATGGGCGGGGCTGTACGAGGTGACCCCAGACGCACAAGCCATCTTCGGACGCGTCCCGACGGTCGAAGGCCTTTACATCATGGCGGGATTCTCTGGACACGGCTTCATGCACGGGCCGGTTGCCGGCCTCCTCATTGCCGAAGAGATACTCGATGGCGAAGCCCACACGGTCGATATCGCGCCGTTTCGCTACGAGCGTTTCCTCGATGGCACACTGAGCCCAGAGTTCAACGTGATCTAGTGCCGCTAGGCCGCCCTCTCTTTGGCAAGTGCCACCAACTTCCCGAAGTTCAGGGTCCATCCCACGCCGAATACCTGGGGTCCCACCAGCGGCCCATCTGGGTTCCAGAGCCGCTCCCTTGCTCGCTCCATGGTCGGCGGCCGGTAATCGTAGGGGACGAAGCCTGCAACGGTACCGTTCCACTCCCGCTCGTCCGCCGGCTTCCTGAGTTCCCCTACGAGCGCCGCAACGGCGAGCCCCCACACAATCAGCCTGCCCGCGCGTGCTGCTCGCGATCTGCGCTTTCGCATCGGAAGTCCTTCCTGTTGTCGAAAATCCCTACGGCCGCACGGTTTGGGAACCCTGGACGCGAGCGGATTCCCGCTGAAACTCCTCGAGGAGCGACGAGACGAGATCGCGGATCGACAGGATGCCGGTGACCCGGCCGTTTTCGCCGAGCACAACCAGATGCCGGAAACCGCCGTCCAGCATCCGCCCCGCGGCATCGACTGCACTCCACGACGGCGAGGCCGTTATGGCGTTGGCAGTCATGTAGTCCTCGACCTTTGCCACCTCGGGGTCGACGCCGTCGGCCATGGCTTTCAGGAGATCTCGTTCCGTGATGATGCCGGGATGACCGTCTTCCGTTTCCACCACGGCCGAGCCGACATTTCCCGCATGCATCCGTCGGGCCGCCTCTGCCACTGAATGCCGAGGGCCCACCAGTACCACAGCCACGTTGATTAGAGGTCCGATATCCACGGGAAACACCCCCGCATCAGAGGTTCGCATGATGCAGTTGGGTGCGCAACCAACTACTCCGCCGGGCCTATTCCTGAGGTGAAACCCTCATCGGGTCCGCCCCAGGGTCGCGCCCCTCACCGACGGCCGTCAGACGTCCTATGTAGTTGTCCCATCCGTAGCGATGGACGTCACGTTCGTCCTCAGGAAGGTCCCTGTGTGAGAGACGCAACAACGTCCCGTCCGGAACCTCGATTAGTTCGATCTCAACAGTCGAAGACCCCGGTGGGACGGGACTATCGGGTCCCTCCCACCCCCAGGTGAAGACGACTCGCTTGTTCGGTTCGACCTCGAGGAACCTCCCGGACGCAAAACCGTCACCTCTGACGTTCACGCGGAAGGCACCGCCCGGCTTCAGGTCGATCTCGGCCTCAACCCCCTGCCACATGAGCCACCGCCGGCCGTCCGAGAAGAACCTGAACACGGTCTCCGGACGGGCGGCCACCCGACGCTCGACGACTACGTCATGGCTGTTCAACGGACCGCCTCTCTTCTTTCTCTGCGAGGTGCGCCAGCCGGTCGAGCTGACCTGTCCACATCAGCTCGAGCGCAGGCCTGAGGTCCCCGAGGGCGGCGCGATCCGCCCGGTAAAATCTGAACCTGCCGTCTCGCCTGAGGCGAACGAGCCGTGCATCGCGCAGCACGCCGAGATGCTGGGAGACGGCTGCAAAGCTGACGTCAAACTCGGCCGCGATTGCCCCTGCACTCAGTTCCCGATCCCATACGAGCCTGAGGATCTCGCGCCGGCGAGGCTCAGCGATGACCTGAAGCGCGTCCACTCTCCCCCTTGACACATGGTTCTCGCGGTTGATATTTAAGTCACAACTTAATAAAAGGAGGGACAGATGGCAAACATCCTGTTGCGCGTTCCAATCGAGGCCGAACCCGATGGGATCTTTGAAGCGCTGGCAACAAGCGAAGGGGTTACAGGGTGGTGGAGCAGTCGCACGGAAGGCCCGTTCGGCCCCGATTCCACTATGAAGGTGGCCTTCCCGGATGCCCCAATGACTTTCGACTTCAAGGTAACCGAACAGAATCCGGGACAACGTGTCGCCTGGCACTGCCTTGCCGGTCCCCCCGAATGGATCGGCACCGACCTCTCCTTCGAGATACAGCAGGGGGAGGATGGGAGCACCAGTGTGCTGTTCACGCACGGGGGGTGGGCAACGACGGAAGAATCGTTCCCCTTCGTCGCCTATTCTTGGGCGCAGATTCTTCCCCGGCTCAAAGGGCTGGCAGAAAGTGGGGACGCGCAGCCGTTCTTCGACTTCTAGGGCTGCAAACAGGGCGCATACAAAACCTCAGGCCCCTCTGGGGAGGGGACAAATCGCCGCAAGTCCATTGCTGACCCCCAGCGACCCCCTCATAATCTTCTCTGGGTGGCGCGCTGGGATGGGGAGACGATCGCGCAATGGCACAGCGAGGCGGCATTAATACGACGACAAAATCGATATGACCGACCATCCTATCGACGGATCTGCCGGGCTGACCGAGCAGCTGATCGAGGCCTCCCCAGATGGAGTGGTCATCGTAGGCCCTGACGGCCTGATCCAGCTCGTCAATGCGCAGACTGAGAAGCTGTTCGGGTACCGGCGGGAGGAACTGATCGGTCGGCCCGTCGAGATGCTGGTTCCGGAACGCGCCAGGGATCACCATCCGTCCCACCGGGCGGGCTACTTTGAGAGACCATCGACCAGGCCGATGGGCGCCGGCTTGGATCTCACCGCCCGCCGCAAGGATGGCCGCGAGTTTGCGGTCGATATCGCACTCTCATATCTCCACACTGACGAAGGGGGCCTGGTGTCGGCCGCCATCCGGGACATCACCGACCGGCGCGAAGCCGAGGCTGCCCGGGCGCGCCTGGCGGCAATCGTCGACTCGTCGGTCGTCGCAATCATCGGAAAGACAATCAATGGCACCATCACGAGCTGGAACCCCGCCGCCCGCGAGGTATTTGGGTGGTCGGCCGAGGAGACCGTTGGTCGCCAAGTCAACTTCCTCATACCTCCGGAGCGGCATGCCGAAGAACGGCAGATCCAGAGTCGAATCACAGGGGGACAGCAGGTCGATCAATACGAAACCGAACGCCTCCACAAAAATGGCCGTCGGCTAACCGTGACCCTGAGCGCTTCGCCAATCCGAGCGCCATCCGGTGAGATAGTCGGCTTTTCGGCCATTTATCGAGACATCACTTCGCTTAAGAAGGCAGAAGCGATGTTCGAGGGCCTGCTCGAGGGGGCAGCCGACGCAATAGTTCTCGTCGGGCAAGACGGCGCCATCCGGCTTGTGAACGCGCAAGCCGAGAAGCTATTCGGCTACTCGCGAGACGAACTCCTCGGGCAACGAGTGGAGGTCCTGGTGCCCGAGCGCGTCAGGGATCTCCACCCAACTCACCGAGCCGCCTATTTCGAGCACCCCGTCACTAGGCCAATGGGCGCCGATCTGGAACTCACGGCTCGCCGCAAGGACGGCTCCGAGTTCCCGGTCGATATCGCACTCGCGTCGATCGAGATGGACGACGAGATCCTCGTATCGGCGGCGGTGCGCGATATCAGCGAGCGAATCCGGGCGGCGCAAGAAAAGGAGAAGCTCGAGGCGCGACTCAGACGCACACGACTCGAAAGCATCGGACAGCTGGCCGGCGGTATCGCGCACGACTTCAACAACCTTCTGGCCGGCATCATGAGTTATGCGCGACTCGTTCAGGACGGGATCAAAGATCAGATCGAGGGCAGAAATCAGGACGCCGAGTCTCAGCATCTTCTCCTTGAGGACGTCGGCAAGATCCTCCGCGCAACTGATCGTGCGGCGGCGTTAACCCACCAACTCCTCCTCTTCGGGAGGAAGGATGTGAAGAAGGAGGAGATCATCGACCTCAACCGCGTAGTCGAGGAGATGGAGGACATGCTGCGTCGAACAATCGGCGAGCATGTCCGGCTAATCACTAGGCTGACTAAGCCGTTGATGTCGGTGAGCATGGACTCCAGCCAGCTTGAACAGATTTTGATGAACCTCGTGGTAAACGCACGCGACGCGATGGCGGGTGGCGGCCGGCTAATGGTCGAAACAACAGAGGTTGACCTGGACGAGCACTATGCGAGTGCCCAAGCAATCAAGGCCGGCCATTACGTCACGCTGTCTGTTTCCGACACCGGTTCCGGGATGGACCCCGAAGTGGCCAAGAAAGCATTCGAGCCGTTCTTCTCGACCAAGCCAAGGGGCGAAGGGTCGGGTCTTGGGCTGGCAACCGTCTATGGCATCGTGATTCAGGCTAACGGTCACGCATCCATCTACTCCGAACCGGGCATTGGCACGACCGTGCGAGTGTATTTACCCGCCGTTGAGAGTCCCGCGGAGATTCCCTCCAAGGAAAAAATCAAGGTCGGTCCCGTGAAGGGCGAAACCATACTTCTCGTCGAAGACGAGGAAATCGTTCGCCAGCCCGCCGGCCGATTCCTGGAAAACGCCGGCTATCGGGTGCTGATCGCCGAGGATCCTGGGGCTGCTCTTGTCCTGGCCGACGAGTACCCCGACAAGATCGATCTTCTGTTGACCGACGTCGTCATGCCGGGAATGACCGGGAAGGAGATGGCGGCGAAGCTGCTGGTTGAGCGACCCGGGATGAGAGTTATCTATATCTCCGGCTACTCCGAAGATGTCATCGTGCATCAAGGCGCAGTTGAGGAGGGTGTGGTGCTCGTACAAAAGCCCTTCACCGCGGAAGCTCTCCTTTCGAAAGTCCGCGAAGTGCTGGACGCACAGGTGGCGTGATGGCCGTGGGAGCGGACTCATAATAAGGACCGAGCGCACGACTATGCGAAACATACTGATCGTGGACGACGATGAGTTCGTCCGGGACGGGATCACTCGACTCTTGGACCGCAGCGGATACAAAACCGCCACTGCCGGCGATGCCCCGAGCGCGCGTGAGGTGCTCCGCACAGCTACATTCGACCTTGTTCTGTGTGACATAGATATGCCTGGACCTTCGGGTCTGGAACTTCTCGAGCAGATCGCGGCCGAACTACCTGATACCGCGACTGTGATGGTCACCGGCACGGACGATACAGACGTAGCGCGCCGGGCACTCTCACTGGGCGCGTACGGCTACGTGGTCAAACCCTTCCGTCCAAACGAACTATTGATCAACGTAATGAACGCGCTCAAACACCTCGATCTCGAGAAAGAACGCCGGATGCACAGCCAGGAGATTGAGTCCAAACTCCTCCAGAGAAATTCGTCTCTGATGCAGGCGATCAAACAGCTCGAAATCTACGAGTCGGCAAGTGAGCTGCCCTGGCACGAAACCGTCGACCGGCTCAGTCGAGCCCTCGCACTTCGCGACGAGGAGACCGGCCGCCATATTGAGCGCGTCGGACTCTACTGTCAGCGGCTCGCCCAGAAGCGCGGTGTCACGACGTGGGCTCCCGAGGTCATTCGACAGGCGAGCATGCTCCACGACGCGGGCAAGATCGGGATCTCGGACTCCATTCTGCTGAAGCCTGAAGCTCTTACCGACCAAGAAATGAGCATCGTTAGACGCCATGCCGAACTCGGATACCAATTGCTGTCGGGGTCTCAGTCGCCACTCCTAGACCTCGCCGCGAGCATCGCCCTCACCCACCACGAAAATTGGGACGGGACCGGCTATCCGCGCGGCCTTCAGGGCGAGGAAATCCCCATCGAGGGCCGCATCGCCGCCATCTCCGATGTGTTCGATGCCCTAACGAGCGATCGTGTGTACAGGCCGGCCGTGCCCATCGACGAAGCCCTGCAGATGATGCGCAGGGACCGGGGTGCGAAGTTCGATCCCCTTCTGATCGACCTCTTCATGGACTCGATCGACGAGTTCATTGCCATTCGTGAAGCCCATCCGGATCCCCACCCCGGTGACGGGGACCGAATTCAGGTCGTGGTGGTTGAGGACCAGGACCTCTTTGCGGAGGCGATGGTACGGCTGCTCAACACCGCGGAGGGGGTGTCGGTAGTTGGGCGGGCAGGCTCAGTAGAGGAAGCGGTCAGGGTAGTTCGCGATACACGGCCGGACGTAGTCCTCCTGGACTGGATGCTGCCCGATGGGAAAGGTGGGGATGCTGCCCGAGCAATCCGAAACGATCTGCCCGAGACCAAAGCGATCATCCTCTCGGGCTGGCCCGATGAAGACCTCCTCGCCGAAGCAATCGATGCCGGCTGCTCTGCGGTATTGAACAAAAACAGGGCATTCGACGAGCTGCTTCACACGATCCGGGAGGTTCAGAAGGGGGATGTCACACTCCCACTCTCGAGTCTTCCTTCGGTGCTGGCCCGGATCCGGACCCCCGGAGGACCTCCGGGGGCGGACCTGACGGCTCGGGAACTCGAAGTGCTCGCCCTTCTCGCCGAGGGACTTTCCACTGAAGCCATCTCCGAACGCCTCGTCATAAGCGTCCACACGGTCCGAAATCACATCCAGAGGATCATCATGAAGCTGGGAGCGCACTCCAAACTCGAGGCCGTCTCCACAGCCCTCCGGCAGGGAATCATCGGCGCGCCCCGCCCGGCCTTCCACTAGGCAGTAGGTCCGCAGCCGGGAACCCTTCTTCACCACCAAGGACCCCACGCAGGGAACGGGATTGGGACTGTCCACGGCGCGAGGGATCGTCGTCGAGGTAGGTGGAGGTATCTCCGTGGAATCCCACGAGGGCCGTGGAACAACGTTCAACGTATATCTGCCGCTCGATTCCTCCGCATAAGGCTCATATCCGGGGACGACTTCTCCCGCCGAAGCGTCAGCTCTTCTGTGAAACACAAAGACCTCTCAGGGGTCTCCGTGCGACAAGGCTCCGGCAGCACAGTTACCCCTAACGGCGGCTCATTCTCACAGATGGTTAGGACTAGTTTGCTTCGATCGTGCCTTCCATGCCCGGATGCAACGTGCACTCGAACTTCGTGTTGCTATCGGGGACTTCGAAAGTCGCAGTCGCCACGGCGCCACCCTCGATCGTTCCGGTGTTCAGATCGAGGTCCTCTATGGCGAAGTCGTGTGGGGCGCTGCCCTCGTTGGTGATCTCCACGGTTACCTTCTCCCCGGCGGTCAACTCGAGTGTCTCGGGCTCGAAGAACGTGTCGTCGGCGACGAGGGCCACTGCATCTCCCTCTGCCTGCCCCGAGCCGACATCTCCCGACGGATCAGACTCGTTGCACGCACCCAGGAGCGCACCCACAAGGAGGATCGCAGCAAACCCTCGCATGGTCTTTAGAAGTGTCATTGATTTCACCCTTCCCTTGTCGTTCATCCCATTCCAGACGCTACCGGCACACGCTCGGAAGCGGGCGTGGACTCGGTCGCCATGCGCGGCAGCAGTTGATCCAACCACTTCGGGATCCACCAGTTCCTGTCCCCCAACACCTCCATGGTCGCCGGCACCAGCAGAAGCCGAACGATTGTTGCATCGACAAGAACTGCGACGGCGAGTCCGAGACCGAA
>DASQUP010000083.1:0-11404 GCA_035641235.1 Actinomycetota bacterium
CCGGCGCGCCGGGTAGTCCTCTCGTTTATGAAACTTCGCGGCCGGCAGACTACGTAGTAGTGCCGGTCGGCTGGATGTTTGCGTTCAGCCGGAAGAAGTTGTCCGGGTCGTGCTTGTCCTTGAGCGCCGTCAGCCTGGCCAACCGGTCGCCGTAGGCGGTCTCCACGCCGGCGGTTCCTTCGTCGGACAAGAAGTTGGTGTAGACCCCGGTGCTGTGCGGCTGGAGCGCGGCCCACCCTTCTCGCACCCACGTCCGGTGCTCATCGGCGTTGGGATCGGGCGGGGGCCATGCTGCCAGGACGTTGAGATCGAAGCCGACCTCACGAGGGCCCACTGCGGTGGCGTCAGCGTCAACCCTCGTGACCGCACCACCCACGGCCCAGCCGTTCATCTGCCAGAAGGGGGCCGTCGCGGACGCAGCCTGCTCCATAATGACGTCGATGACCGCGTCGTTTATCTCGGGCAGACGATGGGACTTCCAGTAGTAGTGGCGCCCGTGGGGGGCGCCGGCGTCGAGCATCGACTGGATGAACAGATAGGGAATAGGCCGGATCCCGTCGGCGAACGGCGCGCCGATCGCCCGCAATGGGGCGATCGCCTTCTCTCCCTCGGCCGGATCACCGCTCCACACCAGGATCAGCACCACCATCGGCTTGCCGATTCGATCCAGGGGGACGAACGGGGCCGGCGGTGCAAGCGTTATTGCCGGGCTGATGCCTAGCTCGTCGGGCGCGTCGGCGGCCGTTTCGTTCATGGCCTTCAGCACGGCCGGGCCGTCCTCGAGGGGCCACGCAATCGGACCTCCCAACACCATGGGTCCCACCGGATGGAGCCGGTACTCAAAGGCAGTAGCGATCCCGAAGTTCCCGCCGCCACCGCGCAATCCCCAGAACAGTTCGGGCTCTGAGGTCGCATCGACGTGGAGGCTCTCTCCATCCGCGGTGACAAGCTCGACAGACAGCAGGTTGTCGACTGTGAGGCCGTAGTTGCGCATCAGATGTCCCAGCCCGCCACCCAGCGTCAGGCCAGCGATTCCCGTGTGACTGATGACGCCGCCGGTGGTCGCCAGTCCATGAGGCTGCGTGGCTTTGTCGAACTCGGACCAGATCAGCCCGCTGGCGGCACGCGCGGTGCGGGATTCGGGATCGACCCGTACCGCCTTCATCAACGAGAGGTCGATCATGATGCCGCCATCGCAGACGGCGTGTCCCGCAACTGCATGACCACCTCCGCGGACGGAGACCAGCATTTCTCGCTCCCGGGCGAATCGGACGGCCTCAACGACGTCGTCCGCGCCCGCGCACCGAGCGATAAGCGCCGGCCGCCTGTCTATCGCTCCGTTCCAGACCCGGCGGGCCTCCTCGTATCCCTCCTCATCGGGCAACAGCAGCGCGCCCCGGAAGCTAGTGCGCAGCGCTTCGATGGCCGTCTTCTCGATGCTGCGGACTGCAGAACTGCTCATAGGTGGGCCTCCTCCTCATTGGTCACCGCGCCCTCCGGGAGCGCCTGTCTCAGGAAGTCCCCGAAACGCGTTGGGGTCACCGAGTCGGGCGTTCGCTCGATGCCCTCGAAGTAAATACGTTCGTTCCAAGCGAGTTGCACGTCAACCACGAGCCCAGCCGCTTGCTCCGACATGCCGGCTCCGAGAAGCGCTCCCTTCACGGCGTCGGGCGGGAACTGGACGTAGGGAAGGTCCGGAATCCCGATCCGTTCTCCTATGGCGCGCGTGGCCTCTGACATGGTCACGTCCTCGGGGCCGAGGAGGAGCTTGATCTCGTGCCCGGTGAAGTCCTGAAGACGAAGCCTCTGCGCGGCCTCCCTGGCGACGTCGCGGGTCGCGATCATCGGAACCCGCACATTGGGGTCCACTGCGCTCCCGTTGACCTTCTGAGCTTGGATCATAGGCAAGGCAGCCAGCAGGTAGTCCATGTACGCCGCCGACCTCAACACCAATACGTTGGTGTTGTCGAGGGTGCGCAGGTCTTGCTCGAAGCCGTGGAGTCCTGCCGGTGGACCCGGTGCGTCGGCGCGGGCGGCCCCCGCGGCGCTCAATGCGACGACGTGCCTTACTCCAGACTTCCGGATTGCATCACACATCGCCCGCGCCATCGCTGCCCTGTTCTCGACGAAGTCCGGGTCGGCCATATTTTCGGGGAGCAGCACCAGGGCGGCCCGTGCTCCGTCGAGGAAATCGGTGAACTCGTCGACGCTCGACGCGTCTCCCGAGACGACTTCCGCACCACGTTTGCGAAGTCCAGACAGGTCGCGGTTGTGCTCGAGGGCCCTTATCTCCTCGCCCGCCTCGAGGAGCAAGTGGGCGACCTTACCTCCGACGTTTCCTGCCGCACCCGTCACCGCGATCATCTGGACCTCCTTTTATGCATCCTCGGTGCGACGGTAGGGGGTGCCCGTGGCACTCGGATAGTTCGAATCCCGAACTGGTACAGGTCCGGTACCTCTGTCACCATTGCCGTGTGCCGCGAGATGAACACTGCCCGGTCTACCGATCCCTCGACCTGTATGGGGACCGTTGGGGCCTGCTGGTCGTGCGGGAGATCCTCCGAGGCGTGAGTCGCTTCAACGAGCTCGAGCGAAGCCTTCCCGGGATCTCTCGGTCGACCCTAGCGCAGCGGCTTCGCCACCTCGAGAAGGAGGCGATCGTGGAGCGCCGCACGACGCCCGATGGGCGCGGGACCGAGTACGACCTGACCGAGGCCGGTCGCGGGCTCGTGACCGTGATCGAAGCCGTTAGCGAGTGGGGAGTTAGGTGGCTGATTCCGGACGTCGGGTCTCCCGAGTTTGACCCGGAGGGCTTGATGATCTGGATCAGCCGTCACGTCATGCTGGGTGAGCTCCCCGAGCGGCGCGTGGTCATCCGGTTCGAGCTGCGGAGCAAGGGCCGGCGCTATTTCTGGCTGGTGCTTAGAACCGGGGAGGCGTCTCTCTGTCCGGAGCATCCCGGTTTCCCCGAAGACGTGTTTGTCACCTCGAACCCCGCGGCGCTGTACCGGCTCGTTGTCGGAAAACAGAGCCTGGAAGGGGCCATCGCCGAAGGCGCGGTGAAGGTTTCGGGGCCACCTCGACTCGTCCGCTCGCTCCCCCGATGGTTACTCTTGCGGGCCTCCGGATAGGGCCGCCCCGCAGTGGGCGGCGGCCCGGTGCCGCGGTCGGCCGTATTTAAAGGAGAGTTCGATGACGAAGGTGTTGGGTGTCGGCGGCGTCTTCTTCAAGAGTCAAGACCAAGAGGGAATGCGGGAGTGGTACTCCCGCGTTCTCGGCTTGGACTTTGAGGATTGGGGCGGGATGTTCTTCACTCCCGAGATGGCTGCCGGGCAGCCGGGAGCCGGCACGGTGTTCACTTCGTTCGAGGCGGAAACCGACTACTTCGAACCGTCGACCAAGGAATTCATGATCAATCTCATGGTCGATGACCTGGACGGGATTCTCGAACGCTGTGCCGGCGAAGGAGTAGAGCCGGTCGAGACGTTTGACGACGAGCCGAACGGCCGCTTCGCACACATCATCGATCTCGAGGGCCGCAAGCTGGAGTTGTGGGAACCCAAGCCGATGCCGGAGTGAGTCAGTTTACGAATAAAAGATGACTAACTACCTCGACTACGACGCCGAGCTCCGGCTGCACAACGAGGTGCTGCGCGCTGCGTACGGTATCCGGCGCGCCGACAACGTCCTCGATATCGGTTGTGGGACCGGCGAAACTACCCGCGAGGCGGCTCGTATGGCTCTGGATGGGAGTGTTCTCGGAGTCGATGTTTCGGCACCGATGATCGAGCGCGCCCGCGAACTAAGTCACGCGGAAGGCCTCCAGAACGTTCTGTTCGAGGTGGCCGATGCCCAGGTTCATACGCTCCGGCCGGACCACTTTGACATCGCAATCAGCAGGTTCGGCACGATGTTCTTCGCGGATGCCGTGGCCGCTTTCGGGAACATCGGGCGCGCGTTGCGCCCGGGTGGGCGGCTCGTGATGATGGTGTGGCAGGACGGGAACAGCAACGAATGGTTCGTATCGATTCGTACGGCGCTGGCGGGTGGCGAGAAGACAGCTTCTCTTCCCGAGGATGTCGAACCCTTTTCGCTCGGAGATCCGAGCACAGTCGAGGAGATTCTCGCTGCGGCGGGGTTTACCGAGGTCGCTTTCAGTGAGGTGGACAAGCCCGTTTACTACGGTCGGGATGTGGGCGCCGCGTTCGACTTCGCGCGCGCCCTCTGGATCACGAACGAAATGGTGGAGCATATGGATCGTGCTTCCTCCGAGCGCGCCCTTGACCGTCTGCGCCGAACCCTTGCCGAACACCAGCGCGAGGACGGAGTGTGGTTTGAGTCGCGCGCCTGGATAGTCACCGCGCGCCGCCGCTGACTGCTTCGTCGCGGGGAATCGGTGGCACTCCTCACTCGGTCTCGAAGCTTCGCTCCTTCGATTAGGCAACTAATTCGGCAACTTCGACGGTTTCCACTCGGCCCGGGGGAGTGTCGCGGAATCGGGCACGCCCGGCTTGCGCCAAATAACCTCCACATAAGAGCCGTCGGGATCGTGGAAGGCCATGATCCACATGGTCTTCAAAGGGCGGACCGCTCCGTCCGCAGCTCCTTCCAACTCCGCGCGGCGCCGGATCTCTCTGAACGCCGCTTCCGAAGGCGCAAGGAAGGCGAAGTGGTCGAGCCGACCGCGCCGGAACATCTCTCCGGGCGCCTCAGGAAGAGGTGGTCCGGCGAGGATCTGGAACGGATGAAGGACGGTCGTGGACCCGACCTCCAGAAAGGTATGTCGCACTCCTTCCTCGGTCATGTCGAGCGTCTTTCTCGCGTCGAGTACTCGCTCGTAGAACGCCGAAAGTCGCTCGATGTCCTCCGTGAGGAATGTGACGTGGTGGATCCCGTGAACGAGTTCTGTAACAGCGCTCAGGGTGCCTCCTTCAGTTGGTGCGCGCCACTCCCAAGGGACGCGCCTCGGCGCCGATTGCCCTCGACGCAATCGCCGAGGCCGAGGCTCGGTGGAGCGAGCTCCTTGGCGAGAGCAAGATGCGAAGCCTGCACAGATTGCTCGAAGAGCTCAACGCCAAGCTGTGAGCTGAGTGGGCCCACAACAGAGTTGCGCCAGGGCTAGGGTTCCCTGATCAGGATCGTCCGTAAGTCCGCGCTACTGATGATGTCGCCACCCTCCTCGATGGAGGCGAACGCGAATGCTTCGGCGCTCCCCGCTTGAAATGCGCCACCCGGCGGCGCGACGCGGGCCGATGCCGTGTTCGGCAGTCCATCGCAGGGAGCCGGCGCGAATGTGCCCACGCCGACGACGCGACCGTCGTACACCCGGACTTCTCCACCCCGACCCGCGCTCGTCGGCGGGCACGTCACCGTTACGTCGATCAGGACGGCGCCGGCGTCGAGCACGGCCTCGTCGGCCAGGACAACGGAGACGCTGGGCCGGGCACGGAGTGAAGCCGAATCGCGGGCCTCCTTGGTCTTCCCCTGCTGCACGGCGAGAACCGCGCTCACCTGTGCGCCGCCTGTTTGGAATGAGCCGCTGAGTGCCGGCACGGTGACGCGCACTCCATACGACAAGCGGGCGCACCGTGGCGTGAATGACGCCTGGCCGGACGACTGCCCTTGGGCCACCGTCACCTGCGCGGTAACAATGTTCGCCTTCATGTCACAGGTGGTGGCGAGGTCGAAGGTCATGGTTCGACCGTCGGGGGAGATCGTCGCCTGCTCGGACACGATCTCGATCGCCAGATCACTTCGATGAGCTTCGGCCGGCGGCGTCAATCCGCCGATCAGGAGGCCCAGTAGCACTGCGACTCCAAGCAGAAGGACTCGGCTCGAGACAAGGCTTCCAGCCATGGTGATCCTCCCGCGTTCCCGCACCATCCCGTCGTCCTCTATATACGGGAGAGAGGCTCAGAGGGATTGCCTGAACTCTGGATCGCGGGGGCAACTCAGCCCCCTGGACATCGGGAGGACTTCTTTGCAACGCCGAGGCCTGTGGGAAGGCCTCCTCGTTGCAACAAATGATCGAAGGAACGAATCATCGGAGGACGGGCGTCCGTGGCGGCGGCGGTCCACTCGGCGGGGTACGTCCGCCTGGAACGCGACAGCCGCATAAACCCGAGAGACACGAAGGATTCTGGCGACTGACATTCGCGACCTGGTCACTTGGGGAGCAGCCGGTGCTCCGCCTGGCCCCCCTGGTGCGGACGAAAGTCGTTCTTGTCACACCTCCTCGTCAGAATGCACGGACGGTGAGCCGCTATCGGCTCACGATCCCGGACCCGACGGCTCGTCCGCCTAGCTGCCGAGATCCTTGTTCTCTGGGACGAACTTGCTCGCGATGAATGTCGCGCCCTGCGGATCGCCGATTATGGTCATCCGGACCCAGGGGGCGTCGAACGGCGGGACGATCACCCTCCCGCCGAGCTCGGTGGCCTTAGTTGCCGTGGTGTCGGCGTCGTCGACCGCGAAGGTCACGCTCCAATGTGCCGGCGTGTCGGGCTGGTCGACTGCGATTGGATTGATGGTCGCGACGACGTCCTCAAACCTTTCCGGCGCGCCTGCCTCCGCCATCTCCTTCCGGAGGTCTGGGTGGTATTGCTCGAGGAAGTCGCCGTAGCCGGGCAGCGTCCACATCTCGCCCCCCCAATTCAGGGAGAGCGTCTGCCAGCCGAATACTGATCCGTAGAACGACTTCGCGCCGTCAACGTCACGGGTGTTGAGGCCGTTGAAGTTAAGCGAGCCCGGGTCATTGACTACGCGCGCTCCCTTGTGCTGCTTGGCCTCCCAGACGCCGAACGTCGCTCCCTCGGGATCAGTGAAGAGGGCCACCCGGCTGGCATCCATGAAGTCGATGGGCTCCATCACGATACGTCCGCCGGCATCGCGGACTTTGGACGCTGTCTCATCGGTGCTATCGACCCAGAAGTAGGTGTTCCACATCGCCGCCGCCGGCGCTACTTCGGCGATTGATCCGACGGCCGCAACATCGCCGCCGCGCAAGTCGCCCGACTGATCAAACAGAGACCAGCCTGTCGCCTCGCGAAGCCGCGCGATGAAGTACTTGCCCTCAGAGCTCGGCGTCGAGATGTCCTCGAACTCCCAGCCGAAGAGACCGCCGTAGAAGTCGACTGCCGCCTCCGGGTCGGGTTCGCTCGCATCCACCCAGCAGGGGACGCCGGGAATGTATCCGTCGCGTTCGGGCATCGTTGCTTCCCCCTCGAGTCGTTGACGGCTCGGTGAACCCTATCCAGTGTTTAGGTCGGAGTTTGTCCTCAATTTACGCGACGAGGAGAATTCCGTAGCCCCGCTCCAACAAACGTTGGGCGGGAGTTGCGTTTGCTCCGGCTGCTCGCGGAAAGGACCCTGAACAGGACCTGCTGAGTTGATCGTCCACGCGGGTGCGAGCTCATCGATCGCAGCTTGGGAACAGGGCCATGGGAGGGTGAAGCAGAGGAGTTACGGCGTGAGTCCAAGCAAGAGGCGGAGGAGAAGGCCGAAACGTGTCGTTGGTGGGTTTGTCGATCAACTCGTCTTCTTGTTCTTCATCCTTCCTCTGATAGCCGGAATCCTTTGGGCGTCCGGCCAAGACCCCGGAAGCATCCGCAGTGAGTTGGGTGAGTCGCTGCTGTTGTTGGTGGTCTTATGGGGCATCGCCGGCCTCGTCGCGTGGAGAGCGGGCGGTCTGGAGTACATGGGGGAGCAACTCAGCTCCGGTCTAGTTCTCGTGCCCTTCCTTCCGTGGGTGCTCGTGCTATTTGGGGTTCCCGCGCCGAGCGGCGACGATCTCGCAGGTCTTGTTGGCGCGTCAGCTTCTTTTTGGGTACTGGCCGCAGTGCTGAGGTGGCGATTCCAATTATGGCCTTTCGAGAGTAGAGAGGTCCGCGACGAAAGGCATCCGGTGTCGGTGTTCCACGTCGATCCGCCGGACAAGGATTACGAACCTTATTTCCTTGCGATGTGCGACTGCGGCTGGATAGGCGACTTCCATGATGCCGCGGAGCCCTCGTACGCGGACGCCCGCAAGCACAGCCCACAGGTCGAACCGGAGATACAGCGACCGCTAGATCCGGATTACGTACCGCGCCCAAGCGATTCCCCCTGAACGAAGGGTTCGCTTGGTGGATGCGGTTTCGACCTCGTCGACCTCCTCCCCCTTTGTTGCGCCGACCTCGCGGGAGCCTCGGAGCGATGAGTTTTCGGGCGCACGCCAGTCTGTACCTGTGAATTGGGCCTTTCAGGCATGGTGAAGCGACGCCCGAAGTAAGGAGTTAAATGATGGATGAAACCAACCTCGACATTTACGGCTCCGAGACGATCCCGTGGTCGCGTGCTCTCGAGCAGCTCGCATCGGTGGAAGGACACCTCACATACTGGCTGGCCACGACTCGGCCCGACGGACGCCCGCACATCGCCGGGGTAGGTGCGATGTGGGGCGACGGGACGTTGTACTTCGTGAGCGGGGCCGGTACCCGCAAGAGTCGAAACCTCGACGGAAACCCTCGCTGCTCGGTGTCGGTGTCGCTTCCCGATCTCGACCTGGTCCTCGAGGGCACGGCGGCCAGGGTGTCCGACGAGGAGATTCTGGTACGCCTCGCGGAGCTCTACGCTGCGACGGGCTGGCCGGCCGAGGTTCGCGACGGAGCCTTCACCGCTCCGTACAGCGCGCCGAGCGCCGGACCGCCGCCCTGGAACCTCTACGCGATGACAATCACGACGGCGTTCGGCGTGGCCACCGCGGAACCGAATGGCGCCACACGCTGGCGCTTCGATTGAACTTGGTTTTCGACGACGAACAAGAGCTTCGGGGTCCTTAGTCCCATAGCAGCGAGGCGCGTCGTCTACAGGACGGTCACCGTCGTAATCATGCTTACCTCTATCGAATAATCGCCGACTCCATAGAGCATGGAAGAACGGTGCGGTGTGTCGATCACTCGACTAGAAGCACGTACGTGAGCTCGGCGCTTTTGTATCTGGCAGTGACTTTCCAACATCCCAGCTCTGGGACTCCGAGGCCCACGAGGATGAAGTTCTTGACGTCGCGATTGAAGGAGGGCACTCCTCCGCCCTTTACGACCACCTTGGGAGCAGACCCGTCGAGATCTACCGCTGTAACGGTGATCTCCGGATCGCCGGAGAAGTCCTCGCCTCTCGCGGTCGAGAAGTTCTCGCTGAACCACAACGTCTTGTTACCGATGGCGTGGGGGCCTTTTCCAATCGGTAAACCCCTCCATACTGCTCCGTTCCGATCAAGGATGGTCCAAAGCTCGGGCGTTCCGTACCAGACTTGCTCCCACGAGGGTGGGGGTTCGGGGGGATACGGCTCCGGGGGAACGAAGCCCGGCGTTGGGACGGTTACCGGACAGCCGCCGATGTCGCGTGTTGTCAGAGGAGGACTGAACGACCCTTGTTCTCCGGCCGAGCTCCTGCTCTCGGGTGCCAGGGCGCACGCACCGAGCAGGAGCATAGCGATTGCGGCCGCGAAGATCGTGTTCATCCTCTCTAATACTCCGCGGGCGGCGTTGAGGTTCCGGCGGGGATGCCGTGAGGTGGCGAATAGGGCAACTTCGTGCTCCTGGCCCGCATGGAGGTCGGAGCGTGAGTAGGTCGATGCCCTGGGAGAGCCTCATCATGTCGCCTCGTGCGTGCTGGCTGACTCGCTCTCCTCAACTCACGAGCAAGTCGTGGAATGCATCGCTCAATTCTGTGTAGGTGCGCGCAGGTCCAGCATCGATAAGTGAGGTGTGCCAGCGAGTTCCCTGCCTCGGAGCAACAATTCCAAGCGTTCCTCCGCGAGCGTGAAGGTCCTCGGCTGCAGCCAGAATCCGTGCAAGTGCCTCATGGGAGTCCAGGGGCGCAGACGATATATCAACAACCAAACGGTTCTTTCCCTCCGACGTCAGCCGCCTTATGCAATTCGCTACCGCGTCAGCTGCCTCGACCGTCAGACCTCCATGGATGGTGATCAGCGTATTGTCGCGAACCGAAAGAGCGTCCACCCTGACGTCGTCAGGGGAAGGAATTGACCAGCGGGGGCTCGCGGCTAACTGGCGCCAGGTTTCAATAGTGGCTGCGCTCCTGCGCCACGAAGTCACGAACAAGCCGATGATCGACGCAAGGGCGCAGCCGATCATGACCCAGAACGCCGCCTCAGCAACAAACTCCATAGGTCACTCCAAATTCAAGTCTGGTAGTCCATTGGGCGGAGTTCAATCCCTCAAGGGGTATAAAAGTTCACCCAACCGGGGGAGGCGCGCATCCAGAAACTGGTGGACTCATTCAAAAATCTCGTTCAAGAGGTGAAGGTCGTGGATGCGACCTATAACTGAAAACTGAGCTTGTCACGTCGACGAAAAGTTCCTGCGCCTGAATCCTGATTTAAGTGTGTCACGCTCAATCTAGCCGGGCGAGGGGTGGACCGCGGTGCAACACTTCCCGTAAGAGTGGCGATCTTTAGCGCGCGGCCTCCAGATCGAAGAGGCCGAACGAAAAATGAGTACGGAGCTACTTGAAGGGGAGCGTCAGGACATACGCGCGGGTCGTCCCGTAGTGCTCGTACCGCTCGTCGATCGGCAAGGCGTGCGCGAGAGGGACTTCGAGGTGGGCAGCCGCTGACTCTGTCAATAGTGCGTAAGCCGATCTCCCGATGTGATCGGATACATGGTTCTTCATGAGTAGGTGGGCCACGGTCACGTCCGGTCCAAGGAGCTCTTCACGGCCCGCGATTGCCTGAAGAACGTAATCGCCGTGGTGTAGCACGAATTTTAGATCCAGGTCGGCGATCGAGGAGCACGCGTTGCACGTGCACGTCATTAGATCGCGGGCCTCCTCTAATCGACTGCGATAGGCCTCATAGCAGACGGCCAAACAGTCCAAGAGCGACTGACCACGGAGTTGCAGTTCATCTTCGGGGACGAATCCGAAGACCGCATCGCCCTCCAGTTTCGATATCACGAACGGAGGAGCGACTCGTTCAATGATGCCATCGAGGAGGCTTCCCAATACGGGATAAGCCTTGGGTACAAACGTACCGGCCGCCATGTCGGCGGCGTGGGCGTCTGCCACAGCGCGCAGGAAGGCTGTGTATCCGGATATGTCCGCCAGGAACATCGTGCCACGGCCCGGACCGGATCGAACCGCTTGTGCCACGTTGGACTCCTCCTCGGGGATGTGTGGGGCCGCATCGTCGCACAATCCCTCGTAGGAGGAAACCTCCTCCAGGTCCCGTTATTGCCCAGCCGGCATCGTCGCCATCTACAAGCTCGCCAACTGCGGGGGGACTGGATTGGCGTCCCCGGGCCGGAGGGATTCCAACCCCCACGTGATCGGTCGGTCCGACCTGCGTCCTGACCTGAACTTTCCTCCAGCCGCTGCTGCGCGCCGAGGTCAGCCGTTCCTGCTG
>DASQUP010000084.1:0-3393 GCA_035641235.1 Actinomycetota bacterium
CGAAAAGGGGCTCTGAACTGCGACGATACGCGTTTCCGCAGTTCAGCGGATTCCATTGCCCGGCGCTTACAACGCAGGGGTCGGCGGTTCAGAACCCGTCACCGCCCACCAACTCGGGCTTGATTCCTGTGTCGCTACCCATGGCCATCATGCGACGCGCGCACCCTGTCTCAGGCAGGTGTTTGCTCGACCTCAAGGGATCTGTAGTAGGGAGAGGCAATCGGTGGGGGGAGCTCGGCGATGCAGATGGGGGTAGCGACCGGCTCTCCGTCAACGAATTGACGGAGGTCGAACGGTGGCCTTTGGATGCCCGCCCGCGACAAGGCGATCGCCAGCGCCGCGGCGGCCTGCGGGCCCAATCCGAGCAGCGATTTGCTGTCGTGCACCAGCGTCCCAAGATCACACTGCGCTATCGCGCCGACTCCGGCTTCGTCCGCTACGTCGAGCAACAATGCGAGATCCACTCCCCATCCCCGGACGAATCGAACCGACTCCAGGACATGGCGGCGCGCGGAAGTGGCGCCGGCAAGTGGCTGAACGATATCGGCGAGGTGAGGGTGGAACATCCCTATAAGCGGCCGGGCCACAAGCTCGGTGACGCGTCCGCCTCCCGATCCGGCTCGCTCAGGTCGATCGTAGAAACCCTTGACGAAGTGGATCGTGGGATCGGTGAGCAGAGGGCCGAGAAGGCCCGTGACCATGTGGGACTGGAAGCCGGCGATGTCTGCGTCGATCCAACAAACGACATCACCGCTACTCGCGAAGAGCGACTTCCACAGGACCGTTCCTTTGCCACCTCGGGTGACCTCGTAAGGCGGTACCTCTGACACGCGGACTACGCGCGCTCCCGCCACGGCAGCCTCGGTGGAGGTCCCGTCCGTTGAGTCGTCGTCCATCACTATGAGCTCATCCACGAGTCCTGGAGTTACAAGGTCCTCATGGATCGACCGGATGATGGCGCCGACGGTTGCGCGCTCGTCGCGAGCGGGGAGACATACGGAGATCGTCGTCCCGGTTCGTATCTTGCTCGCTATCAGTTCATGCAGTGCGAAGTCACCGTGATGGGCGGGCCGACCTATCCATGACTTCCGTGACATCGCTTTGGCGTGGATACCGCTACTGTACGGATCCCCCAAACGCACGACTTGGAATTGACTAAAGAACTCTTGATGAACACTTCTCAAACGGCGAGAGAGTCCGGCGCAGCAAACGCGGTTAGCCTTCCGAAGGTGGTCACCGTTGGCGGCATCGCCTTGGGCTTACTGCTCCTCATCGTGGTCTTCCAAGTCGCGCTCGCCTTAGGAGCCCCGTTCGGAAAGGCGGCCTGGGGCGGCCAGAACGACGACGTCTTGCCCGGGCGCTTACGCGCAGCGAGCGCGATCGCAGGTGTTGTGATCTATCCGGCCGTCATCGCCCTAGTGAGCAGTGCTTCAGGAGTGATCGATGCTGACCTCGTTCCCGGGAAGGGCGACGTGGCGATGTGGTTTCTCGCCACCTTGTTCGGCCTCGGTGGGATCGCCAATGCCGTTTCGCGTTCGTCCCTCGAGCGCTGGTGGTCACCGGTTTCTCTCACGGTAGCTGTTTGCTGCGCTTACATAGCCACGCAGCTCTGAGGATGCGTCGCCCGGGGGCATCCGTCGGACGCGTCGAACAGCTAGTTGTGGTCCGACTACTCACACGCGCCTCTGCCCTCGCGCCGGAGCACACCTTCGCTGCCTACGTCGCGCGGTGCTCAGGCGCATCCGAAAATTCCAAACCGTCAGACGGTGACGACGACTTTTCCTTGCGCGTGTCCCTCCGCGAGATAACGGATCGCGTCGGGCGCGTCGCGTAGCGGATACGTCTTGTCGATCACTGGCGTGACTTTGCCGGCCTCGATCAGCTCGCCAAGAGCGTGGAGGTCTTCCTGGCGCTCTTTGGAAGTGAGCGGGCTCAACCTCTGTCCCAGGAACATCGACAGGACGGGCGCCCTGATGATCTGGCGATCGAAGCCCCCGAACCACCTTCCGCCGCCTTCTCCTCCGACGATCACGAGGGTCCCTCGAGGGCCGAGGGCGCGTCGGAGATGCGACAGCGAGCGGTTCCCGGCGGTGTCGAGGATGACGTCATAGAGCTGCGTCCCATCGGCGAAATCTTGGCGGGTGTAGTCGATCACGTGGTCGGCGCCGATGGAGCGGACCATGTCCGTCTTGGTGGTGCTGCACACACCGGTTACCTCTGCGCCAAACGCCTTCGCGATCTGCACCGCGAACGTGCCCACCCCGCCCGCCGCGCCGATGATCAGGACCTTCTGCCCGGGCTCAACGCGGCCCTTGTCACGGATGCCCTGGAGAGCGGTCATCCCGGAGATGGGGACGGCCGCCGCCTGCTCGAAGCTGAGGCTTGCAGGCTTGGGCGCAAGCAAGCCCTCTTTGGTGATTGTGAACTCGGCGAAGGAACCGTCGCAGGTGCCGAAAACCTCGTCGCCCGCGCGGAACTGCGTCACGCTGTTGCCAACGGCTTCGACGCGCCCCGCGACATCTCTCCCCCTCACCTGGAACTTCGGTCGCCTGAGGCCGAAGCCCATGACGCGCACGAGGTAGGGCAGTCCCGTCATCAGGTGCCATACGCCCGGATCGACGCCGGCCGCATGAACGCGTAAGAGAACCTCATCGTCCGCGACCTCGGGCTTGTCGATGTCTCTGAACTCGAGAACATCGGGTCCCCCATAGGTGTCTTGGACGATCGCCTTCATGACTTCTCCCACGCTCGGCCGGTTTGGCCGAGGATAACGGGCTGTCCCTCGAACGATGGGTCCATAGAGCTTTCTCGTAGCCAACGTGGTGATAGCGGGCAACACTCTGCACTGGATTCCGGGCAATCCAGTAGAAGACGGAAGCTTGGAGCTCTTCTCGCCCCCGTATCTCTTCAAGGAGACATCACGACCGCTTGTCGACCATCTTGATTCGACCAATCTCAGTTACGACTCTGACCTCGGGATTCATTGGGTGTCCTTCACTCTTCCTGCTCCTGAGATCGATCGAGTCGTACTTATACGGCCATCATCAGTCACGCATACCAACAACATGGAGCAGAGGTTGGTCGAACTGGTAGTCACAGAGGAGACGGAAGGATTCCTCAAGGTGAAGACACCCGCTACAGGACGATTGCTCCACCAGGTTTCTATCTCGTGTTCCTCATCAGCGGTGACGGCCTTCCCTCGAGAGGCGAGTGGCTCCGGCTGGCACCGTAGCTGTCGAACGGAATCCTCGTGCATGCTGCCCGTGCGCTTCAGCTGCAACTGCTGCCCACCCCGCGACCTGGGGGCGACGTTTCGCGTGGCCCTACCGCCTAACCCGTCAACCACCTGATGGGCTCTCTGGGTGGCGCGCCCGGCGGTTGGCGAACCGGGAC
>DASQUP010000085.1:0-6379 GCA_035641235.1 Actinomycetota bacterium
TACCCGGTGCAGGAGATCGTGCCGGTGTTGACGCAGGGCTAGACGCTTTCTTTCCGCCCAATCTTGCGCTCACAGCGCAACTGCTGGCCAAAAGAATGCCCCGATATCGCTACAGCAAACTGGTTAAGAACGTCGGTTGGAGTACTTCTCGATAATCGCTTTCGCGATCGCAGGGTCGACGAGCCCGCGCGCCGCCGCCGCGTCCTCATCGATGCTCACGGCGATGAGCGTGCCGACGCCGTCGGGGTAGTCGTCGCCTGTGGTATTGAGCGCCGGGTGATAGATCTCATACGCGAAGTCGCAACCTCCGTGTTGGGAGCCTCCCCCTCCAACCTTACGGACGTGATACTCGGGATTCCTCGATCCGCAAGGAAACAACTTCTGGGGCGTCGAGACCTTCGTCCGAGACGGAGAGACGATCATCCTCGGGAGCGACCGAGATTGCGGCCTCTGGGCGTTTCGGCGCAAGGACTGATAGAGCAGTTCGCGAACATCGATTCGCAGCGCGTTGCGCCCGTCCTCGCGGTCGTTTAGCCAGAACTATCCATGGCCCGAACTCTAACACCAGAAAATCCTGGTGCAAGAAAACCCCGAACTGTTCGCTCTGGTCTCCGGATTCCGTAGATGAGAGCGATCAGTTCGTTTCCAGATGTCAACGAGAACCGGGGGAACCCTCTTTACTGACCGGAACGGTGGGCGGACGATCAAGCGCGGAGATGTGTCCATGATCACAGGCCGGCGATCGAGCCCGATGTTGGTGGGGCGTCGCGACGAGCTCGCGCTGCTCCAAGACGCGTTCTCTTCCGCCTCGTCCGGCACACCGGCGACTCTGATAATCGGGGGCGAAGCCGGGGTCGGCAAGACGCGCCTGCTTCAGGAGTTCGTGGAAGAGACTCGCGATACGGCATATGTCGTCTGGGGCCGCTGTATGGCGCTGATGGAAGGAGGGCTTCCATACGGCGCCTTCCGTGACGGACTGAGGACCTTCGTGCGATCGCGCGACCCCGAAGCTCGGGCGGAATTGCTATCCCACATAAGTCCAGAGCTTGCCCACCTCGTTCCCGACCTGAGCGACGAGACGTCCGCCGACAGCGGCCGGAACATAGGCGGGCAGCAGGTGAGGATGTTTGAGCTTCTGTTGCAGTCGGTCGGCTTTGTCGCCGAACGGCGGCCGTTGGTAATCGTCATTGAGGATCTCCACTGGGCAGATCGCTCGACGTTGACGCTTCTGGCGTTTCTTATACAGAGTCTTTCGACTGAACGTGTGTTGATCTGCTCGACATATCGAAGCGATGAGCTCGATCGTGCACATCCCCTGAGCAAGTGGCTTGCAGAGCACCTCCGCGAACGCGCCGGGCGAATACAACTTTCCAGACTGAATCATTCGGAGACCGCGGAACAGATCGAGTTGATTCTTGGCTCTACGGCGCCCGACAAGCTCGTCCGGGAAATCTTCGCTCGGTCCGGGGGCAATCCGTTCTTCGCGGAGGAGTTGCTAGTCGGATCCGGAGCACATGCGAGTGGAACCCTTCCGACATCCGTTCGTGAGTTGCTGGTGACGAGGCTCGCGCGGTTAACGAAACGTTGTCAGGCGCTGCTCCGAGCAGCGTCGGCCAGCCGTGGGCCGCTCCATCCGTGGGTGCTGGCACACGTAACTAATACTCTCGAGGAGGAGCTGTTCAATTTGCTCCGTGAAGCGGTCGATCACGAGGTTCTCGAGGGCGACCGAGATGGCCAGAGGTTCGTTTTCAGACATGCGCTGCTGCGTGAGGCGGCTTATTCGGACCTTCTCCCTGGCGAGCGCCAGCATCATCACAAGCGATTCGCCGAAGCGATCGCCCTTGCTCGAGATGAGGAGCGGATCGCGGCCGATGAGGCTTCGTCCGAACTCGCTTATCACCTACATGAGGCCGGGGATGTTCGCGGGGCAATTGGTGCTTCGTTTGCCGCGGCAGTCGTGGCCACGGACGCCCGCGGATTCGACAGTGCACTGGAACACTACGAACGCGTTTTGGGACTCTGGGACGCCGCGCCCGATGCGGCCGAGCTCGTTGGAATAACTCACCGAGAGTTGCTGAGTCGAGCAAGCCGGGTCGCCCATCTGGCGGGCGACGAGGAGCGCGCCATAACTCTTGTCAACGCGGCGCTCAGAGAGACGAACCACGAAGGGGACCGCCTGACGGCGGCCGTTCTATACGAAGAGCTGGGGTGGTATCGGTTCAGCGATGGCCGCCCAGGGGAGGCTATCGAGGCCCTCGAGTCGGCCCTGCGGTTGTCGTCCGAGGAAGGGGACACGATCGAACGGACCCGGAACCTCGTCAATGCCGGTCGCGTCTTCATGCTTGAGGGGCACCATGAGCGTGCACAGGAGTGCTGCGCGCAGGCATTAGAGCTGGCAATCAAGCTCGGCGCGAAACGTGAAGAGGGCCTGGCGCTCAATCCGCTTGGCGTGGTTCTGGCTCAAGAGGGCCGGTTTGATGAGGGAATAGCCTATTTGAAGCGCGCTCTCGCTCTTGCAGAGGTCGAGGGCCAAGTTGAGGACCGTGCGCGCGTTTACGTGAACCTAGGGTTCGTTTTGGAACTCGCCGGTGAACTCAGAGATGCGGCCGATCTTTCGATGCTCGGGGCTAAACTTGCGCGCGATTGGGGGCTTGAGAGCACATACGGCGCATTCCTCAGGGCGAACGCGGCACACGCGCTTTTCAAGATGGGGGAATGGATGGAGGCGCGCCGAGTTCTCGAGGGGTCGGGGCGTGCGATGAGCGCAAGCTTCGCCGGTGCATACATGCATTTGCCGGCAGCTCGTTTGGACGCTGTTCAGGGGAACTTCTCGGCTGCCAATGACCATCTTAATAAGGCCATCGACGTTTTCGGAGATCGGGGTGACAGGGAGTTTCTGGCCGAACTAAGTGCGGTGACCGCTGAGATTGCTCTGTGGGAGAGACGCCCCGTCGACGCTCAAACCGCATTGCGGCGAGGCCTGAAGGTTGTGGGAGGAGCAGCGGAGGATATTTTCGGTGGAGAGCTGATCACATTGGCCCTGCGAGCCAATGCCGATCTGGCGGAACACGCGCGGGCGCAACGATCTGCCACCGACGAAGCCAATGCGATAGAGGCTGCCGTTCAAGTCGGCCGCACGACAGAGAGCTTCAATTACAACCCACTCGACCCGATTCGGTCGCCGATCAGGGAAAGTCAAGCTCTCCAGGCTCTCGCCACCGCGGAACTTGCCCGGTGTCGCGGGGAGAACGATCCGGTTCTGTGGGAAAGGGTGGCTTCTCGATGGGATGAGTTCGCCCGTCCCTTTGAGACCGCGTACGCGCGCTGGCGCTGTGCTGAGGCGGCGTTGCTTGCACGAGAACCAGGAGCGAGGCCTCGAGACAACCTTCGCTCCGCTCACGAGATTGTGGAGCGCCTCGGTGCCCTGCCGATGATGCACGAGATCAGACAGCTTGCGCAGCGAGCCAGGATCCAACTTGAAGAGCCTGTTCCCACGATCGTCGAGGAAACCGAGCCGGCGCCGGCATCACCATGGGACCAATTCGGTCTGACCGCACGTGAGCTTGAGGTTCTGTCGTGCGTTGCCGAGGGTCTTTCGAATGGAGAAATCGCCACCAGGCTCTTTATCAGCCGGAAGACCGCCAGCGCCCATGTCTCTAATATCCTACGGAAGCTCGCTGTGCAGGGCCGCGTGGAGGCGGCTGCAGTGGCATTTCGGTTGGGCCTGCCTCAAGAGGATGAAACGAAGGCATCCCCTCCGCACTGACATCGGCGATCAGATTCTGCGAACGCGATCAGGGGAGGGATCGTTCGATCCCTCCCCAGATATCGCCGGACTGAGTTGCAGTCGGCGCTACGATCCCTGTCTTTAGTCGGCGGCCTGCCTCGGGATGAGACCCTGGTTAATGAACTTCTTGACGAGAAAGTTCTCGCTCGCCAAGACTTGGTTTGGGACGAGTCCGTTGGCGACTGCAGCCATTGTCGCCCTTTCCTGCGCCGTGTAGAGGCTTGACGGCGCAGCGTCCCAAGGCATGACCTCTCCCCGCTTGGGCAGCGTCAATGCGGGGCGCGCACCTCGGTCCAGGTAGTAGTGCGCAGCCGACTGAAGCCGCGCGACGTCTGCAGCCCGAGCCCTCGAGATCACATCGGTGGGCTCGTTGAGTGCCCGAACATCGCCAACGGCGTCGAACTTGAACGTCGGCAGAGTTGCGTCTGCGACCGTTGTTTCGTTTAGGGCCCGGGACTGCTGTGTCGCGTCGACGGAGAACGATGCCGTTGCCGTCTTCGCGGCCGCCACCGTTTCGGACGAGTCCTCCAGCAGCTGACCCAGCACGAAACCGGCAGCAGCAACCACGAGCATTCCAACGGTCCATGCGCTGATCCGTGGGATCCGAATCCTCGGCGCAGCAACGGTCACCATCCCGCTCTCCTTGCTCGCCATTCTTCTGTCCTCCTGTTTCTCGAGCAGCCCCCGTGGCTGCTTGTGAGGGTCACGCTAGGCGGCGGGGGTGGTCCTCCACATCGGGCAGTAGCCCAATGCTCGTGGGTGGAAGTGCCCTATTCCGCACCCCGCTTCCGTTCGTTTCCTCTCAGGCCGTCTACAAGATGGCTGATCAAGAGAAGAACGATGTCAACGAGACCTTTCCGTTTTCGATCAGGCCCGGGGATCTAAGGCAGAGGCGCGTAACGAGATGGGGCTCCTGCCTCATGCGCATGCGGGTGCCTCGCTTCTAGGGTCGAGTTGAGGTCGGCCACAGGGGCCGCACGCAGCAGGAAGGAAGAGCGATGACCACCAGCGAGGCGGATTTTGCAGGTGTTGCAGCCCGAAAGGTCGGCGGTGTCAAGCCGAAAGTATGGGCATTCGGGGTTCTAACGGTGCTCGCCGCAGCTATAACGACAGCGTTGTTCCTTACGAGCGCTCCGAATGAGACAAAGAGCGCAGACGAGGCAACGTCGTCCTTCTCGTTTGAGGGCGTGCAGCAGGCGCGTCTCCTGAATGGATCGCCGGCGGCCTCCTCGATCGAGAATCACAGCCCCCGTGGGGGCCGCATCGAGATGGCGAGCAGATGGTTGCAGGGTCTCGCCGACGGCACGATCCTCCCCACCGATGTCACCTCCCGGTTGCAGCTCCAGCACCCAAAGGTGGCGAGAATCGTGATGGCGGCGTGGTCGGCATCTTCGTCGGTCCACCAAGGCGTCCTTGATGCCCGAGCCCTCAATGAACCCGACCACCGCAGCAGCGGTTCCCGGTAGGTCGTCATGGCCCGCGAAGCAACAATAGGGACTCGATACAACCACCCGTGTGCACGGGTGGTTGTTCGAATCCGGAAGCGACGCCCTAGAGGTTTTCGGCATGCAGATGCGCCGACGCGCAAGGTTCTGGCTTCTCCCGAACGCACGGAGGGCTCGCGGAATCGACAGCCGATCTCGGTCTCGTTTCGCTGCCGTGCTGCCTCATGTATCCCAGCTAACACTTTTGCGCAGCATGAGCTTACGCGTACGCTCCGTTTTCGGCTCGTCGCATGAATCTGACAACAAGATCGGGAGGCTCGTCTGAGCGGCGCTACGGTCGTGATGAAACGGCCGCAAACCTGACGGCACAAAAGGGTGAGCGCGTCTCGCAATCGTGAAGATCGGGTAGTCGGGCTACAAGGCGGTGGGCAGCAACCGCCGCCGCCATCCCGCCGAAGCTATAGGTCGGCGCGCCGCGTGACCCACCGTGTCCCGGAAGATCGGAAGCCGCCCAACGACCGGGCCACTCGTTCTCGATGACCGGGACGAACCCATCCCAGACGGCACCCGTGGCACCCAGTCCGTCGTCACCTCGACGGACGGCGGGGCCTCATGGAGCGTCGAGGAGGTGTCGACGCAAACGACGAACCCGCAGTTCGAACAATTCGGAGACCGCGACGTGCCCTTCTTCGGTGACTACAACTACATCTCCTCGGGCGGCGGATCGGTGCTGATGACGTGGACGGACTCACGCGACACCGTGCCGGGGAACGATCCGCGTTATCCAATTGACGGTACGACGGGTTCGATGTTCTCCAGTGCCGCACCCAGAACCCCGACGGCACCTGGGGGCCGGACACCTGTCCGAACGACGGAGGCCTCGACCAGAACATCTACGGAGCGGTCGTGACAACGCCCTAAACGAGAGCCGGCACAACGGAGGCGCTCCATGGGGTGGCTCCGTTGTGCCATTCGCCGACGACGCTCGTGGGAACCTGCGCGTGCTGAACCATCAACGCGCCTCGACCGCCCTCGTCGTTCTGACCGCGCGCCTCGGGCGTGTGTGTTTGTTACAGAACGCGGTCAGAACGCAGCGCCATCCTCAAGCTCCGCTTAAAACGCCGTCTTCCCACATGCGTTCCCCACA
>DASQUP010000086.1:0-14640 GCA_035641235.1 Actinomycetota bacterium
GCTCTCGGATGAGGAGCTACTGAGCAGATTTCTCGCCGGGAACGAGGACGCGTTCACCGAGCTCATGCGGCGTCACGAGGACCGCGTCTTTGCTCTTGCAATGCGCATGACGGGGAACCGCGCGGACGCACTCGACGCAACACAGGAGACGTTCATCCAAGCCTTCCGGAAAGCGGCCCGATTTAGAGGGGATTCCGCCTTTGGAACGTGGCTGTGGAGGATCGGAATCAATGCGTGCAACGACGTCCTTAGGAAGCGGAAGCGGGCGCCCGTGCCCGAAGAGGAACCGCCGGAGGAACAGTCGGTCGGCGATTCCACCGCGATCGATGAGAGCGTCGTGACGAGACTGGAGTTGAGGGACGCGCTCGCCGAACTCTCAGACGATTACAGGGAGGCCGTCGCCATGCACGACCTCGGAGGGATCCCCTACGAGGAGATCGCACAGCTTACGGGCGTCTCCATTGGGACGGTCAAGTCACGGATCAGCCGGGGGCGCAAACGACTCGCCCATTTGCTGGAACAGGGGAGCACTCCTCGCACGTCCAAGGATTCGAGATGACGGAAATCACCCACGAACGCTGCTCAGAACTGCTCGGCGGACACCTTCGGGGCGATCTTGGCCCTGAAAACGCTGCTGCGGTCGAAAATCACCTTGCCGGCTGCCAGGAGTGCCGGGCCGAGCTCGCGGGTCTGCGTGCTCTGTCGGCCGAAGACATCGGGCCGCTGGGGGATGACGAGCGCCGCAGCCTCCGGGACGCTGTGCTGCGAGAGGCGCGCCATGCCCCGGCGACCGTGGTCGAGTTCCCGGCGCGCCGATCGTTCTGGGAGCGGCATGCCGGGCAGATCGTGGGCGCCGCCGCGAGCATCGTGGTGGTTCTGTTCGCCGTGCTCGTCTTCCAGGGGCTCGGAGGAGACGATGCCGGCGACGGCGCCGGAGGCGGAGGAGACGATGGTGCCGCAACGGCACAAGACGACTCCGAAGGGGCGGACACCGATGCCGGGGGCCCACAGCCGGTGTTCGCTTCGGAAAAGTCGTTTGCAGCACTGGCTGACCGCCCAGAAACAGAAGAGGCAAATCAAGGAGAAGTCGCAGAACAAGGAGAAGAACCGGAATCTGAGCGCAGTCTTGCGGGGATCGAGGCGCGCGACGTATTCACAGAGAACTCGATCACCCGGCTCGGGACATCGGGGCCTGTTTTTCGCGATTTTGCGGAGGCCTACACCGCCGACGACATCCCGACACTGTCCGAGAGCTTCTTGGACCAACTTGCGTCCGAGGCACCCAACACGGAGGTGGCCGAGCAGGTTCTCGACTGTAGGGACGAAATAACGGCCGGCGTTCCAGGGCGTCTCCTCCTGCCCACCTATGCGACCGTCGCAGAGTTCAATGGGGAGGAGTCACTGATACTCGGTTTCGTTTTACCCGACGCAACCACCGAGGACCTCAGTAGATTCTCGATCTACGTGTGGCCGTTGGGTGACTGCAAGGCCTTCCCGTACAACAGCTTCGGCGACATCGGGCCGTAGGCCTTAGACCCTCCAGTTGGCCGGGGAATCTCGGCACCCTGGCGGCTGTTTTGTAGGGTGTGAGCGCCATGTCGAACGACGTCAGAAACGTAGTCATCATCGGTTCCGGCCCGGCCGGTCTGACCGCCGCCGTGTACGCCTCCCGTGGCGATCTGAATCCCCTCGTCATCGAGGGCATCGAAGCAGGGGGCCAGTTGATGCTCACGACGGAGGTCGAGAACTATCCCGGTTTCGTCGACGGGATCATGGGCCCCGAGCTCATGGAGCGCTTCCGCAAGCAGGCCGCTCGTTTTGGGACCGAGTACCTCACCGACAACGTGACGGCAGTCGATCTGTCACAGCGACCATTCGTCGTTAAAACCGGCGCAGACGAGATCCGAACGCGGTCGTTGGTCATCGCCACCGGCGCGTCGGCGCGCATGCTCGAGGTTCCCGGAGAACGAACGCTCCTCGGCCACGGCGTCTCAACGTGCGCGACCTGCGACGGGTTCTTCTTCAAGGAACGGGAGCTGATCGTTGTCGGCGGCGGCGACTCGGCGATGGAGGAAGCGATCTTCCTGACGAAGTTCGCTTCCAAGGTGACCGTTGTTCACCGGCGCGAGGAACTGCGTGCGTCCAAGATCATGCAGGACCGCGCCAGGGCCAACGAGAAGATCGACTTCATCTGGAACTCCGTCGTCTCGGAGGTGGTCGGCAACGGCAAGGTCGAAGGCGTCCGCCTGAAGAATGTGGAGACGGGTGAGGAGAGCGAGCTTCCCATCGGCGGCGTGTTCGTAGCGATCGGGCACATCCCCAACACATCGCTGTTCGAGGAGCAGGTTGATCTATCTGGGGGCTACATCGTCCTTCCGGGCGAGACGACCGAGACCTCCGTGCCCGGAGTCTTCGCGGCTGGAGATGTTGTCGACTTCCGGTACCGCCAGGCAATAACGGCCGCCGGAATGGGGTGCATGGCGGCTATCGATGCCGAGCGCTACCTCGAAGCCGCCGGCCACTAGTCGCTCCGCCTGAGTTGGCAATCAACCACGAAATATCACGGTCAAATGCCATCTGAGCCTGCCCGCCAACCCGGCGGCTCCCGCGGGCGTCTATAGATCGAGCGCCGAGATCAACCTCGGCGCCGGGAACATGGGGCGTACTCTCTTTGACGATGCGAACACTTGCCGCCCTTGCGGTGGTCCTTGCTCTTGCGGCGGGCGAAATACCGGCGGAAGCGACCGGAGAGTGGCTCGGGCCTGTGACGAAGGACGAGATGACCTTCCCCGTCGCGCGCTCGGACTGGTACTCGGTAATCAACTTCCAGAACGACTGGCACGCCCCTCGCATGAGACTCATCGACGGGCGCTGGCGACAGATCGGCGTTCACGAGGGGAACGACATCTTCGCCGAGCCGGGCACGCCGGTACGGGCGATTCTCGCCGGCACCGTCGAGAGGGTCGGGTGGACCTTCTACTCGGGGTGGCGCGCCGGCATCCGGGGGACCGATGGCCGGTATTGGTTTTATGCACATTTAAAGGGATTTGCACCAGGAATCCGGCAGGGAGCCGACGTCGAAACCGGAGACGAGCTTGGTTACGTGGGTAACACCGGATACGGTGCAGAGCCGGGACATTCCGGCGAGTTCACATACCATCTACACGTCGGAATCCAGGAAGCCGGAGGAGCCTGGGTGAACCCCTATCCCCTCATGCGGCGTCTCTACCGCGCCGCAGTGAACAAGACATGAGACCACTAATCAGACGAGGCGACCGCTCCCGACAGGTGGCCGACATCCAGGCGCGCCTTCGCTCACTTGGCTACGAGATCGACGACGACTCGGGAGCCTACGGCGAGGCAACGCTGCGCGCGGTCCGTGCTTTTCAACAGTTCCGCGGGATCGACAGCGACGGAATCGTGGGTCCCAACACCTGGGCCGAACTGGTGGAGGCGTCCTGGCACCTGGGGGACCGCATCCTCTACATCCGGCACCCGATGATGCGTGGTGACGACGTGGCCATACTGCAGGGCCGCCTCAACGCGCTGGGGTTCGACGCAGGTCGCGAAGACGGAATCTTCGGACCGGACACGGCAAACGCCGTACGCGCCTTCCAGCGTGAGTATGGGGTCGATGAAGATGCCATCTTCGGGCCCAGCAGCCTTGCCGCCCTGCTGGGTCTCCGCATCGACCGCCCGGGGACCGCCGCGGCCCTGCGCGAGGAACTACGCATCGCCGAGCATCCCGGACTCCACGACGCCGTGATCATGATCGATCCCGGCCACGGTGGAGATGATCCCGGTCAACTGGGCCCCAACGGAATCGCTGAGGCCGATGTCTGCTGGGATATCTCGAAGAGGGTCGCGCAGCGCCTTTCCGCTCTGGGCGCGCGAGTGCGGCTGACGCGAACGGAGGCCGAAGGGCCTGACGAAACGACACGTGCGCGGCGCGCCAACCAGCTCGATGCCGACGTGTTCCTGTCAATCCATCTCAACGCGCACGAAGAGGGCACTGCGGATGGCTCGAGCACGTTCTACTTCCGAACCTCGCGTGCGGGGGAGCGACTCGCCGAACTCATTCAGCAACAAATCGTCGAACTTGGCGTGCGCGATTGCCGGGCCCACCCCCGCTCCTATGCTGTTCTGCGCGAGACCCGGATGCCGGCGGTGTTGATGGAGCCTTGCTTCATAACGAACGCCGATGCCGAGAAACGACTCGACCAATTCGAATTCCGCGCCGCCATAGCCGACGCTATCGCGGTTGCGCTACGGCATTACTACGAGCCGGTTCCGGCTGTTTAGGTCCGGCAAGAAACTCAGTCGAGTGACGCGTGAATCTCTCGTTCGGCGCGTTCGCCGACGATCTTGTTCAGTAGCCGTTCCAGCTCCTCGAGGGAAACGAAGTCGAGCACGATCTTCCCTTTGCGCTGACCCATCTCCACTCGCACCCGCGTCTGCAAGTGATCCGCAAGCGCACGTTGGGCTTCACTGACAAGAGGAGGGCGCGCCGGCCGCCGCCGATCACTCGAGCCGCCGACGGTCGAGATGTTCTGATACCGGCGCACCAGGTCTTCGGTCTCCCGCACCGACAGACCCTCTTGCGCTACTCGGCGCGCCAAACGTTCTTGGAATGGGTTTCCCTCGAGGCCGAGCAACGCCTTGCCGTGTCCGGCGGCAAGGCGCTCGTCGATCAACAGCTTTTGAATGGCAACCGGCAGCTCCAGAAGGCGCAGGGCATTTGTGATTGCAACTCGGCTCCGACCCAACCGATCTGCCAGCACTTGCTGGGTCAGCCCTCCTTCTTCCAAGAGCTGACGGTAGGCGGCGGCTTCCTCGATCGGGTTGAGGTCCTCGCGATGGAGGTTCTCGACCAGGGCTCGCTCAAGCGACCCCTCTCGGTCGGTCTCCACCACGACGACCGGGATCGAGCTCAGTCCTGCGCGTTTTGCCGCACGCAAACGCCGTTCGCCAGCGACGAGCTCGAAGCCATCATCTTGGGGTCGCACGAGCAGCGGCTGCAGCACGCCGAGCTGACGAATCGACGCGGCAAGCTCCTCGAGTGCAGGTTCGTCAAACGAACGTCGCGGCTGGTCGGGGTTCGGACGAATGCCGTCAACGGGAAGCTCGAGCAGGCCGGTCCCGCGCGACTCCATTTGGCCGGCATCGCCGCCCGGAAGTAGGGCGTCGAGGCCGCGTCCGAGACCAGATCGCCTCGGCTTCATCGTTGTCTCCCTTCGTCTTGATGCCATGGCGCCTGCCGAGGCCATGCATGGTCGAGACCCGCCGGCTCCGGAGCCACCGTGCCGTACCCCCGGCCACCGGGCCCGGGCACCGCCACGCGCGCGGGAGAGCCTTCGGTGGCTCCGTCCTCGCCGGTCGCGCCGTTGGGCTCAGTGCGGGGGTCCACCCTCGACTCCGCGGAATCGGCGGGGGGAGGTGGTGGGGGCGGATGGACCTCGAGGCCGTAGCGAGCCTCCACCTCTGTGGCGAGCAGCCGGTATGTGATCGCACCACGTGAGGACGGATCCAGCGTCAGCACCGGCTCTCCGAAGCTCGGTGCCTCCGACAGTCTCACGCTGCGCGGGATGACCGTGCCGAACACGAGGTCGGGGAAGTGCGACCTGATCTCCTCGGCTACCTGCCCGGCCAGTTTCGTTCGGGCGTCGTACATGGTCAGAAGGAAGCCCGAGATGCGGAGTTCCGGGTTTAATGCGCGCCGAACCCGCTCGGCGGTACCGAGCAACTGCCCCAGCCCCTCCAGCGCGTAGTACTCACATTGAACGGGGACGATCAGATCGTGCGCCGCGGCCAGCGCGTTCAACGTTAGGAGCCCCAAGGACGGCGGGCAATCGACAAAGACGAGCTCGTAGCTTCCTCCCGCCCCTCCGAGCGCTTCGGCGAGCTTCTTCTCCCGGGAGATAGACCCCACGAGCTCAACCTCGGCACCGGCAAGATCCGGCGACGCGGGCACCAGGTCCAGGTTTTCGATTGCAGTCGAGACGACTACCTTCTCGAGGGGCGCGTCGCCAAGCAGCAGGTCATAACTCGAGAGCTCGGCCGTTCGGTGGTCGAAGCCCAGACCGGTGGTGGCGTTCGATTGCGGGTCGATATCCACCACCAGAATCCGATGTCCCCTCAGGGCCAGCGCCGCTGCCAGGTTGACCGACGTCGTGGTCTTCCCGACGCCCCCCTTCTGATTGGCGACGCACACTGTTCGTCCCACCCCGCCAACGATGGGGCGCGCCTCCAGCAACTTCCATTCTCTGGTAACGACCACTGGTTCCATTTACCAATCACCCGGACTGAGTGTCCGAAAACGATGGGAATGCCTCTTTCGGAGGCAGGTTTTAATCGGCTCGGACTATAGCAATGCCGGGTGCGAATTCCTCGGAGTTGGGTGGCATTTTGGCACCAGCTCCCAGGTACACGGCTGCTGTACCGCCGGACGCCACAAGGGGAAGGATCAGCTTCAGCGCCTCCACCGGGGGCGCGAGGGCACGGGCGACGGCGAATGGGTGGGCGGCGGCATAGCGCGGATCGTCCGCCGCCTGCTCCGCGGTGATCGCCACGACCTCTCCGGCGAGGCCCAGGCGGCGAAGACACTCCTCCAAGAACGCGGCGCGCCGCCTGCGGGGCTCAATCAGCCTCACGTATCGACCGGAGGCAATCGCGAGCGGAACCCCAGGGAGGCCGGCGCCGGATCCAACATCCGCGAACGGGCCGGCCGGCGATCCCTCCAGAAGCGGCAGCACTCTTAGGGCGTCTGAAATATGACGCTCGTCGAACCGATCGATGTCGCCGGGAGAGACGAGATCCAACCTGGGGGCCCATTGTTTGACGATTTCGCGGTAGGTACCGAAAGCGTCCGGATGGTCGGCCATGTTCTACGGGAAACGTGCCTCTACCAGGTACTTCGCTGGAGAAGCCCCGGTGAGTGCCTCGCAAACATGACTGGCCGAGGCACTAGGCGCCTCGCACGATGACCTTGCGGTTCGGCTCCTCCCCCTCCGAGAAGCTCGAGGCACCCTCAACGGTGCCAACCGCGTCGTGGACGATCTTGCGTTCGTAGGCGTTCATCGGTTCGAGCTCGATCTCTGTTCCGCGTTCCTTGGCCCGCTCGGCCATCGCTCGGGCGTACTCGGCGAGGGATTCCCTGCGGCGGGCCCGGTACCCCTCCACATCGACGAGGAGTCTCACCCGCGAGCGGAGCCGGCGCTGCACCGCCGTCCGGGTGATCTCCTGGAGTGCATCGAGGGTCTGACCCCGGCGGCCGATCAGCCCTCCCAGGTCCTCACCCGTGATGTCGACGTAACCGGTTGTCTCGTCGGAATCACGCGTTATCTCCGCCTCGAGCCCCATCTTCTCGAGAAGCCCACGCACGAATCCCTCTGCCACCTCTGCCACCTCGGCGGGGGGAGGCGGCGCCTCGTGCTCCTCTGGTTGTGCGGCGTCGGCAAGAACTTCGGGTGCGTCATCTGCCACGGGACTGCGCTCCTGATTCATCGCCGTTTCTTCTTCTTCTTGCTCGAGGGGTGCTGCCGGGCCGATGACTCTGGTCGCCCGTCTCCCGCCGCGCCGGACTTCCCGGGCGGCGCTTTGCTGCCTCGGCCCTTGCCGCCTGCCTTCCCGTTTTTGGTCCCCTCACCCTCGGTCTTGGCTTCGCCTTTCTTTGGAGGCTCGATGGCGGGCGCCGCTTTGAGCATCAACCGTTGCTGGCCGATCGTCCACACGTTCGTGGTCAACCAATACATCACCACACCCGAGGGGAAGGTGAAGGCGAAGAACATCAGCATGGCAGGCATGATCTTGGCGATCATCTGCATCTGCTGCGCCTGGGGGTCTCCGGCGCCCCGGCTGCCCGTCATCTGCTTCTGCTGGTACCACGTCGTGACGCCCATCAGGATCACCAGCACAAGGTAGGGGATCGCCGAGACGAACCCGCTGCCGCAAGTTTCGCTGATCCCAGGCGGGGCATCTCCGCTGATCGCCAGGCTCGACGTGCAGTCCAGTCGCAAGAACCCAAGGAACTCGTTCACCCGCAAGGTGTGCTCTAGAAAGTCCTCGGCGAGGCGCGACTGCTGGATCGTCTGCAGCAGACCGGACACGCCCTCATTGGGGGTTGCGCTTGCGGCCGCCCCTGAGGCACCGAGCGTGTACCCCATGTACTTGAGCGGGGCCCTGATCACGTAAAAGAGACCGATCAGAACGGGGAACTGCATAACAAGGGGGAGGCATCCGCCGAACGGATTGACGTTGTGCTCCTTGTAGAGCTTCATCATTTCTTCGTTCAGCTTCTGGCGGTTGCCCTTGTACTTGGCCTGGAGTTTCTTGACCTCTGGCTGGATCCGCTGCATTTCGCGCATCGAGCGCGTTTGTTTGATCGACAGCGGAAGGAGGACGATCCGGACCGCCACCGTCAACAGGATGATGGCCAGCCCAAAGCTGGGGATGAGCGCGTAAAAGCCGGCCAAAGCGCCCGAGAAGACTTCGAATAGGCCCACTTAGCCGCCCTTCGTCCCCGGGACATGATCAATCCCGCCCGGCCCCCACGGATGGCACCGCCCGATTCGCCGTACGGCGAGCCAGCCGCCCTTGACGAGGCCGTGAATCCTGATCGCATCGGTGGCGTAGGCCGAGCAGGTCGGCTCGTACCTGCAGTGCCGTGGCAGCAACGGGGATACGAATCGCCGGTACAGCCCGATCACAAACAGCGCGGCCCGGGCAGGCGACCACCACGGGCTCGGGGAGCCTCCATCTCGTCGCTCGCGCGGGGCGAGCGTCTCCCTGATTTCCACGTTACGCGGCGCTGCGCGCCCCTGTGTTCGGATCACTCTTGCGCTCTCACCGCCGACTTCAACGCATCCACCAGTTTCTGGAACTCAACCTCTGCAACCACGTCGTCCGCCCGGATCACAACGTCCCTGTGCGGCAGGTCGCTCTGTGCGGCCGCTGCACGAAGCCGCCGCCTGGCGCGGTTCCGTCGCACTGCGGAGCGGCGCCTCCGTACTGCGAGACCCAGTCGAGGTTCTCTGGCCGGATCGTAATCGCCGACGAACACCGTAATCCCGTCGCGGCGCGCGGCGCGCCCCATTTCCATCACGCGCCGAAACTCTCGTCGCGACTTGAGCGACTTCCTCTGCGCCACGAGTTCAGATGTTACGCCGACAGCCTGGCTCGGCCTTTGGCCCGCCGCGCCTTGAGGATGGCTCGACCTGCCCTCGTCTTCATCCGAGCACGGAATCCGTGCTTCCGCTTCCGGCGCCGGGTGTTTGGCTGGAACGTTCTTTTTGTCACAGACTCTCTTCCTTTGGACGGTTTTGGCCCCACACGCGCGCTCGCGCCGTTGATCGCGAAATCGCGGGGGTATTTCGGGGTGCCGGCGCAGTATAGACCAGCCGCGTTTCTCCACGTCAAACGGCATTTGCCCGATTCCGCCGCCACACTTGCGCCAGCCGTCTTGACGCCGCAGTGACCCAGGAACAAGGATTGCTGCCGTGGTCCTTAGCTTTACCGTGAGGGCCACGAGAAACCCGGCACTTCCCCCCGGCAACACCGGCTGAGCCTCAGGTTGCGCGCGCCCGAATGACGAGTTGGTTGTCCACACTTGTGGATAAACCTGTTGACCATGCGTCGCTCCTGCTCAGGCCCGATTTTCTCGAGTCGCGCTAAAGCGGTGGCCGGAGCGCGGGGAGGCGTGACGTGCCACTTCGCGGATACACGGGGTGTGGAAAACAGTGAAGGAAGTGCCGGGGGATTGCCGACGCAGGAGCTGGTCGGCAGAATCCGGCTTCGACCCGGACGCAGAAGGGGGAGCATCGTGCACACGTCTGCGGGGACGAGCACAGTCGTGGACAACGCTCACGAGTGGTCGGCAGCCGAAGAGCGATACTCAGGTGCGATTCATGAGGGTCCACGGAATCCTCCGGCGGTACCAACGCCTAGCTCCGGACCCGATTCCCCTCCTGGACGCTTGTGGTTAGAGGCATCAGACCTCCTGCGCCGCCGCCTGTCGGAAGGCAACTTCTCCGCCTGGTTTGGACAGGCGAGGCCCATCTCTCTCGACGGGTCCACGTTCGTGTTAGCGCTACCCAACCCCTTCACCAAGGAATGGGTCGAATCCCGCTACTTCGACGCCCTGTCGACAGCGGTCTCGGAGGCCGCCGATGGTCACCTCCGCGTTGAGTTGCGCGCCGATGATGCCTATCTGCACGAGGCCGATCTAACGGACGTACGGCCCGCGGCTCACGACACCCCTCCGACGCCGGCTCCCGAAACCCCCGACTTTCATCCCAAGTACGTCTTTGATTCCTTCGTAATCGGCTCCTCAAACCGCTTCGCGCATGCTGCCGCGCAGGCCGTCGCGGAGGCCCCCGCCAACTCCTATAACCCCCTCTTCATCTACGGTGGCGCGGGGCTTGGAAAAACCCATCTCCTTCACGCGATCGGCCATTACGTCGCCAGCTGCCACCCACACATGGTCATCCGCTACGTCTCCACCGAGCAGTTCATGAACGATTTCATCCTCGCCCTCCAGCGGCGCACAATCCCTTCATTCCACAGCCGATATCGAGCCGCCGGTCTACTGCTCATCGACGACATCCAATTCCTCGAAGGCAAGGAGCGCACGCAAGAAGAGTTCTTCCATACCTTCAACGCACTCCACCCTCGCAGTCAGATCGTCATCACGTCTGACCGCCCACCCAAGAAGATCTCCACACTCGAGGAACGGCTGCGAACTCGCTTTGAGTGGGGCCTCATAACCGACATCCAGCCCCCCGATCTCGAGACGCGATTGGCCATCCTTCAACGCAAGGTGGCCGCCGAAAATCTCGACGTACCCCCAGAAGTCATGTCCTTCATCGCCACCCGGATCCAAACGAACATCCGCGAACTCGAGGGCGCCTTGATCCGAGTCGGCGCCTACGCTTCTCTCACTCGCTCTCAGATCACCCTTGAGCTCGCTCAGAACGTGCTCCAGTCCCTGCTTCCCAATGCCGGCGAGACCCGTGTTACGCCAGACCTAGTGATGTCCGTTGCCGCCGACTACTTCGACATCACATCCGACGACATTCGGTCGGCAAACCGCTCCCGGCCGCTCGTTACCGCTCGGCAAACCGCGATGTACCTGTGCCGCGAACTCACCGACCTCTCCCTTCCTCAAATTGGCACCCGTTTCGGTGGCAGAGATCACAGCACGGTCATCCATGCCACCAACAAGATCAGGCAACTCATGAAAGAAAAGACCACCACCTATGAGCAGGTAAAAGAGCTCACCGAACGTATTCGTCAACAGGCTCTCCGTGGATAAGTTGATGTTCATCCCCACGCCAACTCCCCGCCACACCCTCGCCATACACCCCCGCGTCTGGCCGCGCGCCCACATGTTTAGTGTCCACAATTTCCCCCCAGGAAGAAACGACCCCCACCAGCCCGAACGCCCCTTTTCCCCGAGATCCACAGCCCCTACTACTTCTTCTAAAACTTCTTTTCTTTATTACTGCTCTTTAGCGCGGAAACGCACTGTTCTGTCACACCCCGGTCGTAACGTGTATCTGAGGCAACTTAGGTTTGGAGGCCCAAGATGAAGTTTCGGTGCGAGCGAGATGAACTGCTGGAGGCGGTCCAGTTCGGGTCTCGTGCGATTTCAAACAGAGCCACGCTTCCGGTGCTCTCGGGGCTCCGAATTGAAGCGAAGGAATCGGGAGAGGTCATCGTTGCCGCAACGGACCTCGAGCTCACCATGCAGACTGCGCTACGTGGGGCTGTGGATGAGCCCGGGCGACTCATAGTCCCGGGGCGTTTGTTCGGCGAGATGATCCGGAGTTTGGGTGCCGGGACCGTAAGCCTGGCGGCAGCCGAAGGGGAAGTTGAGATTGGCTCGGGCCGCGGCCAATTCCGGGTGAAGACCCTGGCGGCGGAGGATTACCCGGCTCTGCCGGTGGACGACGCTCGGGGAGAGGGCATCGAAGTCGAGATCGACGCGAGTGCGCTCGCGGTCGCCCTGGCCCAAGTTGTGCGAGCAGCGTCGGTGGATGAGAGTCGCCAGGTCCTGACGGGCGTTCTGTGGGAAATCGAGGCGGGGAGCGTGACCCTGGCGGCCACCGATTCCTATCGCCTCGCGGTGCGGTCACTGCCCGTCTCCGGCGGCCCGCCTGAGCGCCGGAAGGTGGTTCTGCCGGCACGTGCTCTGGGGGAGCTTGCGCGGGCCCTCGCCACCGAGGGAGCGACGGTCAAAGCCCTCTTGAGCGAGCACCTGATGTCGTTCTCGATCAATCGGCCCGAAGGGGGAGCGGAATCGGTGATCGGATCGCGTTTCATCGAAGGGGAATTCCCGAACTACCGGCAGTTGATTCCCGACGGCTACCAGAACGTGCTCACCGTTGGTCGCGAGGCATTGCTAGAGGTCACTAAGCGTGTTGGCCTTCTGGCTCAAAACAACCTACCGGTCAAATTGCGGCTCGACCCAGAGCTTGAGGTATCCGCACACACACCGGATGTGGGCGAAGGTCAAGAAGTACTCGATGCCGAGTACTTCGGCGACCCGTTCGTGATCGCGTTCAACCCCGGTTTCTTGAACGACGGGGTGTCGGCGATACAAAGCGATCGGGTCGCCCTAAAGGCCGGCGATGGTCTAAAGGCTGCGGTTCTCCAGGGTGAAGACGACGAAACGTTTACATACTTGCTCATGCCGGTGCGGCTGTCCTAAAGGTGGGAAATGCGGGCGGTCAGACTGGTCCTCGAAGACTTTCGGAACTATCACGATGAGACCGTCGAGTTCTCGCCTGGGCTGAACCTGGTCGTAGGGCGAAACGCTCAGGGCAAGACGAATCTCCTCGAGGCCGTCTACTTCCTCGGCGGCCTGGGGTCGCCGCGTGTCTCCGATGCAGGGCTGGTCCGCGATGGAGCCGAACGTGCGTTGTTGCACGCGGACGTGGTTCGAGGGACACGGGCCATCCATGTCGACCTGGAGATCCGTCCCGGGAAGAGCCTGAGGACGCTGATTAACAAGACACCGGCGTCGGGTGGCAGAGCACTCCGAGAACTCATCGTGGGTGTGTTCTTCGGCCCGGACGACTTATCGCTCATCAAGGGCCCCCCGGAAGGGCGCCGGCGGTTCGTCGACGACGCGGCAGTGAAGCTACGACCGGCACGTGAAACGATCCGGCGCGAGTGGGAGCGGGTTCTCCGGCAGCGCAATGCACTCCTCAAGAGTGCGCCGCGAGCGGGCGACGCGAATCGGTCGGCGCGCTCTACGCTCGAGGTGTGGGATGAGAGTCTGGCCCGGGCCGGCGCTCGCCTAACTGCAGCACGTCTGGAGTCGTTGGGGCACCTGCTTCCGTATGCGCGCAAACGCTACGAGCAGATTGCTGGGGGAGGCGCGCTTGAGATCGTCTATTCCAGTGCGTGGCTGGACCCGGACTTCTGCGCGGCCTCCCTGGCCGAGCCAGGCCGGGTCAGTGAGGCACACATCCAGAGCTCACTGGAGAAGGGAATCGATGAGGTCAGACAGCGCGAGGTAGAGCGCGGGATGTCGTTGGTTGGCCCACAGCGCGACGACGTCGCGGTGTTGCTCGCTTCCGGAAGCGGGGACGGCTCGCTCCTCGACGCGAGGACGTACGCGTCGCAGGGCGATCAGCGGACGTGCGCGCTCGCCTTGAGGCTCGCGGAGTACGACCTTCTAACGGACGTCCTTGGAGAGCAGCCGGTGCTCCTGCTCGACGACGTCTTGTCCGAGCTCGATCCGGCACGGCGTACGTGGCTTCTCGACAGTGTTCGAGGAGGGGGCCAGACGATCGTGTCGTCGGCCGAGCCGGCAAACACAGCCTCAGAGCAGGGAATGAGTGAAGCACGGGTACTCGAGGTCAAGGCGGGCACGGTGGTGGCCCATGGATAACGACATCCCGGCGCGCCTGGGGGACCTGCTCGAGCCCACCGCCCGGCGCGCCGGGATCGAGGATGCCGCCCGAACCGGCATGGTGTGGAACAAGTGGCTCACGATCGTGGGTTCGGATATCGCTCTCCACGCCGAGCCCTCGTCGCTCAGGGAGGGCACCCTGCGCGTCCGAGCGGACTCCCCCGCCTGGGCCACCGAACTCGGCTACTTGGGAGACGAGATCCGCCGCCGGACGAACGAAGTGGTGGGTGCTCAACTCGTCCAGGAGGTTCGGGTCTGGACGGGTCCCGGTCGAATCCGGGCGCAGCAACCGACCCGGTCGACGCCGCCTCAAGCGGGGGCCGAGCGATCCCGCTCCGAAGTCGACCCGGCAGCAGCCTTTCGGCGGGCTTTTACGGCGTGGCGTAAGCGGCGGCGGCGTGCTCCCGGCGACCCCGGCGCGCCGCCATGACGGGCTCTTTTCCGGCTCCTGGAAGACAGCTGAAAGTGCTGGTAGATGATAGAATTTCGCCATGAATCCAGAGTCGTCCGAAGGGGGCCCCCGCGCGCCCGTCCCCCGGTTCGCCGAGACCAAATCCTTCGGTCGGCCAGACCCTCGACCTCGGGGCCAGCCGGCGTCTCCGGGCTCACTCGTGAAATCCACACAAATCAGGAAAGCCTGACTTAATGACAAACTCGAAAACCCCGAATCCTGCGACCAAGACGCGCTCTCGCTCGTCCTACACAGCCCAGGACATCACGGTCCT
>DASQUP010000087.1:0-3720 GCA_035641235.1 Actinomycetota bacterium
TCAGCCGTTTCCCGCCTTCCCGAGGCCGTAAGCGGGGGAATCGGTCTCGTACATCTCGGCGATGGCATCTCTGTAGCCCTCACCGATGGTGTTCCTCTTCACCTTGAGGGTCGGCGTTATCTCGTTTCGGTCCTGGAGGAAATCCCGCTCCAGCACGCGGAACTTCTTGATTCGTTCCACCTTTGCGAATTGGACGTTGACTTCCTCGATTGCCAGCTCGATTTCCTTGTGGGTCCGCTCATGTGCCGCGATGGCCGCGAGGTCACTTTCGATGCCGTGCTCAGCGGCCCACCCGGGTGCAGACTCGGGGTCAAGTGTCACGAGCGCCGTCAGGAACGGTCGGCGGTCTCCGATCACAACCACCTGCGAGATCAGGCCGTGCATCTTGATGCGGTTCTCGATCTCCTGGGGTGCGACGTTCTTTCCGGCAGCCGTGATGATCAGGTCCTTCTTCCGGTCGGTGATCTTGAGGTATCCGTTCTCGTCGAACTCCCCGACGTCACCGGAGTGCATCCAGCCCTCTTCGTCGATGGTGTCCTTCGTCGCCCTGTCGTTTTTGTAGTAACCGACCATCACATTTCCGCCCCGAACGAGGATCTCGCCGTCGTCGGCCATGCGGACCTCGACTCCCGGTATCGCAGGTCCGACCGTTCCGATGCGAATCGCGTCCGGCGGATTCCACGATGTCGGGCCGCAGTCTTCCGACTGCCCGTAACCCTCGGCGATCTTTATCCCGACCGAGTGGAAGAACCAGATCAGCTCCGGCGTGAGCGGAGCCGCAGCCGAGACTGGTAGCTCACAATCCTGCAGCCCGAAAGCGCTCCGGATCTTGTGCAGCACGAGTCTGTCCAGGAGCGCGTGCTGGGCCCTCAGGCGGACGGGGATCTTCGCCTCGGCCGAACGCCTGCCGGATGCGACTGCTTCCTGTTCGGCAACCGCTACCTGACGACCGACCTCGACTGCCTTCTTTGCGAGTCGAACCTTTCGATCGTGCGGGTCGGCCTCGTTCATCTTTGCTTCAAACCCGGCGTAGAACTTCTCCCACACACGTGGTACGCCAAAGAAATACGTCGGCTTGCACTCCTGCAGGTCGCGCTGGAGTGTCTGAATCGACTCCGCGAACCACGTCTGTGTTCCGTAGTAGATGTGCAGGAAGTGCGAGATCATCCTCTCGGCGATGTGAGACAGCGGAAGATACGAGATCGTGCGGGCGTTGTCGGCGTCGCCGATCGGCACCGATCGTTCGGTATGGGTGCATGTCCACCAAACGTTCGCATGAGTGAGCATGACGCCCTTGGGTTCGCCCGTTGTTCCGGACGTGTAGACCAGTGTCACGAGGTCCTCCGGCCTCACCGAGGCGACGGCTTCGTCGTAACGCGCGTCCTCGACACCGTCGCCGGCAGCAATGAGGTCGTCCCAACTCATCACGAAGTCGTCGTCGCCTCCCGCGTAGCCTTCTATCACGACGACTCGCTCCAGCAGGGGCAGTTTCGAGCGGACCTCGAGGAGCTTCTCGAGCTGGCCCTGGTTCTCCACGATGGCGATCTTGGACTCGGAATCGGCGACCACATGGCGGACCTGCTCGGGCGAGTTCGTCACGTAAATGGGAGCGGTTGTTCCGCGGATCGTGAGACATCCCATATCGGCGTAGTGCCACTCGGGGCGATTGAGGGACAAAAGGCTCATCTTGTCGCCGGGAGCGAACCCTAGGGCGATGAGTCCCTTACCGGCGCGCCGCACATTGTTTCCGTACTCGGCCCACGTGATGCTTCGCCACCCATCGCCGGACCGAGCGCTGAGTGCTACACGATCGGGCTGGCTGCGGACACGTTCGATAAACCGGTCGACAATGGTTCGCGCTGCCAAGGCTCTCCCCCTTACATGTTGATTCCAGGTGCGGGCGCGCAATGGAAGTCTATTCGCGACGAGACTTTCCCCCTATCGGGCCGTTGCAGAATTGATACGGGAAACGATGGGTGGGTGCGTGAAGAGCATGGTAACTACAGGCTGGGGAGGCTTGAGGTCCGCCAAGTTGGCAAATGCAAGACGCCGGAAGACTCGGGTTGCGGTGGCGGGATCCCCGGTTAGTTCAAGCGCGATCTCGTCGGCCCGCGCCTCGAAGCGGCGCGACATGAGGTTCTGAACGGGGAGCGCGACGAGGTTGGCGAGAAGAACGAATAGCAGTATGGCCGGGAGGACGCGGAGATCGGAGATGCTTGATGCGCCGGCCCAGGACAGCACACCGGGGCTCTGCGCGAGCCACGCCAGGGCTCCGAACCCAATCAGCATCCCCACCGACGCAATGGCCACGTTCTTGACGACGTGCGCCTCGACTTGATGTCCCAACTCATGAGCAACGACGAAAGCAGTGGCGTCCTCGTCGTCGGCCTCGATGAGTGTGTCGAATAGAACCATCTGCTTCGTTGAGCCCAGTCCCGCCACATACGCGTTCTCTATCGAGCTGCGCTTGCTCGCGTCGATTACGTACACCTCGCCGACATCCACCCCAGCTTCGCGCGCCAGGGTCACAACGCGAGTTCTCAGATGTCCCTCGGGCAGCGGCGTGAAGCGGTTGAACAGAGGTGCGATGAGCACAGGCCACAGGAATGACATCGCGGCGGTCAAGAGCGTGAAGGCCGCCCAGCCCCAGAGCCACCACGTCCTCGGCTGCCACCGGACGACTCCGAAGAACACGACGGCGGCAACGGCCGCGATTCCGGCCGATATCGCGGTCGAGCGGGCCCGGTCGGTGATCCAGTCGCCGACGCCCTGGTTGGAAAGGTCCCACGCGTGCTGGACCACGTACCCAAAAACGTAGCCGAGGGGCACTGCGGAAATCGCCAGGACGACGGACACGAATGCTCCCAGCAGGGCCGCTCGCGCCGCCCATCCACCCGGGATGGCCTGAAGCCACTCCACCATCCGCCCGGCGGGTCCGCGGATCAGGATGATGAGAACGACCACCTCTAAGAGGAGGGCGAGAGCGTAGACGGAGTAGGCCGCCTCACGGTAGGCGCCGTGACGAGCAACCTGTTCCTCCGTGAAGGTCGCCCCGAGAGATGCATCGGTCGCTCCCGGAGGCGGTTCGGCGCGCCGGGCGGTGGCCGGTGTCCTGGAGATCAGAGCCAACAGCAGCGCCGCAAACACGGCGAGCACGATGATCGATCCGGCGGCCCACGCGGGTCTCATTGAGGCTTCAGGGTAGCGGGCCGCGGCTCGCAGGCCGGGCCCCTTGTCAACTCGCCGGCACGCAGGCCCCTACAGAGGTTTGTTGGTACAGAAGGGCCTCTCTCACGGACCTCCCTGTCTCAACGAATCCGCCGAGCCCGCCGGGTGACTCCGATGCACTCATGGCTGCGGGCGGGGCCTCCCCCTACGGGCTCCAAACCGTTCTGAGTCGCCCTACGGGAAGGCCCGTCCTCGCCCATCAATTGGGCCGATCACTGGGCGGCTCGCTTGGGTCCGGCGGTATCCGGGCCGGCTATCCCGGCGTCGGGGTCGGCGCGGCCCTCGGCCGGCGCCGCTCGGGGCCGGAACTTCAGCACCGGTATGAGCCCGGCGCCGGCCAGGGCCTGGAGGGGTGGATCCAACTCGTCCTCGATCTCCACCACGTCCTCCGGAGGGTGCAGCAACGCCGTCACCAAGCAGTCCTCACAGTGCTTCGAGCGGTACATCTCGCACTTCGTGCAGTCGATCAGCATGTTGTCCCTCCTCGGGCTG
>DASQUP010000088.1:0-8109 GCA_035641235.1 Actinomycetota bacterium
CTGCCCAAAGGAAGTAAAGCCGTACCTCGTCGCAGCGGACGTAACCGGAGACGGCAAGGCGGACCACTCGTGGGGTCCACTTCGACATTGTTTTGTCTGTGAGCCGACGGGCGCAGTGGATTTCGACGCCGACGGGGACGACGAACTCGTGGTGCTCGCTGCGGGTGGAAGCGTCGCCGCTTACCAAGTGCTTGCGGCCGAGAAGTCGGGTGGTTCACTGGAGTTCGGTCCTTTGAAGGTCGCCGCGCCCGGAAACCCCGCGGGAAATCTCCATGCCGGAAGAGCGATCCACTTCTGGGCCGGAGGCGACGAGGGCTACAGCGCGACGACCGCATGCGATGGATATCCCGAAGATCCCGTCTTGATCGTCGCGTGGTCCAACCATCCGGTCGACGGCCCCGGATATGAGACGACGGAGATCCACATCACTCGCCTTGTCCTCCAGGACGGCGCCTTTCACGTTGTTGATCTCGTCAACACGAAGCAAGCAACGGATGATCCGCTTCCGGACGAGTTCTCGCGCCGCGGCCGGGAGTGCGGCCTCAAGTTCCAGCCGCTCTGATTCAAGATCCCGCGATGAGATCGGAGCCGCCCGACGTCTCGGCGCGCCGTTCCCCGTTCTTTCCTCCGGAACTTGCTGGTAGCGAGAGTCCTGGAGAAATGAAACCGATGGGCGCGCCGAGAGACTGTCTTCCAGCCTGCGGCCTATTTAAACCGGCTGATATGTCGCGATAACGACGCCTTTCGTCGTGGTCTGGCTGTCGACGAGTCTCAGCGGAGTGCGTGGACTGGTGTCGGGGAAAAGCTTGCGTCCCGAACCGAGAACGAGTGGGTGGATCATCAGCATGTACTCGTCAATCAGGCCGTGAGGCATCAGCGATTGGATCAGCGCTCCGCTGCCCATGATGTGCAAATCGTCACCCGGCTTCTGCCTGAGCTCAGCCACCGCCTCGGGCACATCTCCGCTCAGCAGTGTGGAGTTCGGCCACGACACCGGCTCGGAACTGTATGAGGCGACGAACTTAGGGGCGTTGTTGAGCGCGTCCTTGAACGGGCTGTCCGTGGTGTTCCAGTAGGCCAGCATGTCGTCGTAGCTCCGTCGCCCCAGCAGCAACCCCGCGCTGTGGGCCATGCGCGCTCCAATGGCCTGCCCCATAACATCATCGTTTCTCTCCATTGCCCACCCGCCGTGTTCGAAGCCGTCGCGGGTGTCCTCATCGGCGCGGCCCGGACCTTGAATGACTCCGTCCAGGGTCACGTGGTTGAGCACGACAACTCGCCTCATCTGCGTTCCTCCTCGGCTAATTCGCCACGCGCTGCAGGGCTGGTCTACCTCAGGCCGGAGGTCGCTCCCGCAATTGCATCAGCCGCAAGAAGTTTCCCGACGGGTCACGGAAGGCGGAGTCGATGCCGTACGGGCGGTCCTCCGGCGGCTCAACGAACTCGACCCCGCGGGCTGTCAGCTCTTCGAACGAGGCCGGGACGTCGTCGCTCTCGAGCAGCACGGTTCCGGCGAACCCCTTCGCCATCAGTCTCCGCAGCTGCTCGGCCGTTTCGGCGTCCATGACCGGCGGCTCGGGGATGGCGTTGAGCACCACCGCGACCCCGGGTTGCCCGACCGGGCCAACGGTGAGCCAGCGCAAGTTCCCCACTTCCGCCAGGGTGACGTCTGCCCGTACCTCCCAGCCGAGCTTCTCCGTATAGAACGCGAGCGCCTCGTCCTGGTCGTGCACCCACAGCAGCGCGTAGGCGATCCTCATCATCGCCCGCCCATGCTAGGGCGGCGCAACGGCGCTGTCTTCTCGAAACGTCCGGTGCTGCGGGCGGCCGTAGGCACGCAGGAAGCACGTCGGCACGAGCGCATGCGCGGCCGCCGGGGGAAAACGTTCCCGATACGCAGTCGGTGGCATGCCGTACGTGCGCTTGAAGCTCGTCGTGAACGAGCCCACGCTAGTCAGCCCAACAGCGAGGCAGATCTCGGCCACAGAGCGGTCGGTGGTCCGCAGCAGCGCCGCGGCGCGCTCGAGCCGGCGGGTGAGCAAGTAGGCGTGCGGCGACTCGCCGAAGGCGTGCCGGAACTCCTCGCTGAAATGGCCTCGCGACAGCCCGGCGGCGCGAGCGAGATCGTCGACGGTCAGCGGCTCGAAGTAGCGCGCATCGACAAGATCCTTGGCGCGCAGCAAATGGCGAACCAACGGCTGCATGCTCCCAGTATCCGCCACGGGAGATCGTTCTCTCTTGCGTAATCGCCCGCGCCATCCGCGGTAGACAACCAAAGAAGCTACATTGCGGGCTTGGAGATGGCCAAGACCGTCGAGTTGCGCAGACATACAGATAGCGACGGAGATCGGCTCAGCGAAGACGGCGTTCGTGCCGCGGTCGCCATTGGCACTCGGCTCGAGGGCGGCTACGACCTGCTTGTCTCATCGGGCGCGCAGCGGGCGACCCAGACTCTCGCCTGCTTCCTCGCGGGCCACGGCGGTAAGCACGAGAGCGGAGTGACGGTCGATTACCGTTTTCGCAGCGAGGTCGAGAACCGCTGGCGTGCCGCCTACCAGAAGGCTGGCGCCGGCGACATCGCGTCGTTCCGGCGCGCCGATCCCGAACTCGTAGAACAGGAGTCGGCGCGCCTGGCGGACGCGCTGCAGGGAGTGTTCGACGGGTTGCCCGAGGGTGGTCGCGCGCTCGTTGTCGGCCACTCACCGATGAACGAGGCCGCCGTCTACGGTTTGACGGGCCAGGAGGTGGAGCCGTTGTCCAAGGGCGCGGGGGTGATCGTCACCGAGGAGGACGGTACCTACCGCGTGCGGGCGGCTCCGGCTTGAGGGCGACTCTCACACGTCAGAGTGAACACCCAGAAATCTGGCCCCCTGCGATCAGGGAAAGGAGCAATCGTGTACACGCTCTACAACCTGTTCAAGTTCGTGCACGTCGCGGCGGTGATCGTCTGGATCGGAGGCATGGTCACGCTCGGGGTGATCAATGTGCGGGTCACGCGTGAAGGTGACAGAGCGGCACTGAGTTCCTTGTCGCGCCAGAGCGCCTTCTTCGGCAGCGCCATCATCGCCCCGGCGGCCGTCACCACCCTCATCGCCGGCATCGTGATGGTCGTCGATGGAGACCTTGGCTTCGACACTCTATGGATTGTGTGGGGGCTGATAGTCGTTGTTGCGTCGATTCTTACCGGAGCAACTCTGATCCGCCGCGCGGGTGAGGAGCTCAGCGAACTCACGTCGAGCGTCAATCCAGACGGTACTCGGGTCGCCGCGCTCCAAAGCCGGCTGCGAACCTTGAACATGTTCAATCTGCTACTGCTCTTCTCCGCGGTGTGGGCGATGGTGTTCAAGCCGACGTAAGCCAGCGGGCGTCTCTGTCGGCGAAGACTTCTTTGGGTTGCAGACCGCGGTATCCACGGTGGGATCACCCAAAGAAGCTCCGCGACTCGTTGGTTTTGACCGTGCCCTCCCGATGGCTTTAGGGTCGCCCGACATGAATGTGGGCTTCGTCGGTCTCGGCGCAATGGGGGCCGGCATCGTCCGCCGCCTTCTCGCCGCCGGCCGGCCGGTGACCGGATGGAACCGCACCAAAACCAGGGCCGAGCCGTTGCTCGACGCCGGCATGGGATGGGCCGACACTCCTGGTGAACTCGCCTCCGGTTCGGACGTCGTGTTCTCGATGCTTACGGATACGGCAGCCGTCCAGGAGGTCGTACTGGGCGCCGCCGGAGTCCTGTCCGGCCTGAAGCCGGGCAGCATCTACATCGACATGAGCACAATTTCTCCCGAGACCAGTCGCGCGCTGGCTGCGGCAGTCGCCGAGGCCGGTTCAACGATGCTCGACGCGCCCGTATCGGGGAGCATGACCACACTCGAGCAGGGTGAGCTGGCCATCATGGTCGGGGGGGACGAGTCCTCATTCGAACGGGTCCGGCCGGTGCTTCTCGACATGGGATCGAAGATCACGCACGTGGGCGGCAACGGGCAGGCGCTGGTGCTGAAACTTGCGATCAATCTCTCCCTCGTCGTGCAGATCACTTCGTTCTGCGAAAGCGTGGCCCTTGCCGAGAAGTCGGGCATCGCCCGCGAGACGGCCGTCGAAGCGATCCTTAAGAGCGTCATCGCGTCACCCGTCGTCGCGTACCGTGCTCCCCTGATTCTCGAGGACCACAAGGGTGATGCCGTCTTCGCCGATGTTGCTCTCCAACAGAAAGACCAGGTGATGGGACTCTCCCTGGCGCGGGAACTCGAGAGCCCAATGCCGCTGGCCGCGTTGGCCAACGAGTGGCTGACCGCAACCCGCGCAGCCGGATTAAACGACCGCGACTTCGTGGCCGTGCACCAGGTGTTCCGCGCTCTGGGAGGGATGCGATGAAGCCCTTCCGCACAAACATTCGCGACGTGCCCGCCGAAAAGAACCTCCGCCGGGACGAGGGTTGGGTAGACATGCACGTCCAGTTCCTCATCGACGAACGGACGGCGGGGTCCCAACAACTCGTCGTCGGCCGGACCGTACTGCCCCCGGGAGCGCGGCACGAGCGTCACTCCCACCCGCACGCGGACGAGTTTCTCGTAGTGATGTCGGGCCGCGGCATCATTTACACCGACACCGGTGAGGAGCCCTCGGTATCCGGTGATGTGATCTTCACACCTGCGGGACACATCCACGGCTTCAACAACACATCGGATGAAGAGGTGCTTCTGATCTGGGGATGGAGCGGCGCCGGATCTCTCGATGCCGCCGGATACGCACTTCCGTCGGAGCCGAGATGAGTGCTGCACTCGACGATCGCGTGCGGCGAGGAATGGAGCGCCAGCTCGCGGCGCGCCGTGAACTAATCGCGGCCGGCGCCCAGCCGATTGGATGGAAGGTCGGGTTCGGCTCGGCGGCGGCGATGGCAAAACTGGGCATCTCCTCCCCCCTGGTCGGATTTCTCACGGACGCAAGCCTCGTAGCGGACGGCTCAACTTTCTCGGTGTCGGGGTGGTCGCAGCCGATGTTCGAACCCGAGGTTGCCGTGCGAATGGCCGACGATGTCCGGAGCGGCGCGGATCTGGACGAGGTCGAGGGGGCAATTGCGGCCGTGGGACCGGCAATCGAACTCGTGGACCTCGATCCGCCACCAACCGACGTGGAGGAGATCTGCGCCGGCAATATCTATCATCGCGGTGTCGTTCTGGGGGCGGCGCGCCCGGGTGCGTCGCTGGCCCGAGCGATCGCACGTGTTTTCACAGACGACGACGCCACAGCTCAAACCGAGGATCCGCAGGAGCTACCGGGCGAAGCTGTTCGGCTCGTGGCTCAGGTAGCCGACGTCCTGAATGCAGTCGGCGAGCGGTTGCGATCCGGCGACGTTGTGATCACGGGTGCAGTCGTAAGCCCGCTCGCCATCCGACCGGAGACCACGGTGCGCTACGAACTCGATCCGTTGGGAGCCCTCGAGCTCACGTTCTCCTAAGGCGCAACTCCGAGCGTCCGCAGAAAATGCTGCCGCCCGAGTTCAAACCCGACCGCACACCCGAGGTCGACGAGCTCCTCCTCGGAAAAGAAGGAATGAAGGCGCGCCCAGAGATCGTCGTCGGCGGCATCTGCGTCCCAGACGATGGCGTACGCCCACTCGAGAGCGGCCCGCTCTCGCCCGTCGAAGTCCTCGACGTCGACCGCGTCGGGATCAGACAGGTAGCGGAAACAGACTTCCTTCACCGACTGGTCGACCACTCCTGCGCGCAGGACATTTTCGGTGATGAATTGCCACGTCTGGGCGGCGCCCGGGTGCAGCGCGAAAGGATCGACGATGTGTGTCATTTGGCCGCCTCGCGCGCCGCGAGTCCGGCTCCGGCTTCGGCGGGCAACTCCTCGTGCCCGACACCCCAGGTCTTGATCACGCGCTGTTGGCCGTATGTGATCGCGATGAAGGCGCCCAGCTCGACGATCTCTTCCTCGCCGAAGTGGACGCGCAGCCGTGTCCATAGCGCATCGTCGACTCCTTCGGGATTCCATACCAGGTTGCTCGTGTACAGGAGCGCGGCCTTCTGACGGTCGGTGAACCGGTCGGAGCGCTCGAAGTTCAGCAGATCGCCGTAGTGGGTCTCGGCTAGCTCGTCTCTCGCACGGAGAGACCGCTGCGAGCCTCAGTATTCGCAGCCGATCGTCTCCGAGACGTAGACCCGGCATAGTTCCTTGAGTGAATGCTCGACGATCCCATTACGGAAGATTCGTTCCCAACCGCGTGAGAACGCCTTTGCGACCAGCGGGACGTGGGACCGGATCGCCTGCGTCTCGGGCCGGGGAGTCCCGTAGCGCCGGGAATGCTCCATGTAGCCCAGAAGCTCGGAGTCCGTGACGGTGTCGTAATCGACGTAGCTGATGCGTGCCATGGATTAGCGATCGTACTCCAGGTGAGCCCGTTCTTTTCTTCTCCAACCGTCTGGCAGACGCACACAGAAGAAAAGAACGTGCTTGATGCTAGGCGACGGCGTCGAACACGAGCTTCGCGGCGCTCGCCAGCAGGATCGAAAGCACGACGAGATCAAACGTTCGGCGCGATAGATGGGTCGCGACGCGCGCGCCCACTGGGAGCATGGCCATGATCGGTATCAGCGAAAGGACGCTCACCACGGCGCGTTCGGTGGTGTACAGGCCGAGGCCCAGCAGCGTTAGTGCCTGAACCACCGCGTAGACCTGAAACACCGTCGTGATGGACACCACGAAAACTTCTTTGGGCAGCCGGTATGCGTGGATATAGGTGGCGACCACGGGCCCCGACATACCGGTGGCACCCTGCAGGAGTCCCGACGCCAGTCCGACCGGAGGAGACGTGTATCGGGTGACTCCGGCACGCAGCTTGAAGTCGGGATGCGCAAAGAAAACGATCGTGTAGAGCCCGACCATCCCCGCCACGAAGAACGAGAGAGCCCCTTCGTCGAGCGAATGAAGCAAACTGGTTCCGGCGATCGCCCCTACGATTCCGGTCGCCAGAAGCGCCGGGAGGTCTCGAGTGTGTTGGAAGTGGTTCCGATGGTTCCAGATCAGCCACGTGTTGGTGACGATCCCCGGAATCGCCATGATCACCACAGCGGTCTCGACACCCAGGAATGTCGCCATCACCGGAATGGCGACCTGTGGGAGGCCCGCGCCGGTACCACCCTTGATGAACCCGCCGACCGCCATCGCCGCAGCGATGTAGACCACCGTGTCGACTTGCAGGTTCACGACATGAGGCCGGCGGGGTCGACGCCCAGATCGGCAAGCATGACGCGCGCTGCATTGCGTCCCGGCCTCCCAGAAACCGAGCCGCCGGGATGTGTGGTGGCTCCGGTTTGGTAGAGGCCCGCCACCGGCATCCGGTACTGCGAGTAACCGGGGACCGGCCGGTTGACGCCGGACTGTTCGGGCGAGAGGGCACCCCCGTGACAGGAGCCTAGGTAGTTGTGTGGGTTCCGCTCTTCGAGATCGAGCGGACATTCTGCGAGAACCGCCAGCGCGTCGTCGGGCTCGAAATCCATGTGCGCGGTTACGCGCTCGATGAGGGCCCGACCGAAACGTTCGCGCTCGACGTCCCATCCATCGCCATTGAGATCACGGGGCGCGATCGTCAACAACTTGAGCGTAGCTCCGCCGTCGGGGGCGCGGTCCGGGTCGGCGACGCACGGGTTAACGACCAGTAGCCACGGGTCGGCCGGCCAGGTCCGGCCTTCTCGGTGAGCCGTAATCTGATCCACGAGCCCCTCGGTGGAGCCGAGCGCCCCCGCAACCGACGCACGCGGAGCGCCATCGATGATGAACGACGGGACCCTGGGCAGGGCGAGATGCACCGCGAACAACGTATGACCAGGCTTCCAGCGTTTCATCCTCGCGACGAAGTCGTCGGGGAGCGAACCTTGAGGAAGGACATCCTCGAGCCGCGCCGCATGAATCGTCGAGAGAACTGCTCGTCGTGCGCGGTAGCGTGTGCCACTCGAGGTCACCACGCCGGTAGCACGACCCCCCTCGACGGTTACCTCGGCCACCGGCGCGCCGGTGACGATGCGGCCTCCGTGATCCTCGATGAGGCGCGCGAGTGCGGCCGGCAGCATCCCGGAGCCTCCAATCGGAAGCGCCCAGCCGAACTCC
>DASQUP010000089.1:0-12921 GCA_035641235.1 Actinomycetota bacterium
TCCACACTCGTTCGAGCTATTCCTCGACGCGCTGGCCGGCGCTCGGGACGTTCCGTCAGTGACCGTTCGAGAGGCCGCCGACCGTGTCGCCATCATGGAGGCGTTGTATGAATCCGCCAATCGCAGCCGCTGGATTACCCCGCCCCTTGAGTGAGGGGAATCACCGATTCCGTGCGCCGGGCCGGTTTATGCCGTTGTTATGGAGACTTCGAGGTAGTGCGTTGCGCGCACCGGCCAATTCATGCAGTGACCACAGAAGCTGGTTCCCTAGGTCCAGTGAAACAGGGAGGAGTTGTCTTGGGCGCGATATCTGACGAAGTGACCGAGTTTCAGACAGAAGTCCCCCAGACGGAGCTCGACTCCCTTCGCACTCGATTACGCCAAACGCGCTGGCCAGAACGCGAAACCGTTGATGACTGGTCGCAGGGCGTGCCGCTGGCGTATATGCAAGATCTGTGCAGCTACTGGGCCGATGATTACGACTGGCGCGCTACCGAATCGCGGCTCAACGCCATACCGCAGTTCCGCACGGTTATAGACGGACTCGGTATCCACTTCCTTCATGTTCGTTCGTCACACGCGGAGGCGTTGCCAATCGTAATGTCTCACGGATGGCCGGGATCGATCATTGAGTTCCTCAAAGTAATCGGGCCCCTTACCGACCCGACGGCTCACGGTGGTGATGCCGAGGACTCTTTCCACATCGTTTGCCCCTCACTTCCGGGATACGGCTTCAGCGACAAGCCGGCCGAGCCCGGGTGGGGGATCGAACGGATCGCAGCTGCGTGGGCCGAGTTGATGAGGCGTCTGGGATACAAGCGATACGGTACGTTGGGCAGCGACTGGGGAACGAGCATCAGCGCGAGCCTCGGCCAGCAGGACCGCGATCACGTCGCCGCCATCCATCTCATCCCTCCGCTCGCACCCCCAGATCCTAAGACGTTCGATGATCTGACAGAGCGAGAGAGACAGGCGCTCGCATCCCTCGAACACTCGGCTGAGTGGGACTCCGGCTACTCGCAGGAGCACGCCACCAGGCCGCAAACCATCGGGTATGCGCTCGTGGACTCGCCGGCAGCCTTGTGCGCGTGGATCATCGAGAAGTTTTGGGCGTGGACCGACTGCGACGGCCATCTCGAGAACGCACTCTCGCGCGATGAACTGCTCGACAACCTCATGATGTATTGGTTGCCGGGTGCGGGCGCCTCCTCGGCTCGCTTGTATTGGGAGAGCATCAGACAGGTGAACGAGTGGATCTCGGGGTCAAAGATCGACACCGTTGCTGTGCCTACTGGGTGCTCAATATTCCCCAAGGAACTACAGCGTCCATCTCGGCGATGGGCTGAAAAGCGCTTCGTCGACATCCGCTACTGGAATGAGCCCGAGCGTGGTGGCCACTTCGCCGCATTCGAGCAGCCCGATCTATTCGTCGAGGAGGTGCGCACTTTCTTCCGCCTCTTCCGTTAACTCCGGCGGGCGCTCCCATAGCGGGACCTGCACAAATAGCATCAGGCAGAAGTACGCAGGGCCAGTCAGGACGCCCGGCCACACACTTGAAAACCGTTGTCCGAAAGGACTCGTGGGTTCGAGTCCCACGCCCTCGGCTCTGCGGGACGGTTCGGGACGAATCGGGACGGAATTTCGTTCCTGAGACACAAGAAGGCCGCATCGAATCGATCCGTTGACCTTCCTTGTGCCGATGTGTACCATAAGTTTTTCGAAAAGCGCCACATTGGAGGAGCCGTGGAAGTCGGTGTGAGGGAACTTCGAGACAATCTCAGCAGATGGATCGCCAAGGCTCGCCGCGGCCAGGACGTAGTCATCACCGAGCGAGGTAAGCCCGTTGCGCGGCTGACGAAGTACGGGGAGAGTCCAGCCCTGCAGAGGTTGATCGAGGAGGGAAGGGTGACGCTTCCGAAGCACCGTAAGACCAAGATCGATCGAACGGGCCTGGTCAAACCACGAGGAAGCGTCCCCGAGCTGGTTAAAGACCAGCGACGTTGAACGTCTATTTCGAGACTTCTGCTCTCATCAAACTCTTCCTCGATGAGCCGGGAGCAGACGACGCTCGGGATCTCTGGGATGCCGCCGACCTCGTGACTATTGCTTTAATCGCTTACCCGGAAGCTAGGGCGGCTCTGGCCGCAGCCGAACGAGCCCGTCGCATCTCCGCTGCCGAGCTAGGCGGCGTAAAGCAAAGGCTCGATCGGCGATGGATACAGGCACAGGTGATCGACTTTGATCAACCGATCGCACTCACTGCCGGAGATATATCAGAACGATTCGCCTTGCGCGGCTACAACGCTGTGCACCTAGCTACGGCGATGTCTCTTCAGGACGACAGTCTCCTCATCGCGACCTGGGATAGAGAACTCGCCTCCGCCTGTCTCGAAGCGAGCCTGCGGATTTCGCCGCCCCTCTGACAACCGCCGCGCCATTCGATCGCGGATGTGATCGTGAAGCAAGTCTTTGATCACACGGGGCTGGTCTTCGGCGTGCTGGGCCCTCCCAATCCATTGGCATTCTGGGCAGGTCTGGGGCTGTAGCCATCACTGCCGGTACGGAGTAGGCGGATCGGCGAAGCCATTCCAACCACGTCATGAGCTCAGTCTTACGGCTTACGAGCGAGCAGACGCTCGATTACTCCAGCTCGCAGGCGATCAATTTCCTCGATCTCGAAGCCCCGGTTCGCCGATGGGGCCTTCCTCGACTCCGCCCGGACTCGCGACCGGGACCCCGATTGGTTCGATGCTTTCATGACTTACGAGGTGTCTTAGGGCGAACTCTCGGGAGATGGCGGTGGGCTGGCCTCGGGGGTCGCTGTCTCTTCCTCGGTGGGGGATTCCTGGGGTGTTACCTCGTCCTGTGGGGCCTCGTTCTCGGATGGGGTGGATCCTGAATCCTGCTCAGATTCCTCCGGTTGTGGACTTCCGGGCTCCTCCGGCCGGTCCTCCCGACGTTCGATTATGAATCGGGCGAGCGTTGATTCTTCGGAGCTACGGGGGATATCGGTCACGTCGCGCGGCGGCCTTGTCGATTGCGAGCCACCCATCACGAGCACCGCCCCCACAATTCCAAAGGCTAGGAGCGCGGCACTGGCTCCGACGTAATAGGGCACTAACGCGGCCGCCCGCTCGCGGAGGTGCTCGGTTCGGCGGCGGCGTTCGAGCTGCGGAGTGAGCTTGACGCGCACGTTCAACCACGACATCAGAAGCGACGATCCGTAGACGACCCCCTGCCATGCAAACAACCCGACGAGAAGCGGAGTAGCTTCTCCACTTAAAGCGACCGCGATTCCCAAGCCCCACAACACAAGCGTGAGAACGGTTTCGACTTTGGCATCACGAATCGCGCCCCACATCGATTGGTCTTCCTGCTGCTTTGGTGTGCGCATGAAGGTGCTTCGGGGTCGGATCAGCGCCTGCAGTGTTGCAATCGCAACGGTCCACGATGTCGAGAGCCAGTTGAGAAAGGCCAGTACCGCTCTTGTGATCCCTATACCTGTCGTGTGTCGGAGGGTCCACTGTGCCCGCAAGATCCCAGTTGCAATCAATGCCACGGGCAACACGACAAGAGAGCCGAATAGGGGGCGGACGTTGACCTCTTCGCCGCTCAGTATCAGATAGGCCGCAACGAGAAGGGCCAGAGTAAAAGCGAGATGGAGCACGTCGTTGAACCACACCAGACCACTGCCGAACAGGTAGTCCAAACGCTGTCCCAACGTCAATCGGTTTCGCCGGGTGCGTGGCCAGGGCAGCAGGGTGCGGAAATACCGTCTTAGGATCTGGATGCCTCCAAAACACCACCTGTACCTCTGGCGCTTGAAGGCGGAGAACGTCAGCGGCATGATCCCGCGTCCCATCGATTGATCGATGTAGACGCTTTCGGAACCTGCTTGGAGCAGGCGCAGTGACGTTTCCGCATCTTCGGTAATGCACCACTCGGGCCATCCCCCGATCTCCTCCAGGCTGGAGCGTCGAATCAAGCCCATGGTTCCTGAAAAGATGATTGAGTTGCGCTGGTTGCGCGAGGGCATCGAGGACTTGAAGAAGTACTTGTAGCCGTCGTAACACGCCGTCAGGTATGGATCTCCTTCGTATTCCCTGTAGTCCTGTGGCGTCTGCACGAATGCGACATTCGGATTCGCGAAGTAGCCGACGGTCCGCCTGAGGTAATCAGCATCGGCGAGATAGTCAGCGTCGATGATTCCTACGATCTCGACATCGGGGTCGAGCTTGGGGATGGCGTGGTTGAGAGCGCCGGCTTTGAAGCCCTCGATTCCCTCCAGATGGAGGAATCGCACCTTGTCTCGCCCCTCACAGTAGTCGGCCACCGGACGCCACATCTCTTCATCGGCTGTGTTGTTGTCTATGACGACTACCTCGAGGTTGGAGTAGTCGATGCTCTCCAATGACTTGATGGTGTCGATCAGCATGTCGGGTGGTTCGTTGGATGCTGCCACCTGTAGGGAGACCTTGGGAGTATGCGCGGGGTCCGACACCGGAAGGTCGCGAGTCGCGCGGGTGCGGCACAACACATCGCAACCCTCGAACGCGAAGTAGCCGGCAAGGAGGAGCGCAAGGAACTCGAAGACGAACAAGACTCCCGATGCAATCATCGCCACCAAGGGCAGGTCCCCTGCAAGCGTGAGATAGAGCGCTAGCCCGAGGTATGCGCACGCCGCGGATGCAAACGCACCCAAGAAAACTTGTCCCAAGGGGTTCCAATAGGGGAGAGCGAGGATCACACACACGGTTCCAAGGAAGGCGACCCCGGCTCCCGTCAAGGCGTACGACGGAACGAGGCTCCAGAATCTCAGCGCCAGTTCGGCGCCGCCATAAGAAATCGCTGCCGCGAGTGGGATCGCGAACAACCGCGACGAGAACCGGGCATGACGTCCGATCGCCAGGAGGAGCACGGCGGCCAACGCAAGCACGAGCGCCGTCGTAAGCACGATCGTCGCGATCATCGCCGTGGGAGGGTGTCAGTCCGATTAGCCATTGGGTAGCCTCGCTCTCTGCTACCCGGGGCGGCGCCCTCGAAACACCAGGTGATCGCGCCCTCCGGTCCTGGGGGCTCTGCTAAATGCGACGCGCCACAGCGGCGCGCTTAGCGGAGATCGGCGACGCAGAATTCGTTTCCCTCCGGATCCTGCATGACCGTCCACTCATAGCCCCACTCGTTCATGTCGGCGACGCGCGTCGCGCCCAGCTCGAGGAGCCGGGCGACTTCGGCTTCTCGGTCAGGCGCGGCAAGGTCGACGTGCATCCGGTTCTTCGCGACCTTCTTCTCGGGCACCTTTGCGAACAGCCACGTCTCCTCGTCGTCCAAACGCCACCCTTGCGTGTCGCGATGTTGGGGCATGCCGATCGATGCGAAGTCGGAAGATGATTTCGGGTCAAGCGGTCTGTCCAGGGCAGCCGACCAGAACTGAGCGACGGTCAGGGCATCCTCGCAATCGAACGTCACCGCTGCGATCTTCACGGCCATTGGGAGATCCCTTTCAGGAGGGTCCGGCGTTGGCACCGGGGGTGGGCTACTTTGGTCGAAAAGTTGCGCTGAGCGCAGGTTTTATGCCAAAGAACTGTTCCATGTGATGCGAACAGAGCGGGTCGGCTCTTTACCTTATCTCAGTGAAAACGGCGGGTAGCGATCCGTCACCAACAGAAACGAGTAGGCCTGCACTCGGAGGGCCCACCGCGCAACGCCTTCCACGAAGTCGAAGATCCCACGTGGATAGCGCCCAGTGAAGAGAATTGCGAACCACGCGATGATCACTCCGACGATGGCTGCGATGCCAAGCACGACTACCACGATGTAGTGCGGTATCGCCAGCAACCATTTCACCAACGGCAACCACCGGTTCAGATCCTGCTCGACGTCGGGATAGTCGAGCTCCAGATGGACGTACTGCTCCTCATCAGTGGACGGGTATCGATCCGACATCAGCGCAACGTAAGCGAACACCCGGCTCGAGAAACGGGTCAGTTCGAGATTGAAGTCGAACCACCAGCGCGGGTACTTCTGGCGGAACACGATCATGAGCAGAGCCGGAACGAACACGAGGCCTCCAGCAAAAGCGCCGATGGTGGCACCGCCTTGATCGGACGCTTCCCCGAACACCGTCCCACCGACGAACGCGAGGACGATCATGATCGGGATTACGTAGAACAAACGCAGCAGCGTCGACGGCCGCTCCAGGTCTCGATCCGGGAAGTCGATTCTCAGCCGGGCCGGATACTCGATTTCGGCACTCATCATGGTCTCCTCCGGGAATCTTTGGGCTCAACTTACGTTGTAAGGCAAGAAGAGACGGTATACTTACGCCGTAAGCTTGTCAAGGATGAAAGCCTGCGCACGGCCAGCGTCATTCGTGAGGGCCAAGGTCGGGGAAGGTGATGTTGATGGCGGGGCAGACCAAGCTCAAGGCCGAACCCAGGATTCCCCTTAGCCGGGAACGGGTGCTCCACGCCGCCATCGAGCTCGCGGACGAGGGCGGAGTCGACGCACTCAGCATGAGAAAGCTCGGCCAGAGACTGGGCGTCGAGGCGATGTCGCTCTACAACCACGTCGCCGGCAAGGACGACGTTCTCGACGGGATGGTCGACGTCCTCATGAACGAGATCAACGAGATCGTCAACAAGATCAAGCCGTCTTCAGGACCGTGGAAAGCCGTCATGCGCGAGAGGGTCCTCGCCGCGCGCAAAGTTCTCCTGCGCCATCCCTGGGCGCCCGATGTGCTCGAATCGCGCCAGAACCTGAGCGCGCCAATTATGAAGTACTACGACGCGGTCGTCGGGCTCTTCTTTCAGGCCGGTTTCTCCGTCGATCTGACTCACCACGGGATGCACGCCTTGGGGAGCCGCGCCCTTGGTTTCACTCAGGAGATGTACGACGACTCGGGCGAGCTTGACGAGAACACGACGGCCATGCTGGAGCAAATGGCCACCGAATTCCCCAATATTGTCGGAATGGTCAGCCAGATCACCCACGATGCCGACTCCACTCTGGGGTGGTGTGACGACCAGTACGAGTTCGAGTTTGCCCTCGACCTGATCCTCGACGGCCTCGAGCGGCTGCGCGATCGCGAAGCCCAGGCCGCCACAGCCGAAACAAGCTAGTCACCCGGAATTCACTCTCCTCCCCTTGACAGACTTACGGCGTACGTCTAACTTACACCGTACGCTTACGGTGTACGCTTACGGCGTACGTAAATTGGGAGGAGAGCGGAATGAGGTTGTCCCCAACTTCGCTGGCCAGAACGGCGGCACGGCATCCCTGGCGAACCATTGCCGGGTGGGTTGCGGTCCTGATCGTCGCAATCATCCTGTCGGCCCAGATCCTTGGCGACGCCCTAACGACCGAAACGGACTTCACCAACGAGCCCGAAGCCAAGCGGGCGGCGACGTTGTTGGAGGAGAGGCTCCGCGGCCCGAGCGATGGAACGGAATTCGTCGTCGTAACGGCCGAAAGGCCGGTGACCGATTCCACTTACCGGTCGTACGTGGAGGACTTGCAGGCAGCGATCGGGGCCCTCGGACCAGACGTCGTCGGCCATGTGGGTAGCTATCTGACAGACGAGGGTCCGGTTTCCGAGACCGGCCGGTCGACCCTGTTACCCGTCACGCTGGCCCTCGACGACAACACGCCCGTGTCGGAGAAGGCCGAGGCTCTGGTCGAGGCCGTCGAGCGCATCGGCGCCCCCGATGGTTTCGAGGCTTTGGTGGCCGGTCCGGCGACGCTGGAGAGCGACTTCATTCGACTCGCCGAAGAGGGCCTCCAGAAGGGAGAGGGCATCGGTCTGGCGGTCGCCCTCGTCGTTTTGGTGCTTGTGTTCGGCGCGGTCGTCACCGCTTTCGTTCCAATCATCCTCGCCGTCATGGCAATCGCCATTGCACTCGGTTCTGCTGCGTTGTTCGGACTCGCATTCGATCTTCCCTTTTTCATCGCCAACATCATCACGATGATCGGCCTAGCGGTGGGGATCGACTACTCGCTGTTCATCGTCTCCCGCTACCGAGAGGAGCGCGCTCGCGGTCTCGACAAGGTCGAGGCGATCGCCAATACGGGTGCAACCGCAAGCCGAGCCGTTCTTGTTTCCGGGCTCACTGTTGTCGTGGCTCTCATGGGTATGTTGCTGCTTCCCAACACCATCTACAGGAGCATCGGCCTGGGGGCGATCCTCGTCGTCGTAATCGCCGTCTCGGCATCTCTGTCGCTGCTGCCGGCGGTTCTCGTTCTGATGGGCAACAAGGTCGATGCGCTCCGGATCCGAGGCCGGAGGAAGAATTCTCGCGAGCGGCAGGGTCGGTTCTGGAATCGCGCGGCGAGCACCGTCATGCGCCGACCCGTCGTCAGTCTGGTCGTGACGGCCGCGGTCCTCGGCATCGCCGCACTCCCGTACTTCGGCATCAACGAGGGCTTCTCAGGTGTGAGCACGCTGCCCGACGAGGCCGGGTCCAAGCAGGCCTTCGTGGTGATGGAGAGAGAGTTCTCAGGAGGCCTTGGTTCTCCCGTGGAGATAGTCGTCGATGGTGAGATCACCCCCGAGGTGGACGCATTCATCGCGAACATGCAGGAGCAGCTGCGGGCCGATTCTGCGTTCGGACCATCCGTCGTGGAGACGAACGAAGCGGGCGATCTCGCACTGATCTCAGTTCCTCTGTCGGGAGACGTTGCAGCCAACGTTGCAATGGATGCGGTCCGCGAGCTCCGGGACGAAATCGTGCCGCGCGTATTTGACGGCGCGCCCGTCGAGGTTCTGGTTGGAGGCGATACCGCTTACAACGTCGACTATCTCGATCAGACACAGTTCTACACTCCGATCGTCTTCATCTTTGTACTCGGTTTGTCATTCGTGCTTCTGACGGTGGCCTTCCGTTCGGTCGTCATTCCGGCTAAGGCAATATCAATGAACCTGCTCTCGGTGGGAGCGGCATACGGGATGGTCGTTCTGTTCTTCCAACAGGGAACCGGACCGGAGTTCTTCAAGGACGTCGCAAGTTGGTTCGGCTTCGGGCAGGTCGAGGCCATCGAGACGGGTGTGCCGCTGTTCATGTTCAGCGTCCTCTTCGGCCTCTCCATGGACTATCACGTGTTCTTGCTCAGCCGGATTCGCGAACGCTTCGACCAGACCGGGAACAATGGCGAATCCGTCGCCTACGGGCTGCGCACAACTGGGTCCCTCATCACGGGTGCTGCTGCCATCATGGTTGCGGTCTTCGCTGGTTTTGCAGCAGGCCCACTCGTTGCGCTACAGCAGATGGGCTTCGGCTTGGCAGTTGCGGTTGCGTTGGACGCCACCATCGTGCGCTCCGTTCTGGTCCCGGCGACCATGAAACTGCTCGGCCGCCGGAACTGGTATCTGCCGTCATGGCTCGAGTGGTTGCCACAGGTCAGCCTCGAAGCAGAAACAACGCCGGTGCCGGCTCCCCAGTCGCCGGCCACGGAGCCCGAGCCGGCCACCGAGCCGGAGCCGGAGCTGGCTCCGATCTGATAAACCCACCCAAAGGAATGACTCGGGGGCGCTTCGGCGCCCCCGAGTGCGCGATAGACCAGACCACGCTACTGCGCGCAACGCCCACGTCTCGCTCGTCAACAGTGCTATGAGCGCCTCTTCATCCCGATCGGAGTCGTACTCCCTGAAGGTCGGTGCATCCGTCATGAATCAGTCTCTGTCAGACGATCAGCTGCGGCGCGCCCGGGCGCGCCGCTTGCCCTCGTGCATGGCCTGCACCCGGGCGACGGGAATCGTGTGGCCCTCTTCGATCAGATCAGCGTTCAATGGCTGGGGCTCAGGCATCAGCTCCGCCCATGGATTTTTGTCCGAGACCATTTCGGGAACGTTGTGAATCGTGAACTCTCCAGGGGTTATGTGTTCGAGGTCGTCCCACGCGACCGGGAAGGAGACTGGAACGCGAGGTCGCACGCGTGGGCTGTACGCCGACACCACTGTGGCCCCTCCCGCTCGAGTGGAGTCCAGATACACCTTTCCACCTCGGTCCTCACGCATGTAAGCCGTCGTAACGAGTGCCGGGTCGAGGCGCTCGGCGCGCACGGCGATTGCTCGAGTCGCGGCAGCAACATCTTCGATGCCGGCCTCAGCGTCTAAGGGAACAAAAACGTGGATGCCCTTGGCGCCGCTTGTCTTTGCCACACCTGCGAGTCCCAGTTCGGTCAACGTCTCGCGCACCAGGAGTGCTGCTTGAACGACGAGCGGGAAAGGGGTGTCGGGTGGAGGGTCGATATCGAGCACCATATGGGTTGTTCGGTCCCACGCTCCGGCTCTAACGAGGGTGGGGTGGTACTCAATCGCACGTTGATTGGCAAACCAAAGGAGCGTCCGGCGGTCATTGCACAGCGCATAGGCGACCTGCCGCTGCGAGGCCTCCGCCCATACCGACACCGTCTGCACCCAATCCGGCGTGTACTTGGGAACGTTCTTCTGCATGAACGGCTTCTGACCTCGGACCACACGGATGACCGATAGGGGGCGGTCGGCAAGCTCGGGAATCAAGTGATCCGAGACCCCGTCGAGGTAGTCCACCAAGTCTCGCTTAGTTGCGCCGGAGCCCTCGAACAGAGGCTGGTCGAGGTTCGTTAACGACACCTCATCGCGCGTCTCATCGCTGCCCATGGCGGCAACCTTCTTCGACTACGGGCGGTAAGGCAACTCTGGATCACCGATCACATGATCGTGTCGAGCCACCGGCTCAGCCGAAAGCAAAGCAAGCATTGGCCACCCTCGCCCCACAACATGTCCCGGTCGTAGGTGGCGATGGGGTGGATCGCCCGCGGGGGGCGCCTTCTTCGACGCGCGCTTCGAGACGGCGCAACGATGCGCCAGGAAGGTGGGGGGATGAAGGTACGACCGATTGGTTTTGCCTTATCTGTTGTGGCCTCCAGATCGGGAGGCAGGGTGGCCAAGAACTCAAGGATGAGAAACGCATCCGGGCGTGGCGCACTGCGAACTCGCCGCTTGATGCTGGTGACCGCGATGGTCTCAACCCTGGTGGCGTCCGTGCTCTCGGCAGACCGAGTCGTCGCCCAGGAGCCCACCCAAGTAACTGGGGTGGCAGTTGTCCACAAGGACGGATACTCCACCGTTTCGTGGACTCATGTCGACGGAGCCACCGAGTACGAGATCGAGCGGACTCCGGTTGACGAGGCCGACGTGCCGACTGGAGACTCGGTGATCGTCGGTATTTGGCGTCCAGACCGGCAGGTTAACCAGGACTTCCCGACCTTTGCCGACGCCGGATTCTTGCCCGGCGACCGTTTCCAGTGGCGCGTCCGGGCACTGTTGGATACCGAGCCACAGCCATTTTCCGAGCGGGTGTTCGGGACCACGCTGCCGCAATGGGGAGACCCAAACGTCCCCGGCGAAAACCTTCGAACGCAGTGGGAGTCAACCGGCGGACTGCAGTACACCAACGATGTCAATGAGTATGCGTATACGGCTGCTATCGATGAAATGAGCGATCGGGTGCGCGTGGTGGAGCTCGGCCAGACTCGATTGGGCTGTCCGATCAACATGTTCATCATCTCGTACCCGGAACCGCTTGACACCGCCAAGAGAATCGCCCGCTCGCAGAGCGCAGCGCTGATTAACTGCAACGTCCACGGCAACGAGCCGTCCGGGCGCGAGGGATGTTTGATCCTGGCGCGCCAGCTCGCCTTTGGGAACGATCCTCGGACGATCGACATCCTGTCCAACACGACGGTCCTCATCGTGCCGACCATCAATGGTGACGGCCGCGCTGCCAACACGCGCGGAAACGCGGTCGGACAAGACCTAAACCGTGACTTCTCGCTCCTTCGCCAGCCCGAGACTTTCGCGTTTACGGAGATGTTGCGCGATTACCAACCCTTGGTTGCTTATGACGGCCATGAGTTTGGCAACAGGCGCGCTGGCGACCTACCGATGCTCCCGCCTAGGCACCTGAACGTGGGTCAGTCCATCTTTGGCGAGGCTCAGAACATGCTCGTTGGCACCATGTACGGGCAGGGTGCAGTCGACGGTTGGTGGCCGTGTCCCTCGGGTGCACCGGTGGTGGGAACGTTGGCCTGAGCCAGGAGACGATCCTCCGCAACACCCTGGGATTGAAGAACATTGCCGGCATGCTGCTCGAAGCCCGCAGCGCGGGTGGGACAACGCGGCCTGCCGAAACCGGCAACCTCCAGGCCAACCGGCTGCGCAAGGGCTACTCGCAGCTGTGGACACAGCACGTGATGCTCGATCACTTTCTGGCGAACCGGGAGTCTATGGTCGCGTCGAGGAAGACGGCGATCCAGTTCCAGAACTCGAACACGGGACGGATTGTGTTCCGGGGTTCGCGGCTGATCCCGGCCTTCCCGGCTCCGCATCCAGGCCAGGATCCACCGCCGCCGGAGGACCCCTCACCCGAGCAGATCCTCGAGGAACCTCCGTGCGGATATCTGCTGACCGAAGAAGAGTTCTCCGGCCCGCGGACCGACGGGGACACCACGATCGCAGAACGAATCCAGGCTCACGGTTGGCGTGTCGCGGAGCGCAAGCAGGGATACATGGTCCCCCTGTCCCAGCCGCACCGAGGCCTCATTCCGTTGCTTCTCGACGCCCAGGCGGCCGAGGAATGGGCGGGAATCGACGGCGACCGGCTGTACCCACCATCGGGGTGGCCGGAAGACGAGCCCGTGCCAGATCAGGCATGCGGGCGCGGTCCATCCTTCCAGTCGTCTTCGTCGGTAAGGGCGAGCTACGACCTGACCTACGACACCGACTAGAGGGGGTCACCCGGACGTTTTGTTGCGACACGGAGACCTCTGTGTGTGTGTGGCCTCTGTGTCGCAACAAAGGCTGTCGGATCATGGCCCCGCGTGCGGGTCAGATCTTCGTTGCGGTGACGGTCACCGGCCGTCCGACAAAGCGACCCATTCTTC
>DASQUP010000090.1:0-3711 GCA_035641235.1 Actinomycetota bacterium
AGAAGATCGCCGAGAAACGACTCAACATCCCGGGACTCCCGGAGGAAACGGCGCGCCGCTGGCGCGACGAGTGCGTGATCCTCGAAGTAAAGTTGCGCGCCTGACCAAATCAGCGGAAACCGGCGAACTGTCTGTTCTCACACCTTCGGATACCGAAGGCCACTGCAGACAGTTCGGGGATTTAGGCCTGGTTGAGGATGGAGCGCCAGCCGGCGGCGCCGGCCTGGCGGCGATAGCGGCGCCGCTCCCGCTCGGTGAGGCCACCCCAGATCCCGTGGTCAACGGGGACATCCATGGCGTAGGAGAGGCAGTCTCGCCTGACCGGGCACGTCCGGCAGATCTTCTTGGCCATCTTGTGCTCCCGAGCGCCCACCGCAAAAAACAGGTCTGGATTGTTGATTGCACACGCTGCGTGCGCTCTCCAATCCTGATCCTGGGCCACGAGGGTCAGGTTCTGTGCTGGCATTGCCACCGGAAATGTCACTTCCCTTGAAAACAGTCTGAAACTGCTTGAAACTGGCACGGAAAACACTAGTTCCGGACTTGCGGCTTGCCGATAGTCCATTGGGGTCGTTTTCGCGGGTCGGCTTATAGGCTTTGCGGGTATCCCCCAAATTGACTACGTCATAGTGCTTCGGGGCCACGGTGGGTTACGGAAGTTAAGAACGTGACGGTCGAGTGGTTTCACGCAGGGCTGAACTGGCGCACGGATCTGCCGGACTTATTACAAACCGGCCAGGCACCGGGCTACACACCGCTGGGATGCAATTAGCTACCAAATACCGCGGCTAACTGCCATTTCGGAGCCCGCTCGAGCAAGCCGAGTCACGGAATCGCCCGGCGCGCCGGGCGTGCCTAGTGGCGGAAGTCCTTGGCTGCTTCCTCCACGGTGGGGGCGATCGAGACCCCTTCGCCGAATCCGGTGATGGCGAACAACTTGAGATGCTGCTCTCGGGTGCAGGCGATCGCCAGGTCGCCACCGGCCTCCCGGAGCCGGCGCACCCCGCCCATAAGTGCTCCCAGCCCGGAGGAGTCCATGAACGGCACCTGATCGAGGTCCACGACCACCCGCGGGGTCTCCTGGTCGATCATCGTGCCGATCGCGTCCCGGAGCGAACCCACCGTGTACACGTCCAGGTCGCCGTTCGGCGTCAGTACCTGGTACTCGCCCGCGTTGGTGATCTCGATCTCTACCTTCTGCTGTGCCACTCTTGTTCTCCCGTTTGTACCTGCATCGACCCCCTCGGAACCGCCGTGCCTAGATACTCGATCACGAGCATCGTCAGGTCGTCATCGAGCTTACCGGCGGCGAATTGCTCCACCTCCTCGACAAGCCGCTCGCCGATGTCGGCCGCACCCACCGGCGCGAGCCGCATCACTGCCTCGGCGAAGCGCTGCTCGCCGAAAACCTCGCTGTTCGGTGCCTTCCCCTCGAGCCATCCATCGGTAAAAAACAACAAGCAATCACCAGGCTCGAGGATCGTCACGGCCTCCGCATACCCCGGTTCCTGGAACCACCCTAACGCCCTGTTGCGGGGCCCCTCGACGTAGGCACCCCTCGGAACCGCGCTATTTCCCCCGCCGGTGCGCAACAGAAACGGCGCCGGATGGCCCATGTTCAACCACCGGGCTTCACCCGTCCTCAGGTCGAGGGTGGTGTAGATGAGCGTGGTGAACGAGCCCGGATCCGTAGCGTCGAGAAGAGCCTCGTTCGTACGCTCCACGATCCTCCTCATCTCCGAGCCCAGCGCCCGTTCGGCGCGCAGAAACGATAGGGCGACGGTCGACATCAGCGCCGCGCCGATGCCCTTGCCGGAAGCGTCGCCGATGACGAGCGTCAGCTTGTCTTCCGCTACTTCGACGTCGTACCAATCGCCTCCGACGAGGTTTGCCTGACGCTGAAGAGGCAGAATCCTGACTCCGGGCGTGGCCGGCAATGTGCGCTGCAGGAGGTTCTGCTGGATCGAGGCGGCGATCTCAAGTTCGCGATCCTGTAGGGCGAGCTGCTGCAACCGTTTGAGGCCGGCTTGCATCTCGCCGAACCGCGTGGCGAGCTCCTCCACCTCATCACCGGAGCGAATCTTGACGTCCTGATCGAAGTCGCCCCGACCGATCGCCCGCGTGACCTCGACGAGCTGCGAGATGTTCCGAGCCAGCCGGCGTGGGAGCACCCAGGCGAGGAACGTCCCGAGCGCGAGGGCTCCGATCACCACCAGCAGCAGGATCAGGAAGGCGTTTCTCGTCCGGGAGCGAGCCTCCGACTCACTCTGCATCACTCGTTCCTGCTGGGAGTTCCTGAGCAGCTCTCCCTGCAGTTCCACCTGAGAGATGAGCACCTCGCCCTGACCGCTCAGTATCGAGAAAGCCTGGGTTCGCTCGCCCGAGATTGCGAGCGGAATGACTTGGTCTTCCACGACGTCCTGGTAGTCGTGACCCGCCTCAACCAGCTGATCGAAGTCCTCTTGATCTTCCTCGGATTCGAAGAGGTCCCTGGCTTGCTCCTCCCAGAAGTCGGTCTCCTCGACCTCCCGCCTGAAGGTCTCCAGATGGGGCTCCTGGGTGCTGCTCAAGAGCGCGCCCCGCACCGCCGTCGATTGGGCCGAGTATCCGAGGACGATCTCGTCTACCGCCACGAGTCCCGGAATCGCTTCGTCGAAAACGCCTCGTTGAACGCTCCGCAACGAAGTGAGCAGGGACAAAGTCACCCATCCCAGTACTGCGATGAGTGCGAGCAGGAGGCCGAAACCGCCCACGATCTTCCACCGAAGGGACAGTCTCACCCCGCCAGTATCCTCGACCTCGTGAAGCTCCGCACTATCGCACTCCCCGTCCTCGGCCTCGCCGCCTACTCCCTGTGGGAGGCGCGAGCGTACCGGCTGGTCGTCCACGAGGTCCCGGTGAAGGCGGGCGTTCCCCCGCTAAGCGTCCTTCACATTTCGGACACTCATCTAATCGCTGCGAACCGGAAGCTCCGAGGGTGGTTGGAGCGGCTCCCGGACGCGCTGGGCGTCACGCCCGATCTCGTCGTGACGACGGGGGACATGATCGATCACGACAACGGCATCGACCCACTCATCAAATCCCTCGAAGGGTTACAGGGCCGGATGGGCCGCTACTACGTGCTGGGGTCGCACGACTATTACCAGTCCACCATCCGAGGACTCGTCAAGGGGATGATCAGGCTCTACGGCGAGGGCGGAGAGCCCGTGACGGCGCGATTCAACGACACGGCGCGGCTCGAAGCGGAGCTCGCGGCCTCGGGATGGGTGTCGCTGATGAACTCCACCGAGTTCGTGGACACACCCGAGGGTCGGATTCGGATCACCGGGATCGCGGACCCATTCATGAAGCGTCATAGGACCGACCACATCGCGCGCACCCCCGAAGACGCGGCGGCAATCGGGCTCGTGCACTCGCCAGAGGTTGTGGCCGAGTGGGCGCTGGCCGGCTACGACCTCGTCCTCGCAGGGCACACTCACGGAGGCCAGGTTTGTGTTCCGGGCTGGGGAGCGGTGGTTACCAACTCCTCGCTCCCCGCGTCGATGGCTGCTGGGCTCACGCGCGTCGGCCGCACCTGGCTGCACGTGAGTCCCGGCCTGGGGACGGGAAGGTTCGCGCCGATCAGGCTGGCGCGCCCCCCCGAGGCGACCCTGTTGAAGTTGCGTCCGTCCTAGGCCCGTTCTTTTCTTCTCTAGGCACCGTGAGGGTGCA
>DASQUP010000091.1:0-24921 GCA_035641235.1 Actinomycetota bacterium
AAGAAACTCCGAGGCAGCGACAGCGTCATTCCCGACCATGTCGATGCAGACATCGCCGTAACACTCCTGCCCCAGACGTAACTCCATCGCTGGAGGGAGCGCCCGGCGGCGCTTAGGATCACCTCGCTTCGCCGACCAGCCTATCGACGAAGGAGAAGAGCGCTTTGGGATGCCTCGGGTTCCTGTTAGGCCTAGCGACGCCCCGGCTCGTGATGGTCATCCTGTGGATCTTCACGGACTATCTCGGGCGCGCCTACGACAACGTCATCATTCCAATCGCGGGATTCTTCCTTCTCCCAACGACGACGCTGACCTACGCGGTGGCCGAGAACCGTTACGGCGGTGTCGAGGGGATGGGAGTTGTGGTGGTCATCATCGGCGTTGCGCTGGACCTCGGAATCTGGGGCAACGGGCGCGGGGTCTTCAGCGACTAACAGTCCTTGATTCCCCCTCGCATGCCGGCGCTCGGAACCAAATGTACGTTTACCTACGTGCCACGTAGGCAAGGGGACAGTTGGCGAGCAGAGCAAACGAATCCCTGACGGAGAAACGTACACGCCGCCCTGAATCGAGATAGCTCCCGTCTTGCTCAATCAAGTCATCATTTCCAAGATGGCGGCTGCCGTTACCGGCAAGACGACATTGTCCATTCCCCCGCCGAGCAGTCCCTCCTCGATCGTGACAATCGCTGCCGCTGCCGTCACCGCGAATGCGGTTATTGCTGTCACCTCACCGAGTGCCGACATGACCAACATGCCGAGACCGATTGTCGAGAAAAGAAATGTGGCGCTACCAGCGTAGGTCTTGTGGCCGGAGAGGATTTTGTACGAACGGCGTCCGTAGCGTCGACCGAAGATATTTGCGGCCGCATCGGCGATTGCCAGGACGAGCACTCCAAACACGTACTCGTTTCGATGCGGCACCAGGAGTGCGACCAAAAGGACGCCTATCGGGAAATAGACCTCCCCGTACGTCGATCGTTCTGCGCTATGGATCACGGGGAACAATTGGAACTGTCTAGAGCTAACCATGAAGGGCACGAATGCAACTGACAGGAGGGCGATCGCGGGAAAGGACAAGAAAAAAGGAAGAGCGGCCGCCAATAGGCCGCACCAGACATGAGCAAGCTTTCGCCCAACCTCTGCAGAAAGCGACCAGCGCCGCGCCATCGCCTCGGCCGTCGCTATCAGCAAGATGAATCCGGTCGCACTTACCGCGAGCCGGATCGCAGTGGACACGCCTAGAAAGGACGTATGGCGGCGGGTGCTGTGGTTTCTCTGCGAGCCACCATCTCTATGTACATGTACACGAATACTGCGACCACAGATAGGTGGACGAGGGCCTGATCAGTTCTCGACCATCGCTCCGCCATCATTATGAAGTGGGCGAGAAGATTGAGTCCCATTCCGCGACCCGCCTGGGCGACGGCGCCTATGACAACTTGTTGTGCTGTATGTCCATCGGTTCTAACGAGCAGAAACAGTCCGTGGAGAACACAAACTAGGTAAGCCACGAAGTCTGCGAACAGCACAGATTGTGGGGGAACCACTGCAATCAGGGTGGCGCTTCCCACAATCCAGCAAGCGGCGCTGAACATAGCCGTTTGCTCGCGCCCGTGTCTGATCAGGAATGTCCGCTTGCCGAACAGTCTGTCACCTCCTTCATCGCGGAAGTCTTTGAGAACGATCCGCCCCATGAAGGTGACGTACAGGCCAACAAGGACGACCATGTCATCGGCTTCAAGTACAGCCTTAGCCGAGAAGACGCCGACCAGAAACGGCAGCGCGACATATCCCAACGGGAGCAGGGCCACCGCGAGCATGCCACGATGGCTCAGCTGTAGTGGTTTCAGGGAGTAGGCGGCGTTGAGGACGAGCCCCACTGAGACCACCGCTCCCACGCGCCAGTTGACAAGCCAGGAAGCAACCAGTGCGACGGCGCCGCACGAGAGCCCCAGAACCATCAACTGGGCTCGGGTGGCATCGCCAGATACCAAGGGCCGTCCCCGTGCATCTCTGAGGTTGACGCGGTCTATCTCCTCGTCGGCGAGATCGTTCAAGACTGTGGCGTGAATGAACCATCCGCCCACAATCAAGAAGACGGAGGTCAATAGCGGATGAAATCCATTGGCCCGACCACCTAAAGCAAGGCCGATAGAGGCAAACAGCATGAGGACCACCGCGACGGGAGGGCGGATCATCATTATCAACAGCCGGGCTGCACCTATCACTTGCTGCTTCCATAGTTCGTCAATGCAATGAACAGGAAGGCATAGAAGCCCACAACCACAAGGCCGGCTGCGATTAGGGCGCATGCCACTACCCATGCGATCACCCGCCCCGGTGTCCACTTTTTGGGTTGCGGGTCCTTCATCGCAGCGTCCTTTCGGCTGGGAAGTCCTCCGATATTGCGCGTTCCACCTCTGCTAGGACTCGCTTCAGAGACCCGGACGTATCGAATTCACGGGTGCTGGTCTTCCGTCCCAAGTCGATTTCCTCCGAATAAGATTTGATGCGCATATCTGCATCGGCACGAGGTTCGTTGCGTGTGGCGATTCTCGCCCGCGCGTTCTCCCGGCTGGATTCAATCTGGTACACGAGGTGATCTGGATAGTGTTTTGACACCAGGCCCAAGTGAGAGGCGCGTATCGAAATAGCGGGTTTCGCTCCACTGCGCGGCTGCCCAATTCGTGGGAGCCCATAGTCGTGGCCGAACATCTCGACGACTTCCAGGAAGAAGCCGTCGTCACGCAGTCTTGTGAACTGTTCACGACTTACGAACCGGTGGTCGATAGATCCTTCGATTTCGTCTGCGCGGCGCGGGCGAGTCGTCCAAGACGGCGTGACACTAATCACTTCACGGGAATCGAGTTCTCGAATCAGCGTCGTTTTGCCACTCCCGGAAGGACCGATGAACACAAGAAGCTTCATTGGAAAAGTCGATACATGTAGACGACCCACATAGCGTGCTGCACGACGACGATGACCACGCTCACGCGAAGAGCGGCCTTCAGCAATGGCCCGGCTCGATCGAAGGACTCCATCACCGCCAACGATCCGACGACGATAACAACCGGAAGGACGAGTCCAGCTCCCGCCAAGCTCTCTAGATATTCGGATGCCGTGCCCAGCACCAATGCGACGAGAAATCTTGTGGCGACCGCTAGTAGTGCAAGTAATCCCGCCAGGCGTAGTTTGGATGCCGAGGGCCAGACTCCACGTTGTCGCGACGCCGAAACGTAGACGACGCCAAGGGCCGCGAGATAAAGGGGGACCACAGCGAGTCCCGCAGCGACAAACTCACCGAGCGTTATCTCCGATGACTTGTCGAAGGAGATTGGCGACATGATGAATTTGACGATTGCCAGTCCGGTTGCATAGATGCAGGTGGACGCCACCCACGAGCGGTCAAGTTGTTGATGCACCCGCGCCACGGCCCAGGCGTAGCCGCTGGAAAGGACCACGGTACCTAGACAGGTTGCTGCATATTGCGCCTGTCTCGTTTGGCCCGGATGCGGAAGACTTTTGGCGAGCTCCGGAAGTGTCATCACTGCAAGCGAACCAAGGGCAGCGAGACCCAGAACCCACTCCGGCGCAGGAACTAGTCCGCGCCCATTCGACCTATCCGCCGTCGAAGCCACCCAAAGAGTATGGCGTGACCTCACAACTCCCCATGGCGTCACGCATAGCAGGGCGTAGCAGCCTCGAGGCTGAAAGCCGCCGGGGCGGCAGGAAGAAATGGAGTGCTTTCCCGGAGCTTGATCTCGTTTCCCCTCGGCCACGGGCGTGGCCCCTCCTGCTCCTCGCTGCGCTCGGAGCCGGGGAGGGGAATCGAAGGAGAGTCGTGGTTCGTTTCCCCTCGGCCGCGGCCCCTCCTGCTCCTCGCTGCGCTCGGAGCCGGGGAGGGGAATCGAACCCCTGACCTGCTCATTACGAGTGAGCCGCTCTGCCGACTGAGCTACCCCGGCGCTAATCAAGGCGCTGCCGATAACAACTCCGCAATCGGCGCGCCGGGGCTCAACCCTATCGGCCCAATCACTGCCGGCGAACAAACGAGCGAGAACTGAAAGGGGTCTGAAAGACCCCGCACAGCTCCGGACAACCTAGTTTGGCGGCGGCGCGCTCAATGACTTCGAGTCCAGCGCCGCCCGGAACCGGCGCAGCAGCGCCTCCGACGGCACGCCAAGCGCACGCGACAGCGCCTCGACATCACCTGCCCTCAGAGAGACCACGCTCGTCAGATAGTCGCCGCGCTGAGCTCGGATCGCATGCACAAACTCCCCCACCGTTGCCGCCGCTGCCGCTCGCAGACGCCCGCGCCGGATGGCTTGCAGCTGAAGGCGCCACCGTCCCTCACCGTCCCCGCAGCGGGCTCCAAGGCCTCTTTGGGGTAACAGGGAATCCGTAATGGCAAGCGACCCTCGAAAATGCTGGGGTGAAATGCCATCTCGGTGCGCACCGGGGTCAGAAGTGGTGGCGCGCCGGTAGAGTTCTCGCATGCCCGAGCTACCGGAGATGCAGGCACTCGCCGAGCGCCTCGACGCCCTATTGTCAGGCGCGCCATTTGTGCGCGCAGACGTCCTGCAGTTCTCCGCGGTGAAGACGTTCGATCCGCCACCTGAGTCGCTCTCGGGATTGGAGCTGGCCGGCGTGGGCAGGCGCGCCAAGTACCTGATATTCGACTTCGGGGGCCCCCGGATGCTCGTCCACCTCAGCCAGGGCGGGCGAGTGACGATCGAAGACCCGCCGAAAAAGACCCGGCCCAAGACCGGCGTCGTCCGCCTTCATTGGCGAGATCGGCCTGCGCTGTTCGTAATCGAATACGGGACTCAGCGCAAGGCCGGGTTGTGGGTGCTCGCTGAAGGCGACGAGGGCCCGCTCGTGGTGCTCGGACCCGAGCCCTCCGACCCGGCCTTTGACGAACTGATCCTGGCCGGCTCCGACGGCCGTAGGATCCACACGCTGCTGCGCGACCAAAGGACGGTTGCCGGGATCGGGCGTGGCTATTCCGACGACATTCTTCACCGGGCGCAGCTGTCGCCGTACGCATCTCTGTCGTCGCTCGACGAATCGAAAAGAACGACCCTCCTCGAATCGATCCATGCCGTGCTGGACGAAGCGCTCGCGCAGGAGCGGACGAAGACGGGCGGGCTCGAAGGAAAGCTGGGCGACCGGTTCACCGTGCACGGACGTTACGGCCGGCCGTGCCCGCGCTGCGGCGAAAAGCTGAAGCGGGTTTCGTACGAGGACTACGAGGTTGCGTACTGCTCAGCGTGCCAGACGGACGGAAAGGTGCTCGCCGACCGGCGCCTCTCGAGGCTGATCCGCTAGGACGCGCTCTTTCTGTCTGCTGAGAACCGCGGATAGCGCGGTTTTAAGCAGACAGAACGGGTTGGGTCGGCGCGGGAGCCAGCTTCAGGATCTCGAGCATCGTCGACTCGAGCACCAGGAGCTGATTGGCGTTGCGACCGAGAGCGGCGCGCGCCTCTGCACAGCGTTCCATGATTCGCACCGGTGCCGAATCATCGAGACCGCTATTCGCCCACCCACGCAGCTCGTCCATGAGGTCCACGTTCACGACCGAATCGGCCCCTCCGGCGCGCAGGACAAGCACGTCCCGGTAGAACGATGCGAGCGACTGGAGCGCCTCCCCGAGCACCTCCTCCTCAACCCGCCGGAGCTCACGCTTGTGGCGCTTTGCAAGTGCGTTTCGAGCCGCGGCCGTCCCGCGCCCCTCGCCCATCGCCTCGGCAAGTTCCACCACTTCGCTCTTCTGCAGCGTCTCCCGCTCTCGAACTGCCGCTCGGGCCTCCGCAAGGATCTCCTCTGCCGCATCAAGTGCGTCGACCGTTGCCAAAAGACGGCCCGGAATGCTCGTCCAGAGTCTTCGGCGCGCCGCAACCGCATCGTCGAGCGCCACCGCTCGTGCATGTTCGACGTCGCCATCGGAGAGGCGCGCCGCGAGGCGAGCGTCGGCCTCGGACACTCCCTCCGACTGCAGCATCTGCACGATCCGTTCCTCGGACACGGCCTCCAAACGGACCACACGACACCGCGATCTGATCGTCTCTAGAAGGTCCTCCTCCTTGTCCGAGATGAGGATGAACACGGTGTCCGGCTGAGGCTCCTCGAGGGTCTTGAGCAGCGCATTCTGTGCGGGATCGTTCATGCGGTCGGCCTCTTCGATGATGAAAACCTTTCGCCGACCCTCGAACGGAGACCGCGCCGCCTCGGGGATCACGGACTCCCTGATGACATCGACCGGAATCAGGGGGCCCTCGGGAACGATGTGGTGAACGTCGGGATGCCGCCGGCGCAGTGTGCGCATGCAGGTAGAACACTCGCCGCACCCGGTTCCGGGAGCCTCCGGACAGTTGAGCGCTGCAGCCATTGCCTGCGCGGTGAGCCTTTTGCCGGACCCGCGCGGCCCCAGGAGCAGCCACGCGTGGGCGACCTCGTCGGACGAGATCACCCGAGCGATCCATGCGGCCTTGGCGGATTCGTGGAGACGGTCCCAAATTGTCATCTCGGCACCGGCCCAGGTGGTCCGAAGTCCTTCACGCCGGCCGCCGACGGGAGCCGGTCGGGAGCATGGCCCTTGTATTCGGCGATGACGGAGCGGTGGACCTGCTCCACCTCCCGGCCGCCGTCGAGCACCACAAACCGAGAGGGGAACTTCTGCGCGAGCTCGAGGTACGCGTCCCGCACCTTGGCGTGAAACTGGTCGCCCTCCTGCTCGATGCGATCGGGCTGATCTCCCGCGCGCGCAAGGCCCTCACGAGGATCCACACTCAAAAAGAAGACGAGGTCCGGGACAACTCCTCCGGTGGCCCACTCGCTTATTCGGTAAATCTGGTCGAGTCCCAGCCCGCGGGCGATGCCCTGGTATGCGAGTGACGAATCGATGTAGCGATCGGAGACGACGACTTTGCCCGCCTCGAGCGCCGGCCGAATCACCTCGGCGACGTGTTGGGCCCTGTCCGCGGCGTAGAGCAACGCCTCCGTGTGAGCATCCATCGCGCCCGACTTCGTGTCGAGAAGAATGGCCCTGATGCGGTTCCCGATCTCCGTGCCCCCCGGCTCGTGAGTTGTGACCGCATCGATGCCCTGAGACTTCAGCCACGCAACGAGGGCCTCCATCTGAGTCGTCTTGCCGGCGCCTTCTCCGCCTTCGAAGACGACGAAAAAGCCGGCTCCCGTACCGACCGGCTTCGGACGAACCCGGTGTCCGATCGCTCTCATCGAGAGCAGCCCTCCACCCACGGCGAATAATCCTGCCAGCCACAGCGTAGTTCGGCTTCCGGGGAGATCAATGACTCCCCAACCGCCGGGCAAATCGAGATCGTGGTCGCCGATAGCTCCGGCAATCAGTGGGAACAGCCCCAGGCCAACAAGCGTGCCGATCCTGATCACTGTGTATGCCGCGCTGAAAGTGCGGCCACGGATCTCATCGCGCGTCGTCTCGTGCATGAGCGAATATCCGGTCGAGTACGCCACTCCTCCGAAAAATCCAAGGGCCGACGCAATCGGTATGGCGCCGCCGAGACTCGACATGCTGGCAAGCAGTATCAGTCCCAGCCCGAGCAGCAAGATGGAGCCCGAGAACAGGACGTCCTTTTGCACACGTTGCGCAAGTACGCCGATCACGAGCAGTCCAATGATCATGCCCGTCGCCAGGAATCCGATGAGAAGGGCGAATCCTCGGTCGCCGCCACCGAGGATGTCTTGCACGAAACCGACGCCCAGAGAGAACACGGCGCCCGCTGCGGTAAAGGTGAATGCAATTCCCAGCAGCCACGGTCGCACCTGTTTGTGCTCAACGACAAACCTCAGTCCTTCCACGAGGTCACGTTTGACGTCACCGAGGTCGAGTCGCCCGGCGCGCCGACGAGACGACGCAATAGAGAGCGTCCAGATCATCAGCGCCGAGAAACAGAACGTCAGTGAATCGAGCCACAGTGCCAGCGCTTCGGGGTTCTCCTCGAGGCCTTCCAGCGCGGGTACGCTGCGGCCCAGGAACGCCCCGAAGGTGGACATGAACGCGTAGACAACCGATGCGAGCGGCCAGGGCCCGTATACGGCGATCAGATTCAGAGAGTTGGCGTGCGTCAGGTGCGCCGCCGGAACCACGTGGGGAAGGGAAGCATCCTTGGCCGGACCCCACGTAAGCGTCAGCGACTCGAGGACAACCGAAGCAGCGATCAGATAGAAGAGGTTGGGGACGAAGGGGAGCGAAAAGATCACAACGGCCCTGGTTAGGTCGGCCACGACCATCATCCGGCGCCGGTCCCAACGATCGGCGAAGACACCCGCCACGGGCCCAACGAGGAAGCCCGGAAGCACCCGGGCGGTCATGACCGCCCCGACACCCGCGTTCTGGTTCAGGTTGTAGGCAAGGGTGGCGATCGCGATGACCCCGATCCAATCACCGAGGCTGGACACGCTCTGGGCGAGGAACAACCGGCGGAAATTGCGGTTCTTGAGCAGGGTCAGGTACGAGACCTCCCCTTCCGGGGAAGTCAGAACCTTGAGTTCCGGGCGCCGACCGGGCTCCTGAATGCCTAATCCTTCTCAGCGAACGGTGGATGCATCCCGGCCTATGGTAGCCAGGGCGGCCCGCCGGCGGTGGGATAGGCGCCGGCCGGTGCCTATCGAGGCGCCCAACAGGGCTCGAAACCGATCACTCACAGAGTTGGGAGTCTGCTTACTCGCGCCGTGTTGACTTCTTGGCGGTCGACTTCTTGGCCGCCGTTTTCTTGGCCGTGGTCTTCTTCCTCGTTGACTTCTTGCGAGTCGTCTTCTTTCGGGAACGAGTCGTCTTGGACGGCCCCTTGGCTCTCTTCTCGGCCACGAGCTGCGCCGCCCGCTCGAGGGTCATGTCGGCTGGGCTTTCGCCGCGGGGAAGCGACGCGTTCGTCTCGCCGTCCGTCACGTACGGCCCGTAGCGGCCCTCCTTCAGCGACAGCTGCTTGCCGGTCTTCGGGTCCTCGCCGAACTCCTTGACGACCGCGGCCGACCGGCCCCGCCCCCGCTTCGGTTGAGCAAACAACTTCAACGCCTCTTCGAGTGTGATCGAGAAGATCTGGTCCTCGGATTCGAGGGAACGAGTGTCTTTTCCCTTCCGGAGATAGGGGCCGTAGCGGCCGTTCTGGGCCTCGATAACTTCCTGGTCACTGGGATCCGTACCAACGGTCCGGGGCAAAGAGAGCAGCTTGAGTGCATCTTCGAGCGTCACCGTGGCGGGATCCATCGTCCTGAACAAGGACGCAGTGGGAGGCTTTTCCTTCGATCCATCCTCTATCTCGCCGACCTGCACATACGGGCCGTAGCGGCCGGTCTTGAGGAAGATCGGCGCGCCGCTGTCCGGGTGAGGACCGAGCACCTTCTCCTCGGATGAGGCAGCGAGCAGTTCCCGTGCCTTTTCGATGGTTAGCTCGTCGGGCGCCAGGTCCTCCGGCAACGAGACCGTGTCCTCACCCCACTGGATGTAAGGCCCGTACCGGCCGACACGCACAATCACGTCCGTGCCGTCTCCGTCGCTGCCGATGGGAATCGAGTTGATGGCGCGCGGGTCGATCTCGTCGAGGTTCGCGTCGACGAGGTTGCGCAGTCCGGGACTGCCGTTTCCGAAGTAGAAGCGGCGAAGCCAGGGGATCGTCTCTTGATCACCGCTTGCTATCTCGTCGAGATCCTCCTCCATGGCGGCCGTGAAGTCGTAGTCGACGAGCCGCGCGAAGTGGTTCTCGAGCAACGCGACGACGGCAAACGCAGTCCACGACGGCACCAGGGCGCTGCCTTTCTTCCACACATAACCTCGATTGAGGATCGTTCCGATGATGCTTGCGTATGTAGAGGGTCGCCCGATTCCACGCTCCTCCAGCTCACGGACGAGCGATGCTTCGCTGTAGCGGCTGGGGGGTTGGGTCGAATGTTCGACAGGATCGATGCCGCGGGCCTCCACAACCTGACCCTCCGCTAGCTGCGGCAGGCGGACCTCTCGGTCCTCCAACTTGCCGTTGCCGTTCTCGTCGGTTCCCTCGACGTACGCGCGCAGGAATCCGGGGAACGTGATCACCCTGCCGCTTGCCGAGAACTCGGCCTCGTCGTCCAGTTGCGAGGTGGCGCCGATGCGGACTTGGACGCTTTGCCCCCTCGCGTCTGCCATCTGGGACGCAACGGTTCGCTTCCAGATGAGTTCGTACAGGCGAGCTTCGTCCTGTGAAACCTCCCGGGTAACCGCATCCGGGAGGCGGAACTCCTCACCGGCCGGACGGATGGCCTCGTGCGCTTCCTGCGCATTGCGGACCTTGCGTTTGTAGACGCGCGGCGCGTCGGGAACATACTCGGCACCGTAGAGCTTCTTCGCCTGGCTGCGCGCAGCGCGCACCGCCTCCTGCGACAGCGTGGTGCTGTCCGTACGCATATATGTGATGTAGCCGTTCTCGTAGAGGCGCTGGGCTGCGCGCATCGTTCGCTCCGAGGTGAACCCCAACTTTCGTCCGCCTTCTTGCTGCAGCGTCGAGGTTATGAACGGCGCGTATGGGCTGCGACGGTACGGCTTCTCTTGTACGGACGTAACTGTGAACGGCGCGCCGGACAAGCGATCTGCAAGGCCGCGCGCCGCCGTTTCGTCGAGCACAACGACGTCCTTGCCGCTTAACCGTCCCTTGTCGTCGAAGTCGCGGCCGGTGGCAACCTTTTTGCCTCCGACTGCAGTGAGCGTTGCGTCGAACTCGTTCGGGTCTCCTCCCTCCACGAGGAGATGGGCGGTGAGATCCCAGTAGGCCGCGCTCCTGAACGCCATGCGCGCTCGCTCGCGCTCCACGATCAACCGGGTGGCGACGCTCTGCACGCGGCCGGCGGAGAGGCCGGGAAGGACCTTCTTCCACAGCACCGGAGAGACCTCGTAGCCGTAGAGACGGTCGAGGATTCGGCGACCCTCCTGCGCGTCCACGAGGCGCCGGTCGATGTCGCGCGGCGCCTCGAGCGCGTGCGTCACTGCGTGGGGAGTGATCTCGTGAAACACCAAGCGCCTCACGGGAATGTGCGGGGAAAGCACTTCGATGAGGTGCCACGCGATCGATTCGCCCTCGCGGTCCTCATCCGTGGCGAGCAACAGCTCGTCTGCTTGTTTTATGAGCTTCTTCAGCTTCGTGACCTGCTGCTTCTTCCCCGAGGGCACAACGTAGAGGGGCTTGAAGTCGTTGTCTACATCCACGCCGAGGCGGGCCCACTTCTCCTGTTTGTAGGCCGCAGGCACCTCCTCGGCGCCGGAGGGCAGGTCCCTGACGTGCCCGATCGAGGACTCCACCACGAACTCGCCGCCGAGGATGCGCGCGATCGTCTTCGCCTTCGCCGGCGACTCCACGATCACGAGGTTCTTAGCCAACTCAACTCCTGGTCTCGTTTCCTGCTACTCGTACGGCCGGTCATGTCGGTGCGTTCGCCGTCCCCATGCGTTACCTGTGCGTTTACCCGGCCGCGCCGCTTGTTCCGTCCGAGTACCAAATCGGACTTCGGCCCCCGGGCGGGCTCCCTTGAATAGGACATCGAGCCCCGGGGGCTGGACCGACGGGACTCGGCGGGAACCGCTTATGCCACCTTTCCCGTCTCGCTGTCAACCAACGCCACGTGCTTCGGACGGCTTCCCGGCCCTAGAAGGCAGGGAAAAAACTTTCGCGACCACCGCTGCGGTGGCAGCATTCTTTACAGTTCCTGGAAGTGCGCGTTCGGGGGAAATTGCCGCCGTCGGAAGCGGCCCCGTCTATCCTCGGCGCCCATGGACGCGATCGTCGAGCCGATCATCAACCTGATGGAGGACTGGGTAGTCGAGTACGGCTACCTGGCGATTTTTCTCCTCATGCTGGCGGAGTCGGCCTGTATCCCGTTCCCCAGCGAGGTGACGATGCTGGTGGGCGGATGGTACGCGGCAACGGGCGACCTCAATTTCTTCTGGGTCGGGACGTGGGGCGTGCTCGGAAACCTGGTGGGCTCATGGGTCGCCTACACGGTCGGGCGAACGACCGGTCGCGGCCTTCTCGACAGATATGGCAAGTACATATTGATCCGATCCCACGACATCGATCGCGCTGAGGTGTGGTGGGAGAAGTACGGGGAGGCAGCAACGTTCTTCAGCCGGCTCCTGCCGGTGATCAGGACGTTCATCTCGTTGCCCGCTGGGATCGCGCGGATGCCCCTCGGCAAGTTCAGCATCTACACATTCCTCGGGGTGATCCCGTGGACGTTCGCGCTGACGTGGCTCGGCTTTGCCGTGCAGGAGAACTGGGAGGAGGTCCTCACTTACTTCGACGTCCCCACGCTGATCATCGCGGGCCTACTGGTTGTGGGTGCGGCGTTCTGGTACCTGCGCCGCCGGCGCCGGCGCAAGTCCGCCCTGCCGTCAGATGTGAACTGAGCGCGGCGTCCCTGAAATGGCACCTGACCCCCGAGGGGTGGGGGTGGATTGCCATTTGAGCGGCGCCGGGCGATGCCGTGATCCTGAAATGGCAAATCACCACCAGGGGGTGGGGGTGGATTGCCATTTCAGCACGGCGCGCCGGCGCGCCGGGTGGCTCACGGGGTCAGGCCGATTTCCGGCGCCACCTCCTGCAAGCCCCCGATGGAAATCGCAATGAATTCATCCAGCGGCACGCCGATCGAATCCTCGACGCCCTCGATTTTGTCCCGCTCCACTCCGGGGGCAAAAGCCTTTTGCTTCAGCTTCTTCTTGACCGACGAGACCTTCATCCCGTCGGCCTTGTCGGGGCGCACCAACGCCACCGCGACCAGGAGCCCGGCGATGCCGTCGGCGTGCACGATCGCCTTTGACATCAGATCCGTCTGATTCTCCTCCCAGGCGTGGGCAAGGACCGCGTTCATCACGGCCTCGTCGTCGAAGCCCTCGGCCTTCAACCACTCCACGGATTGATGTCCGTGCCGCTCAACATCCGTGTGCGTTATGTCTTGGTCGAGGTCGTGGAAGATGCCCGCGAGGCCCCACCGATGCTCGTCCTCATCGAAGCGGCGGGCGAGCCCGCGCATGACTCCCTCAACCGAGACCAGGTGTCTGTATGTGATGTCCTTCTCGGAGTACTTGCGCACGAGAGCGCGCGCCTCTTCGCGGGTCACGACTCCTCTCCGGAGAGCGCGCGCAGAAGATCGTTCTCCGCCTCAGGTGCTGCAAGAGCCAGCACCTCGTCACCGGCCTGGAGCGGGGTCTCATCCGTTGGTGCGATCACATGCCGGTCGCGAACCACGGCGACGAGCGTGCAGTCCGGCGGCATCCGGAGCTGGCCGATCGTCTTCCCCTGAGCCGGCGAATTCTCTGCGAGCGTCAACTCGAGCAGTGCCACCTTCCCTTGCTCGAGGTTGAGTAGGCGAACGAGATCGCCGACCGAAACCGCCTCCTCCACAAGCGAGGTCAACAGGTGAGGCGTGCTCACCGAGACGTCGACACCCCACGACTGATTGAACAACCATTCGTTGTCGGGATGGTTGACACGCGCTACGACCCGCGGCACGGCAAACTCCTGTTTTGCCAGCAGAGAGACAACGAGGTTGTCCTCGTCGTCACCGGTTGCCGCCACCATTACGTCACAGGACGAGAGCACGGCCGCGTCGAGCGTGTAGAGCTCGCATGCGTCGCCGATCACCCAGTTCACGCGCAGATCGGCCTCGTGGGCCTCCACGAGTGCCTTGTTCTGCTCTATGAGGGTGACGTCGTGGCCCCGCGACTGCAGGTCGTGGGCAACGTATCTCCCCACGTTGCCGGCGCCAGAAATAACGATCCGAAGAGATTTCTTCCGGGTCATTCTGGCCTCCCCACCTTCTCCAGGTCTCCCCTGAGTTCCGCAGCACTCCCCCGGACCACCGAAACGTGCAGGATGTCGCCGTCCTGAACCGTGAGGTTCTTGTCGGGTATACGCGGCACGCCGAACCGACTCAGCGCAATTACGCGCCGATGACCTTCGATGTCGAGATCCAGCACATTCTTGCCTACGACGTTGGCGGGGGCGGGGATCGCAGTGATGACGACCTCGCCGTTGTCGACCGTGTACTCGACGGGGATCTCTTCCGGGAGAAGGAAGCGCAGCATCTGGTCCGTCGTCCAGCGAACCGTCGCCACCGTCTGGATCCCTAGTCGCTGGTAAATCTGCGCTCGCCGCGGATCGTAGATCCGGGCGACAACCTGAGGCACACGGTAAAACTCCCTGGCCACCCGAGCCGACAGGATGTTGGAGTTGTCCCCGCTCGTCACCGACGCGAACGCTGCGGCCTCCTTGATGCCTGCCTCTTCCAGCAGAGTCCGATCGAAGGCGAAACCAACGAGGGCCCGGCCCTTGAAGTCGGACTTGAGACGTTCGAATGCCTTTGCATTCTTATCGACGATGGCTATCGAATGGCCCAATCGCTCAAGGCTGCCGGCCAGCTCCGAACCAACCCTCCCGCTTCCGGCAATCACGACATGCACGTCACGGCTCCCTTGACTCGCGGCTCTTCCATATGCAGCGCGGGCGATACTGCCATACTTCACCCCCATGGCACTGTTGAGTCGCGTGCTGGAGAAACTCTCGCGTCCGGCGGCGGAGATCCGGGCGGAGAACCTCAGGGCATGGGCCGGTACGCTTCCCGGAGTGACGCCCATCGCCCAAGCAGAGGCTCGGAAGCAAAACCGAGTCGCAGGAGTAGTTCAGAACATTCGCATCGATCCCCGGGAGGGAACGGGGACGATCGAGGCGACCATCAACGACGGCACCGGCCAGATGGTGTCGCGCTGGCTCGGGCGTTCGTCGTTGAAGGGGATTCGTCTGGGCACCGGGCTCATCATGGAAGGCATAGCCGGACACGGGGAGGGGGACGAACTCGTGATCCTCAACCCCCACTATGAACTGGTGCCGGGCCCGGAGCGCGGGTAAGGACGACTTCCGTGAAGACCGGGCAGGCGATCAAACGGGCGGTGGTCGGGCGCCCCAAAACATCCGCAGAAATCGAGCACACCCTCCTTCCAAAAATCATCGCTCTGCCGGTCTTCTCTTCGGACCCCCTGTCCTCGAACGCGTATGCGACCCAGGAGATCCTGCTTGTTCTAGGAGTCGCCGGAGCCGCCGCACTGAGCAATGTCATCCCCATCGCGATCGCGGTCGGCTTCCTGTTGATAACCGTGGTCGCCTCCTATCGCCAAACGGTGCGCGCGTACCCGAGTGGCGGAGGAGCCTACGTGGTCGCGCACGAGAATCTCGGAGTATTCCCAGGCCTCCTTGCCGGCGCGGCTTTGCTCGCGGACTACGTACTCACCGTCGCCGTGTCGGTGGTTGCCGGCGTGGATGCAATCGTGTCTGCGGCAGAGTCGCTCGAACCAGTCGAGATCCAGATCGCCATCGGCTTTGTGTTGTTCATTACGCTCGCGAACCTCCGCGGGGTGCGCGAGGCGGGAACCCTGTTCGCGATACCGACTTACGGGTTCGTGATCGCGGTCTATTTGATGTTGATCACTGGTTTCACAAGGTGCATCGGAGGATGCCCGCAAGCCGAGAGCGCCGGGATGAGCCTGGAGGCGGAAGGTGCTCTTACCCTCTTCCTCATTCTCAAGGCCTTTGCCGCGGGGACGACCGCACTCACGGGAGTCGAGGCGATCTCGACCGGCGTCCCGGCGTTTCGTTACCCGCAGTCCCGTAACGCTGCGACGACCCTGGGAATCATGGGCGCGATATCGATTTCGATGTTCGTCGGCATCTCGTGGCTCGCGAACCACACCGGCGTAGTGTTTACGGAGGAGTCCCCTCGGACGGCCATCGCGCAGGTCGCCGATGCAGTGTTCGGAGGCGGTCTCATGTTCTACGTCTTCCAGGTAATGACCGCCGCGATTCTCATCCTGGCCGCCAACACCGCGTACCAGGGGTTCCCGAGGCTGGCTTCCATACTCGCCGGAGATGACTTCTTGCCGCGCCAGTTCATCAACCGGGGCGACCGGCTCGTGTTCTCGAACGGCGTCATCGTTCTGGGCGTTCTGGCCTCGATTCTGATCGTCCTATTCGATGCGGATCTGAACAAGCTCATTCAGTTGTATTTGGTTGGTGTGTTCATCTCGTTCACTCTGTCCCAGGCCGGCATGGTTGTGCATTGGATGCGCTCCAAAGACAGCGGGTGGCGCAAGAGTCTCCTGATCAACGCATTCGGAGGATCTGTGACCGCCGTTGTCTTCGTCATCGTTGTGACAACGAAGTTCCTTGGCGGTGCTTGGATAGTCATGGCTGCACTCCCGCTGGTGATCTACACCATGTATTCGGTGCACCGGCACTACAGCAGTCTTGCCACTGAACTAGAGGCGCCGGAACGCCGCCCAATCGAGCGGCGGCCCGGCCACCAGAACATGGTCATACTTGTGTCCCGAGTCGATGCGGCGGCGGCACGGGCCGTCGGATATGTGAGGGCCGCGAGGCCCAGTTCGGTGACTGCAATTGCGCTCGATCCTTCATGTCATCCCGCATGGGTCAGACTCGCTCCGGAGATCCAACTGACGACCCTCGATCAGGACGGTCCAGTACATAGTCGAGTGAAGAGATATCTGAGGGAGACGCGCTCAAAACTCTCGCAGGATGACTTCCTCACCCTTGTGGTGCCGGAGGTTCTGCATAGGCGCGGTCTGGGAGAGATAGTCCGGAGGCCGGCAGTACACCGGCTCAAGGCGGCCTTCTTACATGAACCCGGGATCCAGGTCCTCGACATTCCCATTGTCAAGGACGACATCGAACCGGGCGTCGATTGGGCCATGGAACCAGTCCGAAACCATGTCGTAGTCCTGGTTACCAGAGCTCACAACGCCACCCTTCAAGCGATCGAGTGGGCTGAGACTCTCCGGCCCTCCGACGTCCGTGCAGTGACGTTTGGCCTTGATCCGGAAGCAACAAGTCAGATCGGGGACGAGTGGCTGCGCGCCGCGGTTCCTCATCCCCTCGAGATCGAAGATTCACCGTACCGGGATATCGGCGCCTCGCTCGTCGACTTCGTTAGGCAGTTGAAACCCGATGGGATCAATCGAATAGTCACCGTCGTAATCCCCGAATTCGTCGTACGAAAGCGGCGACACCGGCTGCTCCACGGTCAGACCGCACTGATCGTGAAGCGCCACCTGCTGTTCGAGCGTGGAGTGGTTGTCACGAGCGTGCCCTATCTTCTGGAGAAGTGATCCGGCGCGTCGCCGCGGAGACCGTCTCGCACCACCGCAATCATCTGCTTGTTCGAATCGCCTAGGCCGTACGCCTCCGTGGCCATACAGCCGATCAGGAGTGCCTTGATGTCATGTGCACCGACATCCGCGCGGACGGCGCCGGATTGCTGCGCGCGGCGGAGCAGTTCGTCGATGGCAAGTTGGAGCTCGTGCGGAGCCGCATCATCGCCCATTTCGAACTCAAGGCCCTCGGTCGCAATAGATTCCGCAAGCGCCTTGTTGCCGGTGGCCTCTGTGATCATCGTCGTGAAGAATTCAAAAAACGCCGAACCGGCATCGTCTGCTTCACGAAGGGTACGAGCTGCGTCAACGAGTGCATCGACACGGCTCTGCATGACGGCCTGGAACAGCGCCTCTTTGGTAGCGAAGTGCCGGTAAATCGTCCCCGGTCCGACGCCGGCCCGGCGGGCGATCTCGTCGATCGGAACCGACAACCCTTCAGCCGCAAAGACCTCGTGGGCAACTTCGAGCAGCCGTGCACGGTTACGACGGGCGTCGGCCCGCCTCGGACGAGCCTCGCCCTCGGCCGGCACCGGGTCTGCTGTCACAACGCGGCTTCCTTTTCGGTCTTATCCCTAGAGACTGATTTGGTTGACAACCGGAACGAGCGTTCCGTATTGTAACCGGAACCGCCGTTCCGATTCTAGGTGAAGGAGAGGCCCGGTGCCACAACCCACGAAGTCAGCAGCGAGCCCCCGGCAGGTAGTCGATCGGGCGCTTCAGTCGGTGCTCGACTACGACTTGAACGGCTACCTCGATCTCTTTGCGCCGAACGGCACACTCGAGTTTCCCTTCGCCCCTCCGGGGGTCCCGGCCCGCATGAAGGGGCGCGCCCAGATAGGCAGCGCCCTATTGCCCCTGTGGGAGCGTGCCTGGAACTCGGGATGGCGATCAACCGGATACAGCCCAATCGTGGTGCACGAGACCATGAACCCGGAGGTGGTGGTTGCGGAGTTCGATCTCTATGGAGAGATACGCCCCACCGGCGAGACGTTCCAGATGGCCTTCGTCCATATCTACCGGGTCAGGGACGGCCGGATCGTATCGCTCCGCGATTACTGGAATCCGCAGGTCATCTCGGCACAGCTCGAGACCACAACGAACGGATTGCTGGTGGGCGCTCCCTAACCTGACGGTGCGTTTCATGCGGCGGCGCGAGATCATCTCCGGGTGCTGCCGTATGCGTGGAAGAACCTGAGCGAACGAACGTCGCTGTGGCTCCCGACGCTCGGCTGCTCTTTGATCATTGCCGCGCCCGGAGTGCTCGTCGCTGCATTCCTGGCAGTCCCGGCCGTGTCCCTAGCCGTGTCGGGAAACCCGGCGCTCGCGCTAAGTCTGCTCCCCGAATCACTCAAAGGCTCGGGTTCAATTCCCGTTTGGACGGGAGTACTCCTAGGAATTGCCCTGGTAACGGTGCTCTACGCGCGCCTTTATTCCGCAGCGGTGTGGGCATCGCATTCGGATAACGACCCGGGAGTAGGCGCCGCGTGGCAAGGCTCGAGGCCGAGCTGGAGAAGGGTGCTCCTTCTCTACCTGCAGGGATACGGGGCAATCGGCCTGGCCATCGTGGCGATGGGTGTAATCCTTCTCTTGTCGGGAGGCCCGTCCCTCTCCGTGGGGGATGTCTTCATTGCGGGCTCCATCTTGCTCGTCATCCGAACCGTTGTCCGTGTTGTGCTGACACTCGCCGTACGAGCCGCCGTACTTGACGACCTGGGCTCCATGGCGGCGTGGCGCAGATCGGCAGCGCTGCTTCGAGCGCGCCGCTCTGATGCAGTGGCGGCATGGGTGGCGCTGCTTGCAGCCGGAGTCGTGATCTGGATCGGCGGCCGCCTGGTATCTCCGGTCCTCCAGGAGACCTCTCTCTCCTATCCCGCGCAGAGCTCGTACACCTGGCTCAGAGAGTCCGCCCAACTCCTGCTGTCGATTCCCCTTGAGGCCTTTTTAATGGCGCTCTCGATCGGTGTTTGGACGGCGGTCTACGTCGGCGTTGAAAACCGGCCGCGGCCAGATCGTCGGGAGGGAGGGCGACGGCGCTGGTGGGCGCCGGCAGACCCGTGGGTGGTACGGGCGCTCGCCCTGCTGGTGGGACTCGTCGTCGTTGCAAACGGGATTCCGACGGCCGTCGATGAGAAATTCTCCAGTGCGCGCCAACGGCGAATGGCTTCGCTGGGAGAGCTGGAGATCTCCACCGATGACTTGATGCGCCCGAGTCCCACGCAAAATGGCGGCCGAGGAACTCGCTATCAGGTCTCGGCGTCTCTGGACGGGCGCTCATTGGAATGGCTCACTCGCATCACATTCACGAACACTTCCGGCGAAACCCTCACGTCACTAGGACTGAACGTCTACGCCGCGGCGTTCGAGCGGGATCTCGGCGAAATTCCGCTCGCCCGCGATCTGATAGCGACGGACCTAACCGGATCCTTGAGGGCCCGGGCCAGGCCGGGGACACTCGAGATCGACCGGGTAACCGTTGCGAGCCGGCCGGCGGATTACGAGTTGGACGATACGGCGCTCACTCTTGACCTGCCGCGCCCGCTACCGGTCGGTGACGTGATCGAGGTGTCAATGGCACTCAGGGCAACCCTGCCCGAGTATCCAGAGCGGTTCGGCGTCTGGAACGGCATAGCTCTTCTGGGCAACTGGATTCCTGTGGTAGCTCTTCGAGAAGGAGGCGACTGGCGGTTCGACGAGTACGGGCAAATTGGGGACCCCTTCGTCGCTGATGTCGCGAACTACGAAGTAGCAATTGAAACTCGAGAAAACGACATGATCGCTGGGAGTGGAGTTGTGACCCGGATCGATGCCACGACGCCCGGAAGACGCCGATGGCACTTCTCCGCGCCCGCGACCCGCGATGTGGCCTTTGCGATTGCGCCATTACTCCGGGCTCTGGAAACGGAAGTCGACGGAGTGACCGTACGCTCCTGGTATCTCGCCGAAGATCGGTTGCGGGGCGCGGCCAACCTGCGCAGCGCGGAGTCCACGGTGAGCTTCTACACAGACGCGTTTGGCCCCCTCCCATTCGACGAAGTCGAGGTTGTCGCAACCCGTGGTCTATTGGGGGGCATGGAGTATCCCGGGGTGGTCTTTGTTTCCGACACAGGAAGTGCACTCGACGACCTACCCTTGTTGCCAGATCTGCTGAGGTACGCGGGTTTCGAGGACCAAGCCCGCCGTTACGTGCTGGCCCACGAAGTGGCGCACCAGTGGTGGTACGCCTCCGTGGGAAGCGATCAGGTTCGCGAGCCGTGGCTCGACGAAGCCATGGCCGAGATGTCGACAATGCTCTGGTTGTTGTCCACCGACGGCGACGATCGCGCATGGCGCATGACGAATATGGTGGACGACGCCTCTCCAGACTCGGCGGTGATCTCGGCCGACGTTTCACAATTCAGATCGAACCGCAGGTATTCCGACGTCGTCTATCTGTCCGGTGCCGCCCTGTTAATGGAGCTCCGGCAGGAGGTGGGGGCCAAAGTTTTCCTGGAGATTATTCGCTCGTACTTCGAGCGCTACCGGCTGAAGACCGCCACGATCGACGACTTCATCGCCATTGTCGAATCGGTCGGAGGTTCCGACGCCGCTCGGCTTCTCGAGCGCCACCGGTAATGGAACTGAGCGGCTAAGGAAGGGGGAAGACCAGCCGGGCGCGGTTGCCGCCGCCTTGACGAGGGGCGATCTCAAAACCCTCAACGAGAGTGCTCAGCATCGCGACGGACATAGTTATGCGCGCGCTTATTCCCCCGCTGCTCAGGGAATCGTCGTCTGCCCTCTGATCGTAGATAGTTCCTCGATCTGCGACTTCGACTACCACCCGCCCGGCCTCCTGGGTCCACTTCACGCTGACGGGATGGTCTCCTCCCGCCTCCTCGTTGGAGAGGACTGCATTGGTGCAGGCCTCGGAAACGGCTATCTTCAAATCGTCTACAAGCTCGTTGTCGAGATCGAGGCTGCGTCCGAGCGAGGCAAGTGCGAGTCTGACCACCCCCACGTAGGCGGTCCGCGGAGGAATCTCCAGCTCGATCATCGTCACCGGCTGTTGCCGGTCGCTTCATCCACAGATTCGTGAATCGGGAACACTTTTGTGAGGCCGGTGATCTTGAAGATCTTCAGGATCTTGTCCTGTGTGCAAACGAGGGAAAGGCTCCCGTCATGAGCTTTTACTCTTTTCAACGCACCAACCAACACGCCGAGCCCGGTCGAATCCAGAAAGTCGACTCCCTCGAGGTTGACCACAACGTCATGAGATCCTTCGGACACCAGCTCGATCAGCTTCTCGCGCAGTTTGGGAGCGGTGTAGACGTCGATCTCCCCCTTAACGTCGACCACCGAATAGGAGTCGACCTTCCGAACGTCGAGACCCAACTCCATACGGCGACCTCCTCATCTCCCTGTCCGCACAACATGGTCCTCGTACGACCGATAAAGCCTGACTTGTTCTCAGTAGGCACGCAATCCTAAGCCCTGTGTCACCTGTAACCCCGACTACAGGTGGCTTGCCCCGCCCACAGCTCGCCCGATGGATCGGGCGCTAAGTACCCCGTGCTCGATTCGCTCAAACCCGCAGGGGACCGACCGGGGTCCAAAAAGAAATTTGTCATAGTTTTGTGCCTCAAGTGCGGGACAGGACGTCCCGATTTCTTATAACGTCTGGCGACGCCAGAATCGTGCCCTTCGACCGAATGACGGCGAGAATCCGCGATTCTGGGCCATCCGTTCGCTAACGTCTCGATGTCGTCTGCGTGCGACAAAGGCATGGGGAGGAACAGAACCCTGTTGATTGGTACCAAAACAGGCTGGAACTGGCGGCGCGCCGCAGTGGCGCTTGCACTCGCCTCTGCCCTTGCCGTGGCGGGGTGCCAGGACTCCCAACCGCCGTCGGCATCGCGATCGCCGGAGCCCTCTCCAGGGCAACCGGAACCCACCCTGAGGATCCCTCAGGCCAAGTGGAAAATGTCTACTCGCCCCGTGGGCAGGGCAGGCAAGTTTACGAGGAAGCAGATACGACGGCACAAGGCGCAGCGCCCGCGAGTTAAAAGCGTCGTCCGGGAGGTTTATGAAGCTTTGTTCCTCGAACCCGAATCGATCAAGGAAGTCATCGCTGAGCGATTCAGCCGGCGCGCGGGGCGTGCGCTTCTTCGAGCCGGTCCAGGATTCCGGCCCGGCGCCGATAAAGTCAAAACGACCAAACGCATCGCGAGGATCGGCCTTCAGGCCCACACTGCATCCGCAGCCTCCGCACAGGTATTCGTGAAGGCGCGAGCAAACGGTCCGGGCAACGTCGTCAAGCTGCGCCACCGAGCCACGATGTGGATGCAGCGCATCAAGAATGATTGGCGCGTTATTGCATTCGAGGTCGACCAGGAGCGCGCCGGATGATCAGACGAGCCTCCCTTCTCCTGGCGTTTGTTGTGTTGACTTCGGCACTCGTACCCCTTCTCGGTCCGGCACGCAGCGCGAACGACAATGCACCGATCGCCGCTGGACGCGTTCATCAGCGATTCCAGCCGCGCAAGGGCAAGATCTTCGTCCTCGTCATCGGGAGTGATGCGCGCAACGGGAACCCCAACCTGAGGGCCGACGCGATACACATTGCGGGGATCAACACCAAAACCATGCGGGCGGGCATTCTGAACTTCCCCCGCGATTCCTGGGTCAATATTCCCGGCCGGGGATCGGCAAAGATCAACGAAGCGCTTTACGTCGGCGGGCCCACTTTGCTGGCAAAAACTCTCGAGGCGGAGACCGGGATACGGATCGACTACTGGGTAATGGTCGGCTTCGAGGGATTCGATAGCATCATTCGCGCGGTGGGACCGATCCAGATAGACATCCCCAGGCCAATATTCGATCCGGGAGGCTCCGGAGCGCACATTTCAGCAGGCAAAAAGAAGCTCTATTCGATCGACTCACTTGCATTCGTTAGGACGCGTAAAGCTTTTTCGGGAGGAGATATCACCCGTACTACGAACCAAGGCCGGTTCCTGCTGGCCATGCTTCGTGAACTCCGCCACGACATCGAGCGAGATCCCGCCGTCCTCTTGGACTGGGTTGCCGCGACGCGTCGCCACGCCAGGTTGAACATCTCCCCGAGCGAAATCTTCAGATTGGGGATTCTGACTTCACAGGTGAAGCCATCGGACGTTGGCAACGTGACGGTCCCCGCGAGCGTCGGTTCCGCGGGGGCGGCGAGCGTTGTCTTCATCCGACCCGAAGCGCGCGCGATCTACGCCCGCTTCAAGAAGAGCGGCAGACTCTAGAAGAAGTCAGGCACCAACGCCTGCCGCAAAGTCGGCGGCCGACAACGACCTGCCGGTCGCTTCTTCGACGAGGGCATCCCAGCGCAGCAGAGATCCCGGGTGGAACAACCGATCGACGAGCAACCCCCCGGCTTGCAAAATGCCGACTAGGCCACCACATTCGCGTTCACACGTCGCCTGAAGCTGGGACGCCAGCAATTCTCCGAGCAGGTAATTCTGATAATAGGCGGGTGCAGCGGCGACGTGGATCTTCGCCGCCCAATCCGGAGCGTTGCGATCGACCGGAGGCGCCACCATCTGGAAGCGCTGAACCAAGTTCCACCAACGTGCGTCGAGATCCGCCTCTGGGTCAAGATAAAGGTCACGTTCAAAATGAGTGACGACCAATGCCCAGCGCACAAAGACAAGGCTTTGTGTCGCGGTAGCGCGACGCAAAGGATCGGCCATTGAGTCTGCTTCAGCACTGGACGCCCGGGCAACGTCGACCAGCCACCTTGGATCGTGTACCAGCCTGCCGGAGAGAATCGCCATGGCTTCCGTCGTAAAGGTGTGCGATGGGCGCCTCAGTGCGTACGGCAGTGTCGGATCGATCGAGATGTCGTATGCGGCATGACCGGACTCGTGCAGCATGACTTCGATCCAGCGCTCTCCCGGAACAACATTGGCAAGGATTCGCACGTCCTTGCCGGACCTGTCGACGTCCAGACAAAAGGCATGCTGGGACTTCCCTTCGCGCGGATAGAGGTCGCTCGCGTCCAGCACGCCCTCCAGGTCGATGCCCCAGCCGGAAAAAGTCCGCTGGGCGAGTTCGGGCGCAGATCGATCCTCGAGAAGGTGATCAACCGAAACGCGGCCGTCTGGAGGCAGCATCTGAAAGAAGGGGTCGGCATAGTGCCAGGGGAGGAGTTCGGTGGTGTCGAAGCGCTCCTTCAGGCGTTCATCCACCTCGCTCTTCCACGTCTTGAATGGGTATTCCGTTAGGCGCTCGACCTCGTCGAGAACGGCGAACAGCCACCCCTCCGACATCTCTTGAAGCTCGAGGGCCATGCTGTAGAAGTCCGAATACCCGAGCTGTAGAGCAGCGGAATTGCGGAGGCGGGCCAGCTCCCTGACTCGCGGCGCAGCGATCCCTCCGATTTCTTTAGATCCCTCCCACGCGGCCCTGCGCAAGTCCTCGTCGTCGGAGGTCCTCAAAATAGCTTCGATTTCGTTGTCCGTTACTCGTTTGCCCGCAACGGTGGCCCGGTGATTGGCGAAGTCGCTTTCCACGCCGGTCGACAATTGGACGATCTCGGCGCGGAGAGACTCGTCCATCTGGTTCCCGAGCAGAGACAGACGCAGCAGCTCCAGCCGCCGGCGCAGAACCGGTTCGTGGATGTCGGAATCGAGCGCGGCCTGGACGGCCTTCAGGGCTTCGGGGTCCCCTTTG
>DASQUP010000092.1:0-17496 GCA_035641235.1 Actinomycetota bacterium
TTGATGCGCGCTGGACTCGTCGAACTCCTCACAGCGGACCCCCAGATAGAGATTGTCGGCGAGGCTTCGACTGGGCGAGAAGCCGTCAGCCAAGCGCACCGGCTCGCGCCGGATGTCGTCCTGATGGATGTTCGCATGCCCGACCTCGACGGTATCGGGGCCACCCGCGAGCTCACGCGAGCGACCCCGGGCACGAGAGTCGTGATCCTCACAACGTTCGAACAGGATGACTACGTCTTCGGCGCCCTGCGCGCCGGCGCCTCGGGCTTCCTCCTCAAGCGCACCCGACCCGAGGACCTGATCGCGGCGGTGCACACCATCGCCTCCGGGGACTCGCTGCTCTCTCCGTCCGTCACCAGGCGCGTTATCGACCGCATGGCCCAGCAGCCCACTCCAGAACTCGCCAATCAGGCCGAACTCGACGAGCTAACACCGCGTGAGCGGGACGTTCTCGAGCTTATCGCTCGGGGCCTATCAAACCGTGAGATCGCCGAAGTCCTTGTCGTGCAGGAGTCGACCATCAGAACACACGTGAAGAAGATCCTGATGAAGCTCGGCCTACGCGACCGCGTCCAGGCGGTCATCTTCGCCTACGAAACGGGCTTGAACCGGCCGGCCCCAGGCGCCAACCCGCGTCGTTCGGAGACGGAGACCTGAACCATACGAAGAACCAACACCAGGTTTCCTAGCCTTCTCAAGACGGACGGCACTCACAGCGATGCACATGGCAGAACGATGTCGGAGCAAAGGGGGACCCAAATGGCCGACACGCCCCACCATTCGGACTCAAGGCCGCACACAAGGCCGCGGTGGTTGAAGGCATCTTTGATAATCGTCGGTATCTTGGTCGTACTGCTGGTCGTCCTAGCGCTGACGGGCGTACTCGGAGGCGAACATGGACCCGGGCAGTTGGGACCGGGGCAACACTGACATACCCCCATTCGGCGTCTGTGATCATGTCGCCAGGGGTCCGCAAGTTCACGCTTGCGGCCCACCTGATTCTTTCGGTTGGCTGGATCGGGGCCGTCGCTGCCTATGTAGCGCTGGATGTGACCACCGTCACCAGTCAAGACGTCCAGACGTTGCGGTCGGCCTACGTGGGGATGGAGCGGATTGCACAGTCCGTCATCGTTCCCCTGGCCATAGCCTCGCTGCTGACAGGAATCGTCATGTCCCTGGGAACAAGGTGGGGGCTGTTCCGCCACTACTGGGTCGTGATCTCGTTCGCACTGACATCGATCGCGGTTCTCTTCTTGCTGTCGGAGACGAGCACGATCAGCTATCTCGCCGACGTGGCGGCAAGTCCCGAAACCTCTCCAACTGCACTGCGCGCACTACAAAGCACGCTGTTCCACTCGGTCGGCGGCGCACTGGTTCTCCTCGTGGTCCTGGTGCTCAACGTCTACAAGCCGAAGGGTCTAACTCGATACGGGTGGCGAAAGCAGCTCGAGCACCGAGCGCAAACTGAGAGCGCCCGAGCAACAGGCTGAGCTATCTCATCTGAAAATTGAGTCGAACTCCCGCTCGAAGGGACAAGACCTTATGCCAATTCGTCGAATTCGCACAGGTAGCCTTCGATCTGCGGCGCAGATTCTGAGCCGACGCATCCCTTCATTCCGGGTAGGACAGTGGGGTGCCGGGGATCGATGTTGATGCGAGCGGATCGACGATCGCTATCGTCGCCTTCGTCATGGCCGTTGGGCTCCTTGGGACCCTGCTCCCCTTCCTTCCGGGATTGCCGCTCATCTGGGTGTCCGCACTCGGATTCGGCCTTCTGGAGGGCTTCGAGACAGCCGGAATAGCAGCAATGGCTGCGATCTCGGTCGCTGGCGTTGCTGGGATTATGGCCGGAGTGGTACTTCCTGCTCGGAGTTTGGGAGCAAGTGGAGCACCTCGATCGACGTTGGTCGCCGGCGCGGCAGGCGGATTGGTGGGGTTCTTTCTCATCCCCGTGGTGGGGCTTGTAATTGGAGCAATACTGGGTGTGCTCATCGCGGAGTACAACCGCACCAATGAATGGACGGTCGCGTGGGTAACAACCAGGGCCGTGGTTGTGGGGTTCGGATTGGGCGTCGCGGCCCAACTCCTGGCGGGCATTGTGATGATCGCGATCTGGGTGGCCTGGGTCCTCATTTCGTAGAGTACCCCCGCCCTGTTGTTCGGGACTCAGCAGTGGGGAGACTACGGTCGAGAAGCGAATCCGCTTGGCGTTCGCCTCCGACTACCCCACCCCTTGTTCCGGTAGCTGAGCAGCGCGTACGTGCGGATCGGAACGATGAAGATGAAATGGCCAAGGCCGAATACTGGTGTGAAGGCAAACATCAGAAGGCGTTCAACTATTCCTTCATCGCTCTTCAGTTCCTGATATCTTGCGTGCAGCGCATACGAGATGAGTAGCGCGTAGGTCAGAAAACTGTAAATAAGGATCTTTCCCCAATCTGGCCCGGCAGAAATGAGGGCGTATACGACGCCAGCAAGTAGCGCCAGACCCGTAGCCATCTGCAGAAAACATAGCCAGAACGACCGGTGACTCAGCGGGAAGTTCGCCAACGTCCAGAGCGTGTTCTGTACGAATCCTCGTTGCCAGCGAAGCTGCTGCCGCATGTAGTGCGGGACCCGCTCCGGCACATCTGTGGAGGCAACGGCCGATTCCTGATACACGACCTTCCCGTGAAGGAGAGCGAAACTCGCCAGATGGCGATCTTCGCCAAACATCCATTTGTTCTCTAAGAACTCGTGCAAGTGTTGTTCGATGGTGGTCCGACGATAGGCAGCAACAGCTCCAGAGCAAATTAGAACCGTTCCGAAATTCGACTGAGCGGCTCGCTGGTTCATGAATGCGGCTGCGTAGATGATGTGTTGGAAACGCGTAAGAAGGTTCCTCTTGCGATTCCGGACTGCAACCCTCCCGGTAACCGCTTGGACCTCTGGGGATGCGAAAGGCTTCACGAGGTTGGCGACCGTTGCCCGTGATAGGCCCGTATCGCTGTCGGTCGTGATGACGATGTCACAATCTGTGTTCCTGAAAGCCCAGGCGAGCGCCTCTCGCTTTCCTCCGTTCTTGGGGAACACCTGATACGTCACCTTGTTGATGCGGGATCGCAACGGTCCGAGCCATAGTCTGACGGCGCCCTCCCCCATCGACGACCCGTCATTAACAACGATGAGGTGATCGACCGGTCGCGTCTGTTGAATGATCGAGTGGAGGGTTCGACCCAGCGACGTGTCGCTTTCCTCATAGAAAGGCACGACCAACGCGACCTTGAGATATCTGGTCCGCGACGAAATCCGAGGTTTGTATACCAATGCCAGGACGGCTTTGCCCAGGATGAAGACACCCACCGCGACACCGATCGTCAGACCGCTCGGTCCGAATAATCGGCGCTCCAAAAGGAAATACAGCGTGGCTGCAAGTACGACCAAGCGGGCGGCGAGCCAGCCCATGGGGTCTTCTATCTATGTGCGAGGCGCAGTACAAGCACGCCGAGGAACAACAGCCCGAAGCCGATTACCAGAACGGCTCCAAGGCCGGATACTCCCGTGAACGGCAAGACTGCGCCCGCGGCCGCGGTACCCGCGGCGGCAGATCCGACACCTTCGTACATACGCACCTCTTTGGACGGGACAACTTATTGGTGGCAGTTCTCTTGTCGGCAAGTGAGGATGCTGGGTAAAGGCCCCGGCGACCTCATGGCCGAGAAAACCAATGGTCAGGGACTGGACCGCTCTAGGCTGCGAGCCATGGAACTGTGGCACGAAGTCGCCGGAGTAGGTTCGGCGGTAACGTTGATCCACCCAGGTGTGTGCGACAGTAGGGTCTGGGATCCGCAGTGGGACACCTTCGCACGCGTCCACACAACGATCCGTTGCGACCTGCGCGGATTCGGACGCACCCCGATCCCCCAAGGGCGTTACTCGCATGCGCAGGATCTCATTGCGTTGCTCGACCGGCTAAAGGTGGGGCCGTGTGCGCTCGTGGGTGCATCTCTCGGCGGGCGCGTGGCTATGGAGGTCTCTCTTGCCAGGCCCGATCTCGTTGAGAGGCTCGTCTTAATTGGCGCGAGCCTCCCCGGCCACATCTGGTCACAAGATGTGACCCGGTACGGGGATGAGGAGGACGCAGCGCTCGAGGCAGGCGATATCGAGGCTGCTGTGCAGGCGAACCTGCGAATGTGGGTCGATGGACGGAATCGCAGCCAGGACGAGGTGGATCCGACCGTCCGCCTCCTGATCGCTAACATGCAGCGACACGCCCTCGAGCTCCAACTTCCCGTGTGGGGGAAGGCCGACGAAGAACTCCTCGTCCCAGATATTGGACGCCGGTACGTAGAGATCTCCGTTCCCACCCTTGTACTGATAGGGAGTGAGGACATCGCCGACATGCACGCGATCGCCGATCGGCTGTCGGCCGGGATATCCGGCGCCCGCAAAACCGAAATCCGGGGTGCTGCGCATGTGCCCAGCCTCGAAAAACCTGAGGAGTTCAACAGCCTCGCTTTGGACTTCCTCGCCCCGTGACCTCCACGAAGGTTGCGAACCTAATGCCCACGAGAAATACAAACGAATAGCAGTCAGAATGTCACACCGATGAAAGAGTGCAAATCAGTCCACTTATCCGGCACCCTCGAGGTGCCGCTCCCCGAGACACGCGCCTTCTCACTGTTCACTCCGAGTGGGGAAAGCACGTGGGTTGAAGGGTGGGATCCGGTCTTTCCCGCCCCCGTGGCCGATGAGATCGAGCCGGGTACCGTCTTCGAGACCCATCACGGCGACTACACCATCTGGGTGGTGGTTCGCTGCGAACCCGGCGCGCTGGTGGAATACGCACGGATTACTCCGGGAGATCGGGCGGGACTCGTCCGGGTCGAATGTGAAGCGGCGAGCGACAACGCAACGTTCGTCACCGTGTCGTACCAACTGACGGCACTCACACCTGAGGGGAATTCTGCCCTCGATGACTTCGCCGAAGGGTACGGGGATTTCCTGGAGCAGTGGCGGCAATCGATCCAGAAGGCTATTGATGCCGGGTAGCTTTCCCCGGGGACATGGTGAGAGCGAAGGGAGAATCAACGAATTGGGGTGGCATGGTCCTGAAGACATCGGCGCGGCCGTTGACTTCATCCAGAACCGCCCTGACTTCGCGGGGGGCATCGGAGTCCTGGGCCTCTCGATGGGAGGAGAGGAGGCACTGAATGCCGCCGCCAATGACAAGCGGATCGCCGGAGTGGTGGCCGACGGCGCCGGCGTTAGCTCCTACAACGACTCCGTCACCGATGGAGCGCACGCCATCGCAAGGGTGGTCAACTGGACGCAATTCCAGTTCGCCCAGCTTCTAACCGATGTTCGACAACCGTCCGGGGTGGCTGACTCGATGCCCCAGATCGCACCCCGTCCCGTTCTTCTCATCGCGGGGGCCGATGCGGTCGAACGAAAGATAGGCCCTACATATAAGGAGAAAGGCGGCTCCACCACCGAACTTTGGAGGCTCACAGACACGCCTCACACAGGCGGCCTCAATAAACACGGGGCCGTGTACCGCGAACGTGTCCTCCGTTTCTTTGATCGGGCCTTGCTAGACGAGTAAACGAAAACGTGTGGTCACCAGGTGACAACACGTGTCATTCTGTGACCACACGTTCTTATTCGCGTCGCCGACCTAGCCTCTTCGGGTCACGCCCCGGATTGCTTCCTTGGCTTTGTCCGCGGCCTGTCTGGCGCGCCCCTTGGTTTTCCGCGCACGGCCCTCTCGTTCCATCTCTGGATCCGCCGTCACGCGCCCAACGGTTTCCTGAGCCCTGCCGCGCAGCTCCTCAGGCTTCCCACTGCGAACGCCTTTTCTCTCTGCCATGACTCCTCCTCAATTGACTCGACGCATCCCACCTACCCCAAAGGCGCACTGGATACGCCTTCTCGGATCTCGCTCTGGGAGCGTTACAGTGGCAGGGCCGTATGACGCTCACTCCTGAACAGCTCAAGCAATCCAATGAACGGTTGCGCCGGTCATGGGCGAAGCAGGCTCCCCGGTACGACAAGTCGATGGGCTTTGTCGAGCGGAGGCTTTTCGGTTCCGACCACCGCGGCTGGGCGTGTTCCCGTGCCACGGGGAACACGCTTGAGGTCGCCGTTGGCACAGGCCTCAACTTGGCCTTCTACCCAGACGCTGTGACCATCACCGGCATCGATCTCAGCCGAGAAATGCTTGCGATCGCACAAGCAAGAGCCGACCAACTCCGACGGAGGGTCGACCTGCGAGAAGGCGATGCCCACGAGCTCCCGTTTGACGATGCGGCCTTTGATTCCGTGGTCTGCACATACTCCCTGTGTCAGATCCCGGATCCACACAAAGCCGTAGGAGAGATGAAGCGCGTGCTTCGCCCGGGAGGCAAGCTGATCCTCGTTGACCACGTGCGCAGTCCAGTCAAACCGATTCTGTGGCTCCAACGTGCTATCGAGTTCTTCACCGCTCGCGCTGAAGGCGAATACATGACACGGCGACCCCTCGAGAATGTGAAAGCCAATGGCTTTGAACTGGCGGAGCGAAGCCGGCATCGGGCGGGTGTCGTCGAACGTCTTGTGGCGGTCAGGCCGGGCTGATCTGCACCTGTTCGGCACCCTCGCCTGTCACAGCCCGGACTCCCATCTCGTCTCAGAAAACGAGACGTAGAAGGGAGATCCACATGCGAGTCTTTGTTGCAGGAGCTACAGGAGCAATCGGAAAACGACTCGTGCCTCAGCTTGTCTCTCGGGGCCACGAAGTGATCGCGACGAGCAGGAGCGCGCGTCACAAGGATCAGTTGAGTGCGCTTGGTGCCGAACACGTGGTGGTCGACGGGCTGGACGGAGCTGCAGTCGGGGAAGCGGTTGCACAAGCCGAACCGGACGCCGTCGTGCACCAAATGACGGCTCTCGCAGGGAAGCCCGATCTGAAGCACTTCGATCGGTGGTTCGCAACAACGAACGAGTTGCGCACGAGGGGAACCGAGCACCTCCTATCCGCAGCTCAAGCGGCTGGTGTCTCCAAGTTTGTTGCCCAGAGCTTCGCTGGATGGCCCTACGCACGCACCGGAGGGCCGATCAAGACGGAGGCCGACCCACTCGATCCGGATCCGGCGAAGAATCAACGAGAATCGCACGCAGCGATCCGTTTCCTTGAAAACGCCGTGACGGAAGCCGCTCTCGACGGGATCGTCCTGCGGTACGGCAGCTTCTATGGTCCCGACGAACTCGACGAGCTGGTCGAACTTATTCGCCGTCGTAGGCTGCCGATCGTGGGTGACGGTGCCGGAGTTTGGTCATGGATCCATCTGGACGATGCCGCGGCCGCAACCGTGGCCGCGCTTGAAAACGATACGCGTGGGATCTACAACATCGTCGACGACGATCCCGCTCGGGCATCGGACTGGGTTCCATATCTCGCTGAGGTAGTCGGCGCAAAACCTCCGGTTCGAATCCCTGTTTGGCTGGCCCGGCTTGCCGCCGGCGAGATGGTCGTGCGCACGATGACTGAGACTCGGGGAGCGTCCAACGAAAAGGCCAAAGTTGAGCTCGGCTGGAAGCCGGTCTGGGGAAGCTGGCGCGAAGGCTTCCCTCAGAGCCTCTCCGAAGAAGCGCACGGGCAATCCTGGCCGGCGAAATCGTGACTGCGGAAGGCGCACACCCGAGTGCTCGCAAAAGTCGCGGGCGTTCGAGTGAGCCGGTGCGCGAGAACGAACTCAACGACGCTTCTATCGCCGAGGCCTTTGCCTCCCTGCGCTCGCTGATGTTCTCCATCGCATATCGGATGCTAGGGACGGTCAGTGAAGCCGAGGATGTCGTCCAGGAGGCGTTTCTCCGATACCAGCGCGCTATCGAGGAGGGCGTAGAGATCGAGTCTCCGAAGGCCTACCTATCCGCAGTCGTGACACGTCTGGCGATCGACCAACTGCGGTCTGCGAGAGTGAGGCGCGAGAGCTACGTTGGGCAATGGCTGCCGGAGCCGCTGCTCACCGACGAGGGTGAGAGCGATCCCGCCGAGTACGCGGAACAGTCCGATTCACTGTCGATGGCCTTTCTGTTGTTGTTGGAAAGGCTCACACCCGTCGAGCGGGCGGTCTTCCTGCTGCACGACGTCTTCGGATACGACTACGGCGAGATCTCCGAGATCGTGGGGAAGTCGGAGACAAATTCCCGGCAGATCGCGACACGGGCTCGGAAGCACTTGGCGGAGGAGAAGCCTCGCTTCGATGTCTCTCGCCGCGAACGAAACGATCTCGGAGGCCGATTCTTTGCCGCTCTCTCTGGCAGCGACGTCGACGGCCTTGTCGACATGCTTGCAGCGGATGCTGTTGTCTATGGTGACGGAGGAGGGAAGGCGCCGCAGTGGAGCGCGCCAATTGTTGGCGCCGAACACGTGGCACACCTGCTGGCCAATGTCGGGCGCACTATACGCAATCTCAGCCTCAACCTGGAACTGCGCCAGGTCAATGGTCACCCGGGTGCCTTGGTACGGGATTCCGAAGGCAAGCTGGTGAGTGTGTTCGTGATCGAGATCTCAAACGGAGCCATCATCACATTTCGGTCGGTGATCAACCCCGACAAACTGAAACATATGGGCCCCGTCTCCGCTATCGCGTCGTTCGGTCGCACTAAAAGGACCCAGAGTTAGCCGGCCTCCCCTTCAGCGTCCGGCGTCCACGTTGCTGCCGGGATGAGGGTTCCATAGAAAACGGCTAAGACTCGAACGGCGGCGCGACTTCGGGGTCAATTCGTGGTGGCTTGGATTCGGTTTCGTGATCGTGTGTGGGTGAATATCCGGGAGGTGCCGGCTCGCCAAAAGCCGGCTCGTGCAATCCCGGCCTGCTCGAACACGTTCAGAAGCCTTGTAAATGTGAGTGCCTCGCGAGCCAGCAGAGTGCTGCCCGTCGGGGGGTTCAGGCATCAAGACCTAGTGGAGCTCTCCGCAGCTGCGGCGATTGAGCCGGGCGCGGGGGGAGAGGGCCCGAGGTTTCCGCATCATACTTGCCGGGACCCTGAATCACTCTCTCGGAGGACCTGAACCTTGGATGCGAACCGCAATGACAATCGAATCGTCCTGCGGCCCATTGGAAGGGTGGAGTCGTCCCTGACCGACCCTGAGACGGCGCCGAAACAAGGTTACGAGGGATCACCGGATGCGTGGCTGGTCTTCGACCCGGCCGTCGCGCCGGCTCTAGATGATCTTCGGGTCGGAGAGCAGATCATTGTTCTGTCGTGGCTGGACAGAGCCCAACGCGACGTTCTGAAGGTCCACCCGCGTGATGACCTCTCCGTGCCCTTGCACGGAGTGTTCAGTACGCGATCGTCTGATCGTCCGAATCCGATCGGTCTCCATCTAGTCGACATCCTCGAGATCGATGGACTGAGAGTCCAAGTGAGCAACCTCGAAGCGGTGGACGGAACGCCGGTCCTTGACGTGAAGCCGCGGTTGCACGGGATTCCCGACAACTAGCCGATTGGAGCGTCAGTCGCTTCGAACTCGTCCCGGTGGATTCGGTAGACGAAGTGAAGCATTCCTTTGCGGTCCACCGATTTCCATACCTGCAAGCCGAGGCGCTCCGCTACGCGGGCGGAGGGTCGATTCTCTGGCCGCACCAAAGCGACGACGAAGTCGATGGGGAGCGTTTCGAACGCATGCCGGCAACTCGCGCTGGCCGCCTCGGTTGCAAGACCCTTGTGCCAGTGCGATCGCTTGAGGTGGTAGCCGACCTCCACCAGCCGCTCTCCCTCGACTTCCTGGAGGATCAGACCACAGTCCCCAATCAGCTCGCCGCTTTCCTTTAGGACCATCCCCCACAGGCCAAAGCCGTTTTCCGAATAAGAGCTGCGGATCCAATCAATCCATCCAACGACTTCGTCGCGACTGAACGGGTGGGGGTAGTACTGCATTGCAACCGGGTCACCGAGTACGGCAAACAAATCATCGACATCGCCGTCAACTAGTTCACGGAGGTAGAGGCGTTCCGTTTGGAGAAGGGGACCTCCGCTGGGTGGCTCTTGCACGACGAGAACCGTAACCGTTGGACGAACTGTCTGCGACAAGTCACGCATACCGTGACTGATTGCAGACGGTTCGGGGGCTAACGATCCCCCACACGACGCCGACCAATTGAGCCGCAGTCCCATATGAGGTATGGCCTGCCCGTCTCCGGGGTACTTAGGGTGACGATGGCCACGATCGGATGGCACGCCTCACACGAACAGATCCCGCCCGGCGAACTGCTCGCCGCTGCGATTGATGCAGAGGAAGCGGGTTTCCGCGTCGCTATGTCCTCGGATCACTTCTCCCCTTGGAGTGAGCGACAGGGGGAGTCCGGTTTCGCCTGGTCGTGGCTGGGTGCCGCCATGCACGCGACGGCTCTGCCATTCGGGGTCGTGACTGCGCCGGGACAGCGTTATCACCCAGCGGTCATCGCACAAGCGGCAGCAACACTGGCGGAGATGTTCCCGGGGCGCTTCTGGATGGCTCTGGGGAGCGGCGAGAACTCAAACGAGCACATCACCGGCGATCGGTGGCCCAACAAGGATCGACGAAATGCCCGACTCGCGGAATGCGTCGAGGTGATCCGGGCCCTGTTCGCGGGTGAGACCGTCACTCACGACGGCATGATCAGGGTCGACCGGGCGCGCTTATGGACGCTCCCCACGAAGGCACCGAAGCTCATCGGAGCCGCCGTCAGCGAAGAGACGGCTCGCTGGCTGGGGGGTTGGGCCGACGGGTTGATCACGATTGCGCAACCTCCCGACACACTCAAGAGGATTCTCGATGCATTCCGGGAGGGTGGGGGCGCGAACAAGCTGGCCGCTCTGCAGGTCCACCTGTCGTGGGCCCCCGATGAAGACGAGGCCATAAAGATCGCGTACGACCAATGGCGCACAAACGTTTTTGGTCCGCCCCTGAGCTGGGACGCAGCGACGGTCGAGGAGTTCGACGAGGCCGCACGCCATGTCCGACCCGAGGACATGCACGGACCGGTTCTTATCTCTGCCGATGTTGCACGTCATGCGGAGTGGTTGAACGACTTCGCAGAGATCGGCTTCGACGAGATCTACCTGCATCACGTGGGACGCGAGCAGCATCCGTTCATCGAAGAGTTCGGTTCAAAGGTGTTGACAGAGCTATGAGCAGAAAGAAGACGAGCGACCTGTGGTGGAAAAACGCAGTCATCTACTGCATGGACGTCGAGACATTCCTCGACGCGGATGGGGACGGCTGCGGAGACTTCGTCGGTCTCACAGAACGAATCGACTATCTAGCCGGTCTAGGCGTGTCGTGCATCTGGTTGATGCCTTACAACCCCTCACCACAGCTCGACGACGGGTACGACATAACTGATTTCTACGCCATCGACGAGCGGCTCGGAACTCCGGGAGACTTCGTGGAGATGGTGCGCACGGCACGGGACCGAGGCATCCGGGTGATCGTTGATGTCGTGCTCAACCACACATCAGATCAACACCCCTGGTTCCAGGAGGCTCGGAGGGACACTGATTCTCCGTATCACGACTTCTATGTCTGGGCGGACGAAAAGCCACCCGATCCTCCGGGCGGCGTCGTGTTCCCCGACAAAGAGGATTCGAACTGGGCGTACGACGAAGAAGCCGGCCGGTGGTTCTTTCATCGGTTCTACTCCCATCAACCCGAACTCAACGTTGCGAACCCCGCAGTTCGGGATGAGCTGGCACAGATAATGGGCTATTGGCTCGAGCAGGGCATCTCGGGCTTTCGCATCGATGCCGTTCCCTTCCTTATCGAAACCGAAGGCCTCCCGGAAGGAGCGATCGCGGAGCCGCACGAGCTCGTGCGCGATCTCCGCAGTTATGCGAGCAGGCATCGCGGTGATGTGATGCTGCTGGGAGAGGTTGGCCTCCCACCTGAGGAGCTCGTGGCCTTTTACGGGGAACAGAACGGCGACGAGCTCCACATGTGCTTCAACTTCTCGGTCAACCAAGCGATGTGGCAGTCGCTAGCGCGCGGCGATGCAACGCCACTCGCTGAGGCCCTGCGCGCGCTGCCCGACATCCCCGACGATTGCCAGTGGGGCAACTTTGTTCGCAATCACGACGAACTAACGCTGGAACAACTCTCTGAAGACGAGCGCGCAGAGATCTTCGAGGCGTTCGGACCCGATAAATCTCATCAGCTCTATGCACGCGGCCTACGCCGGAGACTCCCGCCGATGGTGGACGGTGACCAGAGGCAGATCCGGATGATCTACAGCCTGGCCTTCTCCTTGCCCGGCACACCGATCCTTTTCTATGGCGAGGAGATCGGGATGGCAGAGAACCTCGACATCGAGGGTCGCATGAGCGTGCGCGCGCCGATGCAGTGGTCGGATGAGCCGCACGGCGGATTCACCACGGGGGACCCCAAGCTCGTGCGTCCCGTCGTGGCCTCCGACCGGTGGGGACCCTCTGCGATCAATGTCGCCGACCAGCGTCGCCAGGAGGATTCGCTGTTGAACTGGATGGAGCGGCTCATCCGTCGCCGGCGTGAGTCTCCTGAGATCGGCTGGGGGCATGCGACCGTGCTGGATGTCGGGGAGAAGGCCGTGCTGGCACACCGCTGCGATTGGGGCGAGAACTCAGTTGTTGCCGTCCACTCCTTCTCGGAGGATCACCTTGAGGTCACCTTGCCGGCCGACGGAGCCCAGGACGCGGTAGACCTCTTCGCTCGAGAAGAACTCCACCCGACCGACGGTTCGATTCCGATAAAACTCGAGCCGTATGCGCACCGCTGGTTCCGGATGCGTAAAGAAGGTCAGCGGCTCCCTCCGTAAGTTTCGTGGGCGGGCCGATTAGGGCGCGTAGTTCCTCTATTGCCTGCGTTCGAGAGCCGGTCTAATCGATAGCACAACGACGACGAGCGGCACGAGCACCCAAATCTGAGCTGCGGGCCTCCCTTTTGTCGAACTGTTCGCACTGATCTACGGAATCCGGAGACCATAGCGAACAGTTCGATGCGTGCGCGCTGGTTAGGTCACGCGGCCCGCCAGCACCTCGGCTAGATCGAGGCGCGCCGGTATCTCGAGCTGCTCGTACCCGCACGATTCCGGATCCCTGTCGGGACGCCAGCGCACGAATTGTGTTGTGTGCCGGAAGCGAGGCCCCTCCATGTAGTCGTAGCGAACCTCGACCACGCGCTCCGGGCGAAGCGGAACGAAAGACAGATCTTTGGTCGGGTTCCATCTGCTGCCCTCGCCCTTTCGGGCGCGGGCGACCTCCTCCTCTGCCCAGCGCCATGGATGGTCCTCGAAGTCCGTGACCAGCGGTTGCAGTTCGACGAACAGTTCTCTGCGGCGCGCCATCGGGAAAGCCCCGACCACTCCCACGGGCATCAACGCCCCCGGTTCCGCGCCGAAGCCGGGAGGCATCGGCGTTCCCGGTTCCACGTACAGGCCGAGGAGTAGGGAGCCGATCGCGTCGCCCTCGGTTTTGTGCACCCGGTAACCGGCCACAACACAATCGGCAGTCCGCACATGTTTGATCTTGCTCATGACGCGTTTGTCGGGTTCGTATGTGCCTTCGGGCTTCTTGGCGATCAAACCGTCGATTCCTGCGCCCTCGAAGACGTCGAACCACTTCTTTGCCAACTCCTGATCTTGCGTGATGGGTGTGATGTGCACGGGAGCGGCCGCTGAAGTAAGGGCTTCTTCAAGTGGTGCGCGCCGCTCCCGAAATGACCTGCGCATGTAGTCGATGTCCTCGAGTGCCAGTAGATCGAAGGCGATGAAACTCGCCGGAGTCTGCTCGGCGAGCAGTCTGATGCGGCTTGCGGCCGGATGAATTCGTTGCTGCAAAGCAAAGAAATCGAGCCTGTGATTGTCCGACGCCGGAACGACGATCTCGCCGTCCAGGACGCAGCGCGCCGGAACGTTGTCCTTTACTGCGGCGACAACGTCCGGGAAATACCTCTCCATGGGACGCTGGTTGCGACTGCCGATATGAACTTCGTCGCCGTCCCTGAACACTATGGAACGAAAGCCGTCCCACTTCGGTTCGTAGAAATGGCCGGGCGGTATCTCGGTAATCGGCTTCGCCAGCATCGGCGCGATCGGCGGCATCACGGGAAGATGCATCGGCATATTGTGACTCATGCCGGCATGAAAGGTCCCTCGGCGCGGCTTTCCGTAGGACGGTGTGGGTACCACGATTCAAGAAAGGTGAGATGGTGGCGACCATTTCTCAGGTAACGATCGATTGTGCCAATCCTTCTGCGCTCGCCGATTTTTGGGTGGAGGCGCTTCGTTACGAGTTCGCGGATCCGCCCAAAACGTTCTCGACGTGGGATCAGTGGCTCGAAGCCGCAGGTGTGCCCGAGGAGGAATGGGACCCGGGGGCCCGGCCGTATAACAAGATCAGGGATCCGGAAGACCGCGGCCCCCGCATCTGGTTCCAAAGAGTTCCCGAACCCAAGCTCGGAAAGAACCGGTTCCACTTCGATCTCAGAGCCAGCGCCGACCCGACTGCTCCATTGGATCAGCGAAAGCAAGAGGTCGGAGCAGAATCGGCCAGGCTGATCGCGCTCGGCGCCCAACAGATTGCCGCCTTCGAGGATGGGGACCACTACCACGTCGTGATGCAAGATCCGGAAGGCAATGAGTTCTGCCTTGCATAATCGCTTCATGGGATCGGTCCGACGACAAGCGCCGGACCGAAACCCCGTCACTACTCGACCTTGGTCATGCTCGAGCCGTAGCCGCCTCCACCTGGGTACACCCAGTCACCCGAAACTGAGTTGTCGTCTGCACTGAACTTCCCCTTGTAGTAGGCGGGCGATCCCTTCTCGCCGCCCCAGATCGTGAGGGTGTCTCCCTCGATCTCGTACACGTAGTCGAAGGTGTTGCCCATGGTGTCGTAGTAGCGCGACTTGATGTCTTCGCTCGGCTCCGCGCCGAACTGCCGCTCGTGACCGATGATCTCGATGCCTTTGTTCCTCTGACCGTACTGCTCGAGATCGACATGCTGGATGAGAAAGAAACCGCCCTCCATCCATTCGTACGTGACCGTTCCCTGCGCCTCTCCCGACACGTTCCACGTTCCCACCAACCGATTGAGTCCCTGAAGGTCGGCATCCGGCTCCGGCATCTGGTACTCGCCGGAAGTGTTCTCATCAGACATAGCTGCCTCCTTCGATCGGGATCGACCCTGCGTCGATCCAGTGTGTTGGGTTCACCAGGTATTACCGGCGCGGGAGGCCGAACTCATCGCGCAATCCCAGGAAAGTTGGGGCGCCTGGACTCAATCGCGCATCGCCGTCTACGCTCTGGAGAATGACCGTTCCGTTCATGGGCTCCGCGTCCCGCGAGAACGAGCTACTACAAGCGGTTCGACACGGCAACGAAGACGCTTTTCGAACACTCGTCGAGCCGCACCGGAAAGCGTTGCTGGCCCACTGCTATCGGATGCTGGGCTCCCTTCACGATGCCGAGGACGCGCTCCAGGAGGCACTCCTTCGTGCATGGCGAGGACTTCACGGATTCGACGAACGAAGATCGGTCAGGCCCTGGCTCTACAAGATCGCGACCAACACTTGCCTCGATACGATCTCCCGCCGCCCAAAGCGGTTGCTCCCGAGGGACTACGGCCTTCCCCCCAATTCTCCTGATGACAACGCGGAACCTGTAGTGGAGTCCATATGGGTAGAGCCTTATCCCGACGACAAGCTGGGTGTCGAGGACGGGTACGCCGCGCCCGAAGCCCGTTACGAACAGCGCGAGGCGGTGGAACTGGCCTTCATTGCGGCGCTGCAGCACTTGCCACCCCAACAACGGGCCGCGCTCGTCTTGCGCGAAGTGCTGGGTTTCTCCGCGAGTGAAGTCTCGGAGCTTCTTGAAACTTCGGTTGCCTCCGTCAACTCGGCTCTGCAGCGAGCTCGAAAAACCGTCGACGAGCGCCTCCCGTCACAGAGTCAACAGGCAACCCTGCGGGCTCTAGGAGACGAACGCCTCCGCGCGCTGGTTAAGGATTACGTCAAAGCGTGGGAGAGCGCAGACGTTGACGCGCTCACGGCGCTGCTGGCGGAGGACGTAACGATGGCTATGCCGCCGTACCCCTTCTGGTGGCAGGGCCGCACCGAATTGCTGGCGGCCATTACGCACCCAGACAGCCCGCTCCACGAACGGTGGCGGTACCTACCGGTCCGGGCGAACGGTCAGCTGGCGTTCGCGGGATATCTATGGGATCCGGAAAGAGGCGTTTACACGGCGAACGCCCTCGAAGTCATAAGCCTCGAGGGCGTTCAGGTTAGGGAGTCTGTTGGTTTTGCTATGCCGGAGCTCTTCGCGAAGTTCGACCTGCCGGCGGAGCTCCCGGTGGACGAGTAAGAGCACCCCGAACTGTTCGCGCTCATTCATTGGAATCCGCACCTGAGCGCGAACAGTTCGGCTTGGGTGTGCTTTAGTCCCGGCTCGCCGCCTTGTTGTACTGGCGGATCGACAGCGGGATGAACACCGCCAGGATGATCCCGACCCAGATGAGCGTGTAAGCGATCGGGTTCTGGAGCGACCACGCGTCGCCCACGGGGACGGTGCCGGTGTTGCCGAACGCCTCCCTCACCGCCTGGGCGACCGCCGACACGGGATTCCACTCCGCGAACGTCTTGAGCGGCCCGGGGAGCCGGTTGGAGTCCACGAACGTGTTGGCGATGAACGTCATCGGGAAGATGAACATGAACGAGGCGTTGTTGACCACCTCGACCGACGACACCTTGAGTCCGACATACGCCATGATCCACGAGATCCCAAAGGCAAACGCGAGCAGCAGCAGATAGCCGCCGGCGGCCTCGACCACGCCGGTGTGGATGCGCCACCCGATGACGAGGCCGGTCGCCGTCATGAGCACGATCGACGTCAGGTTGTAGAAGATGTCGGCCCCGGTGCGCCCGACGATGACCGCCGAACGGGCCATCGGAAGCGACCGGAAGCGGTCGATGATGCCCTTGGTCATGTCCTCTGCGAGCGACGCCCCGGTGAACGTCGCCCCGAAGATGACCGTCTGGGTGAAGATCCCGGCCATGAGGAACTCCCGGTAGGAGGTCCCGGGGATCGTGATCATCGAGCCGAACACGTAGCTGAACAGCAGCACGAACATGATCGGCGACATCGTGATCCACACGAGGATCTCGGGCACCCGGGTGATCTTGATGAGGTTGCGGCGCCCGACGACGACGCCGTCTTGCAGGGCGAGTGCTACCGAGCTCATCTCACCGCCTCCTTGTCCACCTCGAGTTCGATTGCCTTGTCGGCCTCGGCCTCGGCCGGGGCGCCGTTTCCGTTAGCGACCTCCTCGGCGTGGTGGCCGGTGAGGGTCAAAAACACGTCGTCTAGCGTCGGCCGCCTAAGCCCGACGTCGACGACCTTGATGTTGGCGTCGGCGAGGTGGCTCAGCACACCCCGGAGCACGTCGACCCCGCCCGACACCGCTGCGGTCAGCCTGCGGCTCTGCGGGTCGACCTGGACGTCTCCGACGCAGAAGCCCTGA